>NZ_CP191849.1:6980000-7300000 GCF_050956135.1 Actinoplanes sp. CA-131856 | reverse complement strand
GGGCTACGCCTACCCCGGATGCCGCGAATTGCTGCGTGAGCGCAACATCGTGCCGCGCATCGCCCGGCCGGGCATCGAGTCGTCGAAGCACCTGGGCCGGCACCGCTACGTCATCGAACGCTGCCTGGAATGGACCACCAGATTCCGGCGCCTGGCCCGCCGCTACGAGCGCAAGGCTTCCCACTACCTCGGATTCCTGCGCCTGGCCTGCGCTCTAATCTGCTTCCGACGCGCCACCCGGCTCAACCTGCTGGCCAGCAACAACCCCAACTGACACGCGGTCTAAGCCGGAAGGCCGAACTTCGCCCTGGCGGACGGGGTGGCTGGGGTGAAGAAGTTGACCAGGTTGCCGTCGGGGTCGCGGATCAGCAGGGAGCGGTTGCCCCACGGCATGGTGGTGGGCGGGGCGACAGTCGCGGCGTCGTGGAGCTTCTCGTGGGTGGCGTCCACATCCGGGACCAGGAACTCGATGATGACCGAACGGTTGTCGGCCGCGCGGGCCGAGCCGGGGGCGAACAGCGGCACCGTCTTTTCGCTGCCGATGGCGAGCGTCGCCCCGGCGGTGGTGATCTCGGCGAAGTCGGGGGTCGACCATGTGGCCGTGGTGCCGGTGGCCCTCTCGTAGAAGGCGACCAGCCGAACGATGTCGGCGGTGATGACGCGTAGTGAGATGAGGTTCATGGCGGTGACGCTAGAGCGAATACCGGGCAGGTTCCGCCCGGTATTGTCTGGCGTGTGGCGAGGCCGACAGCTCAGGTGCTCACGCTGCTGGAGCTGCTCCAGTCGGGCGGGGTGCGCCGGGCGGCCGAGCTGGCCGATCGGCTCGGCGTGGACGAGCGGACCGTCCGGCGCTATGTCGCTCACCTGGTCGAGCTCGACATCCCGGTCGAGTCGGTGCGGGGCCGCTACGGGGGATTCCGCCTGGCGCGCGGCTATCGCGTGCCGCCCCTGATGTTCAGCGACGACGAGGCCCTCGCCGTGTTGCTCGGCCTGGTGGCGGGCCGCCGCGCGGGCTTGACCGGCATGACCGGCCCGGCCGACGAGACGGCCGCCGCGAAGATCCGGCGGGTGCTGCCACGGCGTCTGGGCGAACGGGTCGAGAGCGTCCTGGAGACCCTCACCTTCACGGCCACGGAGCGTGCGCCGGCCACCCCGGACACGCCGACCCTGCTGGCCGTGGCCGACGCGGTCCGTCACCGCCGCCCGGTGACGTTCCGCTACACGGCCGGGAACGGCCGGCGCAGCGATCGCCTCCTGCATCCGTACGGCCTGGTCGCTCATTCGGGCCGCTGGTACGCCCGCGGCACCGACCCGGCGAAGGGCGAGGAGCGCACGTTCCGGCTGGACCGCATGACCGAGGTACGCCCGCTGCCCGGCACCTTCGACCCGCCGCCCGGCTACGACCCGGCGGAGGAGGTGCTGACCGGCCTGGCCCGCGCCGACTATCGCCACCGGGTCCGCCTGCGGATCCAGGCCACAGGCGACCAGATCCGCGGCCGCTTCCCAGCCGCCCTCGCCGTCATCACCGAAGCGGCGCCCACCGAGGCGGCGCCCACCGAGGCGGCGCCCACCGAATCCGGCGGCTCCTGGCACCGGGTGGAGATCCGCGCCGAGCGGCTCGACTGGATCCCGGGGACACTGGCCGCCCTGGACCGCCCGTTCGTCATCGAGGAGCCGGCCGAACTCCGCGACCTGGTCACCGGCCTCGCCGCGCGGCTGGCCGCACACGCCCGCCAGGTCAGGTGACCGCGGCGACCAGCACCAGAGCGCTGGCGACGATCTCCAGCAGGCCCACCTGCTTCGGGACCAGTCCGCGGCCGGGCAGGAGCCAGGCGCGCACGAGCAGCAAGGCGAAGACGGCCGCCGGAAACAGCCCTTGCGTGACGACGGCGGCCAGCGTCACCGCGTGGTAGATGAGTGAGGCCGTGCGATAGGACTCGCTGTCGCGTTCGCGGATCATCGTCTTGACGTAGAGGATCGTGCCCGTCAGATAGAGCAGGATCAGCAGGAACGGGCCCAGGACGTCGCGCACGGGCACCGCGGCCACGGTGGCCACCACGAAGATCATGAGACAGCTCTGGACCACTGAGGCCAGGTCGTTCACGAGGGCGCGCTCGCGGCGCCGATGGGCATGAAACGCGTTGACGGCGATCAGCACCGCGAACAAAGGGGCGTAGAGCAGCACCGCCGGCCGCGCGACGAGCACGGGAGTGGCAAGGAGCAGTGTGCTCACCCCGTACAGCTGAATCTGGTTCTGGAAACGCCGAGGGCGGCGCGACTTGATCGCCTGAAAGGCGAAGTAGGAAAGCAGGTAACCGGAAAGCCAGGCGCCGAGCAGCGGCAGGTCGGGCCAGCCGAAGCCGGCCGCGACCACGCCTGTGACATAGGGGAGCAGCAGCATCGCCCACGCTCCGTGCTGCGGAGGCACGTAGCGGCGGCGGGTCACTACCGGAGCGGTTGTCACGTGCAGGACGCTAGTGGCCGGTCCACTTGGGTGCCCAGAGACTTTGGTCCCTGGTGGGGTAATACCTTGGTATGGCCTGATCATGGGGGAGGTAGTGATATGAGCGAGCAGGAGAACCTCTGGCTCCGGCAGAAAGCCGAGAATCCAGGGCATTCGCAGTGGTACATCAAGCGGTTCGCGGACATGGCCGCGCGCGGCGTCGACCTGAACGGCGAGGCCCGGCTGATCGACGCGATGGTGCCGCGCGGATCGCGGATCCTCGATGCCGGCTGCGGCACCGGCCGGCTGGGCGGCCACCTGGCCGGGCTGGGGCACGAGGTGGTCGGTGTCGATCTCGACCCCGAGCTGATCGCCGCCGCCCGCAAGGACTACCCGGAAGCCACCTGGATCGTCGGTGACCTGGCCGAGCTGCGGCTGGAGGCGACGTTCGACGTCCTGGTCTGCGCCGGCAACGTCATGACCTTCGTGGCGCCCTCCACGCGCCGGACCATCCTCGAGCGCTTCCGCGCCCACCTGGCCGAGGACGGCCGCGCGGTCATCGGCTTCGGATCCGGGCGCGGGTACGAGTTCGCCGACTTCCGGAGCGACGCGGCGGCCGCCGGGCTGACCGAGAACCTGATGCTGAGCACCTGGGACCTGCGCCCGCTGGCACCGGACAGCGACTTCCTGGTCGCCGTGTTCAATTGACAACTGACTATGTGGAAGGTGAGGTGAGGAGCGACATCCTTCGATGAAGCAGGAGGTTCGATGTCGTTCCGTCCTCGCTGGGTGGCCGTCGCCGCCGCCCTTGTCCTGATCGTCATGCCGATCCCGCGGGCCGCCGAGGCGGCCCCGGGAGACCAACTGAGCGCCGGCGAATCGGCGCTCATCCGCTTCCGCCTCCCCGACGAGGCGATGCTGCAACGCCTCGTCGCCGGCGGCGAGGACCTGGCCGCCCGTCCCCGCACCCAGAACGGCGCCGTCCTGGCCGACATCGTCGTCGACGACGCCCGGCTGGCCGCGCTGACCGCGCAGGGCGCCGAGCCGCTCCAGGTGATCCAGCGCGCGTCGAGCGGTGCCGCCCGCGCCACCAGGCTCGCTGTGCAGGCCGACACCCTGCACTTCCTCCAGGCGTACTGGTGGACCAGCAACGGCCGCACCTTCCTGCAGACGCAGGTCGCGACCACCGCCACCGATGACCCCGACGTCGAGATCACTGTCACCTGGCGTACGGCCGACGGCGCCACCGGATCGTTCCCCCTGGTCCGCTTCGAGGACTCCGGGGAATATCAGTACCACTACGCTCTGCCACAACCGATGCCCGCCAAGCCGGTGCAGGTGACCGCCTCCTCGAGCCTCGGCGGCACGTCCCGGGCGATCACCCCGGGCGTCTGGCCGGGCGCCACCCCACCCGCTCTCCCGACCGGATATCAGAAGGACTTCGTCGACGCGTACATGACGCCGGTCGACATCAAGGCCCGCATCAAGCGCCTGGCCCGGCAGTACCCGAAGCTCGTCGACGTCATCAACCTGCCCAACAAGACCCAGGGCTACCGGCGTACGGCCGTCGCCTATCTCGGTGATCCCAACGCCGCCGCCGTTATCGTCGAATCGGTCGCCTTCGGCGATCAGGGCATGAACGGCGTCCAGGTCCGGACCGTCGACCCCGGAGCGGCCAACCGGCCACTCTCAGCGACCTACAAAGACCGGGTTCTCACGGTACGTCTCGCGACAGACACCACAGGAAAGACGATCAGCACGACCGACGACGTCGCCGCGTTCATCTCGGCCCGCTACCCGCAGCGGTTCCGCGCCGTGGTCGAGGAGGGCTCGGCCGGCCTGCCCATGCCGGTCACCGGCCCGGCCCGCCTCGACGACGGCCTCCAGGGCACCGAGGTGCCCAAGGGCCCGTGGACCGTCCAGGCGCTCCGGATCGGCAAGACCCGGGACGGCTCGAAGCCGGGCGTGATGGCATACAGCCAGGAACACGCCCGCGAATGGGCCACACCGCTCGTCACGCTGGAATTCGCCGAGCGCCTGCTCGCCAACTACGCCACCCATCCGGAAACGCGTTCCCTGGTCGACGCCGTCGACATCTTCATCATCCCGACCGTCAACCCCGACGGCGCCAACTACTCGTTCAACGACTTCAACTTCCAGCGCAAGAACCTGGTCAACCACTGCGCCGGAGCCACCCGCGACCCCCGATACCGCAACTCGTGGGGCGTCGACATCAACCGCAACTACACCGTCGGCTCCTACTTCGACGGATACGTGGGCGCCAGCGCCAACTGCCTGTCCGGCACGTACGCCGGCACGGCCGAGCTCTCCGAGGCCGAGTCCCGCAACGTGATCGCCCTGGCCAAGGCCCACCCGAACATCAACCTGGCGATGAACGTGCACAGCTACGGCGGCTACTTCATGTGGCCGCCCGGCGCCTACAAGGCCGACGGCCGGGTCACCCTGCCCCGCCCGTCGATCGACGAGTCGAAGTTCTTCCTCGACTCGGCCCGCCGCATCGTCGGCGCCATCGCGACTGAGCGCGGCACGGTCACGTGGCCCTCGTACACGGGCCCGGTGGCCGACGTCCTCTACTCGGCCGCCGGCAACTCGGCCGACCAGCTCTACTACGAGCTGGGCATCGACGCCTGGGACTTCGAGGTCGGCAACGACCGCTGGAACGAGACCACCCAGCAGTGGGAGGGCGTCGGCTTCCAGCCCCCGTTCGACGAGGCCCACGCCGAGTCCCAGGAGTACGCCAACGGCCTGCTGGAACTGGTCCGAGTGGCCAGAGACCGGGCCGCCGCCGAGCAGTAAACCGCTGAGAGGGCCCGTTCCCGTGGGGGAGCGGGCCCTACACGCGGAGCTCGTCCCAGGGCACTTCACGCCAGGCTCGCCACAGCAGGTCCGTCAACGGCGCGTGCTCCGGCAGCTCCCGGCCGTCGATGCTCGCAAGCGGCTGTGCCGGGCAGTGGGAGTTCGCCGCGGCCGCGCCTCGCAGCCCCTCCAGCGACCTGATCTTCCGCCGCTCCGAGGCGACGCCGATCTTGTCCAGCCCTCGCCGCAGCACCTGCATGGTGACGCCGGTCAGCATGGGCGCCTCGGGCCAGACCACCCTTTCGCCGTCGGAGAAGACGACGTTCCAGACCGACCCTTCCCGTACGGCGCCGTCCGCCCCCAGGAACAGCACATCGTCGAACCCGGCCCGCCGCGCTTCGATCGAGTGATACGTCAGCCCCATCGTCGCCACGTGCTTCAGCTCGGGCAGATCCCGCTCGTACACGGCCGTCCGAACCCGCAGCGGCGGTCGCGGCGTGTCTGGCACGGGATCCGAGACCGACACCATGACGTCGGCACCCGGCATGACGGTCACCCGTACCGACGCGTCCCGCCGGTCGCCCAGGGCGTGCTTGATCAGCCGCACGATGGTGTCGTCGGACGGCGGCGGGGCCTCCGGAAACAGGACCGCCGAGGCGTCACGCAGCCGGCGCAGATGAAACTCCAGTCCGGCGACAGCCCGCCGGCGGACCTGCATCGACGAGAAGTGCCCGTAGTTCCAGGTGGCGGCCCGGTGCACCGCGTCGAGGGAGGCCGGTGCACCGTTGATTTCCACGTACGTCATATCAGTCCATCTTGGAGAGGGATGCCGGGTTGTGCGTGACGCCTCGGCGGCGGACCGGGAGCTTCAGCATCGGGTTGGCGACGCCCCAGTAGGCGCCCTTCACGACCATCTCCTTGTACACCGCCGCCGTGCGGCCCGTGAGCACTCCCGGCCGTGAGACGTCGTCCTCCGTGACGAACTGGATGAGGCCGTCGCTTCGGCCCAGTGAGATGCACTGGTTGAAGTACTTCAGCGGAGCGTTCGGCATCTTGCCCCCGGTCAGCCGGGCCGCGATCGAGTCGGCCGCCTGCCATGCCTGGGGGACGCCGGAAGCGCAGGCCATCCGCATCGGCTTGTCGCCCGCGCCTGTGGCCAGCGCGGTATCGCCGACCGCGTACACGTCGGGATGCGAGACCGAACGCATCGTGCCGTCGACGACGATCCGGCCGTCCGGCCCCAGTTCCAGGTCCGTGGCGGCGGCGAGCGGGTGGACCGCGAAGCCACCCGTCCACACCGTGACCGCCGCCGGGAGCGTCCGGCCGCCGGCCAGCTCGACGTGGTCCGTCCCGACCCGGGTGACGGCCACGTTCTCGTGCACGGCGATACCCAGGCGGTTGGTGACCTTGCGCAGGTGGGCGCGGCCCTTCGGCGACAGCCAGTCACCGAACTCGCCCCGGGTGGCCACGGCCACGTCGAGGTCGGGCCGGGCCTCGGCGATCTCGGTGACCGCCTCGATGCCGGTGAGGCCGCCACCGACGACGAGCACCGTGTCGTCTTTCTTCAAACCAGTGAGGCGCTCACGCAGCCGCTGCGCGCCGGGACGGCCGGCCAGCTCGTAGGCGTGCTCGGGAGTGCCGTTCGAGGTGCTGCCGAGCGCGTACACCAGCGTGTCGTACGAAAGCTCGCCGTCGGTCAGGGAGACGGTCCTGCGGGATACGTCGACCGCGGTGACCGAGGCGATCCGCAGGGCCACGCCGGTGTTCGCGAACATGGCCGTGAGCGGTCGCGGCTTCAGTGCGGCGCCGACCGCGACCTGGTGGTTGCGGACCCGTTCCACGAAGTCGGGTGAGGCGTTGACGAGGGTGATGGCGACGTCCTCGGTGCGGAGACGCTTGGCCAGGCGGCCGGCGGTGATGGCGCCGGCGTATCCGGCTCCGAGAACGATGATGCGGTGCTGCATGGCGTCGCTCCTGTTCTGCGCGGGTTCGCCTCTTGAACCGGGCGGCCCGCGATTTCCTGACAGGTGGCGAGGTGATCCAGGTCACTCCTCACGCGAACGCGACGAACAGGGGCTCGCCGTGGTCGGTGGCGGCCCACCGCCGGGTGGCCCGTACGAGCTTGTCGGGGTTGCCCTGTGCGCGCAGCGCCGCGATGCCGTCGGGCGTGACCTCCAGGCACAGCAGCCCGATGACCCGGCCGTCGAGCACCGCGACCACTGCCGGCTCCCCGTTCGCGACCGAGGCGTAGATGCCCGGTGTGCCGCCGGCCAGGGCCCGCTTCGACCCGCTGGGCAGGAACAGGCCCCGGAAGAACTTGGCGACCGCCGTCGCGCCCACGAACGGCTTGGCCCGCGCGGGAACCTTGCCGCCGCCGTCGCCCACGCCCGTCGCGTCGCCGGTGAGCAGGCCCACCAGCACCTCGGTGCGGCCGCTGGTGGCCGCGGTGAGGAACTCCTCGACGATGCGCTTGGCCGCGGCCTCGTCGACCTCGCGGCGGGCCCGGCCGTCGGTGACGTGCTTGCGGGCCCGGTGGAAGATCTGCTGGCTGGCCGCCTCGGTGATGTCGAGGATGCCGGCGATCTCGGCGTGCGCATAGTCGAAGGCCTCGCGCAGCACGTAGACGGCCCGCTCGTTCGGCGTCAGCCTCTCCAGGAGCACCATGACGGCGTACGAGACCGACTCTCTCTGCTCGGCGCTGTCGGCCGGTCCCAGCATCGGATCGCCGGCCAGCAGCGGCTCGGGAAGCCATTGACCGACGTACGTCTCCCGTCGCGCCCGGGCCGAGGTGAGCTGGTTGAGGCACAGGTTGGTGAGCACCTTGGTCAGCCAGGCCTCGGGCACCTCGATGCGCCGCGGATCGGCCGCCTGCCACTTCAAATACGTTTCCTGTACGGCGTCCTCGGCCTCACCGGCCGACCCCAGCATCCGGTAGGCGATCGCCTCCAGCCGAGGGCGCGACGACTCGAAACGTGCGACATCCTCGACAGCCGGTGACATGGCCCGATGGTAGCGGCCATGTCACCGGCTTTTCTTCAGAGCAGGTCGTGTAGCCAGCGCACGTTGATGGCCTGCTGCACGCTGCCGCCGCCCTCGTGGCCGTTGTAGGGCCAGATCCGGATCTCCTTGGGGCCGCCGTAGCGGTTGTAGGCCGCGTAGACGGTCGACGGCGGGCAGATGGCGTCCATCAGCCCGACCGCGTAGAGGGCGGGCGCCGTGCCCCGCGCCGCGAGGTTCACACCGTCGAAGTAGGACAGAGTGCGGAAGACCCGGTCCAGGGTGTCGCGGTTGCTGGCCAGCAGGTCCGGCAGCTCGCGGTACGGGTAGGCGTCGGTGATCTCGGTGGCCCGCCGGAAGTGGGTCAGGAACGGCACGTCGATGATGGCCCCGGCCAGGTCGGAGCGCAGCCCGGCCACGGCCTGGGCGATGCCGCCGCCCTGGCTGGCCCCGGCCACCACGATCTTCGACGTGTCGACCTCGGGGCGGGAGCGGACCGCGTCGACCGCCCGCACGGCGTCGGTGAACAGGCGCCGGTAGTAGTAGTCCTCCGGGGCCAGCACACCGCGGGTCAGCAGGCCCTTGTGCGCCGGGCCGACGCCGGGCAGGTCGGGGGTGTCGCCGTCGCCCTGGCCGCGGGAGTCCATGACGAAGACCGCGTAGCCCGCGGCCGGATAGAGCAGCCACTCGTGCGGCAGGCCGCGCCCGCCGCCGTACCCGATGAACTGCACGACGCAGGGCACCGGGCCGGTGGCGCCGGCCGGCACCAGGAACCAGCCCGCGACCGGCTGGCCGCCGTAGCCCGGGAACCGGACGTCATGGATCGTCACGCCCGGCAGCAGGGCGTCGTACGGAGTGAAGGTCGCCTCCCCCGCCGGTGAGTCGGTCAGCGTCTGCTTCCAGAACTCGTCGAAGTCGGCCGGCCGGGCGACGTCCGGGTCGTAGACCGCGAGCTGGTCGGGTGAGAGGTCGAAGTGTGCCATCGGGACGGTCTCGCTTTCGCAGGGGTCAGGACAGGCGCCGCAGCCGGACGAGCGTGCTCGCGTGGTCGCCCGAGGGCAGGTCGAGGGGCAGGCCACGCTGGCGCAGGACGGCGCCCGAGTGGGTGACGCCGGTGTCGAGGTCGAGGTAGTCGGCGCCGGGCAGGACGGCCGGCAGCGGGAGCGGGCCGGGGCTGTACCCGAACGGCCGGGTCGGGCACCAGGCGAGGACCACGTGCTCGTCGCCGTGCACGAACTGCACGCCGGTGAGGGTGCCGGCGCCGGTGAGCCGATAGGCGGTGCCGTGCTGCACGATCGGCCGGATCCGCTTGTACGTGGCGACGTGCTCGGCCGCCTCCTTGAGCTCGTCCGGCGTCCACGTGGTGAGGTCGCCGCCGAGGCCGAGGACCCCGGCCATCGACACGTGGAAGCGGAAGCGCAGCGGAGTGGTCCGCCCCGTGGTGACGTTCGGGCTGTCGGTGACCCAGGCGCTCATCACCTGGGCCGGGAAGTACTGGCTGAAGCCGTTCTGGATGGCGATCCGGTCCACCGCGTCGGTGTTGTCGGAGGTCCAGATCTGGTCGGTGCGGGCGAGCATGCCGAGGTCGGCCCGGCCGCCGCCGCCCGCGCAGGCCTCGATGCGCAGGCCGGGGTGGTCGGCCCGCAGCCGGTCCATGACGCGGTAGACGGCCCGCGTGTGCTCCAGGAACACCCGGTCGGGGCCGGCCTCGGTGAAGGCGCGGTTGAAGTCCCACTTGAGGAAATCGAGGTCGAGCTCGGCCACGAGCCGGTCGAGCCAGGCGTGGGCCCACTGCTCGACGTCGGGCCGGGCGAAGTTCAGCACGAGCTGGTTGCGCATCTCGGTGCGGCGCCGGTTGGGCTGGTGCAGCACCCAGTCGGGGTGGGCGGGGTAGAGGTCGCTGTCCGGGTTGACCATCTCGGGCTCGACCCAGATGCCGAACCGCATGCCGAGCCGCCGCACCTCGTCGGCCAGGGGCCGCAGGCCGTTCGGGAAGCGGCGCGGGTTGGGCTCCCAGTCGCCGAGGCCGGCGTGGTCGCTGAGGCGGGCGCCGAACCAGCCGTCGTCCATCACGAACAGCTCGGCGCCGAGGCCAGCGGCCTTCGCGGCCAGCGCCATCTGGCCCGCCTCGTCGACGTCGAAGCCGGTCGCCTCCCAGCTGTTGTAGAGAACCGGGCGGTCCTCCTCGGGGAAGGGCAGGATCTGTTCCGAGACGTACGCCTGCCAGGCCCGGCTCGCCGCGCCGAAACCCGACCCGGTCCACACGCCGGCGAAGACCGGCGTCGTGAGGGTCTCGCCCGCCTCGAGCGTCCAGGTCAGGCCCTCGTGACCGAACCCGCCGGTCCAGCCGGTGCGGCCGCCGGGGTCGCGGTGCAGGCTGACCCGCCAGCTGCCGCTCCAGGCCAGCACGGTGCTCCACACCTCGCCGTGCTCCTCGGCGGCGGTGCCGTCGTCGATCGCCAGCCACGGGTTGGCGTGGTGGCTGGTGGCGCCGCGGCGGCTGGTGAGCACGGTCTCGGCGGTCGGGAGGGTGGCCCGCTGGAGCCGGAACTCGCTGTTCCAGGCCCCGACGAGGTGGCTGAGCCGGTAGCTCTCGCGGGTGGGGACGTTCCAGGCGGCCGAGTCGGCCCGCAGCACGTCGAGCGTCTCCGGGCCCTTGTTGACGACGTCGGCCCAGCGCTCGATCACGTCGCCGTGCACCACGTAGTGGAGCCGGACCTCGAGCGGGTAGTACCGGTCGGCCAGGTCGATTCGCAGGTGGTTGCCGTCGGCCTCGTGGCCGAGGTAGCGCCACTCGACGCCGCGGGTGCCGTCGGCGAAGCGGACCTGCAACGACACCGGCCCGAAGTGGTCGCCGCCCTCGACGGTCAGCTCGGCCGCGCCCGCTCCCTGCTCGAAACTGCTGGCGGCCGGGTCGGCGATCTCCTGGCCGAGCGCGACCGCCTCGGCTAGCGTGATCCTCGGGCCCCAATGCACATGCCGCAGGCGGTCGTCGGCGTCCAGCCGGACGGCGTAGGCGCTGGTGTCGCCGGTCAGCAGCCAGAGCCGCTGGTCGGTTTCGTACGAGATGTGCATGTGAGTCCTCGGGGTACGTCGATATCACCACAGTGTCGATGTCACCGCAGTGACGTGGCGCCGAGCGTATGAGCGATCGCGCGCCGAAATCAATACTTGACGAAGTTAATTAATACTCCTAGCTTTCATGTCGTGGGTACGGTTGACTTCCGAAGCATGTCTCCGGCTGACGACTACTCCGCGCTCGCCTCCTCACCGGCGTCCGCCGCGATCCTGACCGCCCTGGTCACCTCGGGCCCGCAGAGCCGGGTCAGCCTGGCCCGCAAACTCGGGCTCTCCTCGGCCGCCGTGACGAAATCGGCCCGCCCCTTGATCGACGCCGGCTATCTGAGCGAGGGCGAGGCCACCGAGCGCACCGGCCCCGGCGCCGGCCGCCCGGCCAGCCCGCTCACGGTCCGGGCCGACCGCGAGTTCTTCCTCGGCGTGAAGCTGACCGGCGACGAGCTGATCGGCGTGGTCTGCGACCTGACGGCGAAGATCCGCGCGGTGTCCCACCGCCCGCTGTCGTCCCCGGCGGTGGACGACGTGCTGGCCGAGATCACGGCGATGACCGCGGACCTGCTCGACGGCCCCGGAAACTACCGGGGTCGCACCCGCCGCCTGGGCCTGGCCGTCTCGGGCGACGTCGACCGGGCGTCCGGCCTGGTCCGCTATTCGCCGTTCCTGCGCTGGCACAACGTCCTGCTGGGCAAGCTGGCGGCCCAGGCCACCGGCCTGGTGGTGACGGTCGAGAACGACGTGAAGGCTCTCACGACGGCCGAGCACTGGTTCGGCGAGGGCGCCGGCGCCGACTCGTTCGCCCTGGTCACGGTCGGCCAGGGCATCGGCTGCGGCCTGGTCGTCAACGGCCGCCCGGTCTCGGGTTCCCACGGCGTCGCGGGCGAGATAGGCCACATCAGCGTCGACGCGAACGGCCCCGACTGCCACTGCGGAAGCCGGGGCTGCGTGGAGGCGATAGCCGGTACGTCCTCCATAGTGGCCGCCGCCGGCACGGAAACCATCGACGAAGCGGTGACAAGGGCCCGAGCCGGCGACCCAGCGGTGCTGACAGTCTTCGCCCGGGCCGGCGAGGCGATCGGCCTGGGCATCGCGGCCGTGGCCAACCTGGTCGGCCCCGCCCACATCGTCGTCTCGGGCGAGGGCTTGTCGGCGTACGACCTCTTCGAGCCCCACATCCGCGCCGGCTTCGAACGCCAGGCCTTCGGCGCCGCAGCCGACTGTCCACTGTCGATCCGCCCTCTCCCGTTCGAGGAGTGGGCCCGGGGCGCCGCCGCGGTGAGCATCCAGTCCCGCCTGGTACCCCTGGGCTGAGCCCGCCCCACCGTCCGGGGCGGTCTCAGCCCGGGAAGGTTGGCACATCGGCTGACTTATTGTCAGCATGACAAAAAGCTACGCTTCGAACATGGTCGATGACTCCTGGGAACCGCCAGAGGTACTTCTCGCTGTTGATCTCGTCATCCTCACCCTGCGGCACGCGCGGCTCCAGGTCCTCCTCGTGGAACGGGGCATCGATCCTCATCGCGGCGCCATGGCGCTGCCCGGCGGATTCCTCAACCACGTCCAGGAAGACCTGCTGACCGCCGCTCGCAGGGAACTCTCCGAGGAGGCCGGTCTGGCCCTCGACAGGCTTCATCTCGAACAGCTGGGCGTCTACGGCGATCCGGGGCGCGACCCGCGCGGCCGGGTCATCTCGGTCGCCTATCTGGCGGTCCTGCCACGGCTGCCCGACCCGGTGGCCGGCACCGACGCCGCCGGAGCCTCGTGGCGGCCGGCCGACGAGATTCTCTCCGGCCGGCTCCGGCTCGCCTTCGACCACCGGCAGATCGTCCTCGACGGCATCGAGCGAGCGCGTACCAAGCTCGAACATTCCAGCCTCGGCACCGCCTTCTGTGGGCCGACCTTCACTCTGTCCGAGCTTCAGCAGGTGTACGAGGCGGTGTGGGGCGTCCAGCTCGACCCGCGCAACTTCTACCGCAAGGTGCAGAGCGTCGACGGTTTCGTCGTGCCGGCGGGCCCGTCCCGCCGGAACGAGACAGGCCGGCCCGCCCGGTTGTTCCGGGCCGGCCCGTGCCAGGTGCTGTACCCGCCGATGGTCCGGTCCGCGGACGCGGCCGGCCGGAAAGGAGCAGTCCGATGATCGTGATCCTCACCGCCCTCGACCTGGAGTACGAGGCGGTTCGCGGCAGGCTGCACGACCTCGAGCCGCACACCCACCAGCAAGGAACGCGGTTCGAGGTCGGCACCCTCGCCTCCGGCGGCCGCGTCGCTCTGGCGCTCGTCGGCAAAGGCAACCACCCCGCCGCCGTTCTGGCGGAACGGGCCATCGCCGAGTTCTCCCCGGCCGCGCTGCTCTTCGTCGGTGTCGCCGGCGCCCTCTACCCGCACCTTCAGCTGGGCGACGTCGTGGTGGCCACGCACGTGTACGCCTATCACGGCGGCACGAGCGAGGACGACGGTCAGCGCAGCCGGCCGCGCACCTGGGAGATCTCGCACCGCGCCGACCAGATCGCCCGGCACGTCGCCCGCCGCGCGCCCGAGAAGGTGCGCTTCGGCCCCATCGCCGCCGGTGAGATCGTGCTCGACTCCGTCACCTCGGAGCAGGCGCGATGGGTGCACGAGCACTACAACGACGCGGTGGCGATCGAGATGGAGGGCGCCGGCGTCGCCCAGGCCGGACACCTGAACAGCGCCCTGCCGGTCGTCGTGGTCCGGGGCATCAGCGACCGGGCCGACGGCAGCAAGACGCGGACCGACCGGCAGCAATGGCAGAAGAAGGCGGTGGTCAACGCCGCGAGTTTCGCCGTGGCGCTCGCCGCCGAGCTTGCCCGTTCCCTCCCGCGCGTCACGAAAGGCTCGGCCATGGACAGCACCGCGTCACACATCACCACGCACAACTCGGCGAGCGGAAACGCTCGGGTCGGAGTGCAGACCGGGCAGGTGTACGGCGACATCTCGTACGGCCCGCGGCATTCCCGGCCCGGAGGCATCGGCGAGCAACTGGCCGACTTCCGTGCGGAGCTGAGGCGCGCCCGCGGCGAGGGCCGGGTGAGTGAGGACGACTGCGTGGCGGCGGAGTCGGAGCTCGCCATCGCCGACAAGTCGCTGGCCGAGAACCCGCCGGACCGGCGTACGCTCCTGACCGCCCTGAAGCGGCTGGTGGGACTGGTCAGTGACGTGGCCGAGCTGGCCGCGCGGCTCACTTCGATCATCAATGCCGTCAGAGGCATGTCATGACCGGGCCGCATGTGACGACCACCAACACGGCGGCGGACTCGTCGACGGTCGGTGTGCAGGCCGGTATCGCGGTCGTGCGGGAGCTGAACTTCTATCAGGTTCTCCCCGAGGACCCGCCCGAACGGAGGTACGAGGTAGGCGTCCTCTATCTCGAAGGCCGGATGCCGCAACGGGCACGCGAGCTGATCAACGAGGCGGTGGCTCTCGGCTACGTTTCCAGCGAAGTGCGCTTCCATCAGTTGCTCGCACTGCTCAGCGGGCGCACCCTCCAGCAGTTGTCGAACGACGACTTCGCCCGGTTGGAGGACGCCCGGAGCTGTCCGACGGTGAAGGCCGACGACAACTGGACCGCGGGCATCAAGATGATCGATCGCCTGCTGGCGAACATCGAGGCGTCCGACACTGACCATGCCATCGACCTGGCCGAGCTCGACACGCTCGGCAAGGAGCAGAGCAGGAAGATCACCAAGCATCTGGAGATGTTCCTGACCGGTCCGCTCGAGGACCAGGCGTGGCGGCGCCTGATCCGTGAGGCCGCCGATGGACAGCTGGCGCGCGACCGCGAACAACGAACCTGGAAGTTCTTCGAGCCGATCCCGGTCGGGCCCCGGCGCACGTTCCCTGATCCTCCCAAGACCACCGCTGGTGTATGGGTCCGGGCGGTCACGGCCGGCGTTCTCTTCGCCGTTGTCGCCGGCTACATCGGTGTGCTGGTCGTCATGAGCGGCCACGTTCCCGCCATCGTGGCCTATGTGCTGGCAGTCGCCGGCGGCTATCTCTGGGCGGTCAACGGCGCGGAGTGGCGTCACCGCAACGAGCGCCTCAACGCCAAGGAGCGGGAGCTCCGGTCGCCGAGACAGCGCCGCCGGCCGCCGGCCGGCGGCTTCGCCAGCCGGGTGGACCGGATGTTCCGCGGATACTTCGGTCGGTACGTGCCGAACGACGTCGATCGGGGAACGTGGCTGGCCGAGACCGCCGGCATTCGGCGCAGCATCCGCGACGAGGTGGTCAACGCCTACCGGGACACGAAGGTCGACGCCGACGCGATCGCCTGGCTGATCCGCTATCGCGTCGGAGTGGTGAAGAAGCAGTGGCGGCAGGACACGCTGTGGGACCACCGGCGGCGTTTCCGGACCCCGTTCTCCACGAAGGCGGCGGTCGTACTGGGCGTGTCCGTTCTGGTGCTGGCCGCAATCCGGGCGCTGGTGAGCGCGATCCCGATGAGCCCGCTCTACGCCTCGCTGGCCGTGCCGGTCCTGGTGATGACCGGAGCCGTCGCCGCGAACGACTGGCTCGCGATCATCACGGAGCGCCGTCGCTATGAGTGCGAACGCGAGGAGAAAGAGCTTCTGTACCTCGGCTCCTATGCCGCCTTCTGCCGTTGGAAGGAAAAGCTGGCGGACGCTCCGACCGACTCCGAGATGGCGGCCTGGCTCGAGTGCGATCGCATGCTGCTGATGAGGGACGCGCTCCAGCACTACAAGCTGGTGCCGAGCAACATGATCGTCCACGCCTTCATCGAAGCTCCGGCGCGCGGGTGCGATCAGGCACGGGTGGTGAAGGGTCCATGGCGCTACTCCCGCTATCAGATGCTCGTCTTCCTTCTGACCCCCGACGGTGTACGCCAGATGGCTGTCGAACTCGACTTCCATCACGCGACCTTCCACAATCGCGAGCGCACCAACTACCGGTTCGACGCGGTCGCCTCCGTGCACGTCACCGAGGGCGACCACAAGGAGCGGACGTTCGAGCTGGCTCTGGTCAGCGGCCAGCCGCTCGAGATACCGGTCAGCGGTGTGGGCGAGGAGAAGCTGGGCATCGGTGAGGCGCCCGGCACCGCCGCCGACCTGACCGTCGACGCGGCGGGCCTGCAGAACACCCTGCACGTGCTGGAGGGCATCGCCGCCGAGGGCAAGGACTGGGTGGCCCACGAGGACCAGCGCAGCGGCGAGCGCATCAGGCGGCTGCGCCAAGCCGTACACGGCATGGTGGACTAGCGAAACGAACGCTCAACGCGTGCCGGCTGTCGTCGGTTCAGTTGGGGAAGCGCTCGTCACTTTAGGGATCCTTCCGCGCCCGTACGGGAGAAGTATGGGTCGCAGCCTTGGAAGGAGAAACGTGATGACACCTCTCGGTGCGGTGGTTCGGGGTCTGGTGGCCGGTGCCGTGGGCACTCTCGCCATGGACACGCTCTGGTATCTGCGCTATCGGCGCGGCGGTGGCAAGGACAGCTTCAAGACGTGGGAGTTCTCCGCGAGCGTCAAGAGCTGGGAGGACGCTCCCGCCCCGGCGCAGGTCGGCCGGCGGCTCTATGAGGGGCTCTTTCAGCGCAAGCTCGACGACCGCTACGCCGCCCTCGTCAACAACATCACCCACTGGGGCTATGGGATGAGCGCCGGCGCCGCCTACGGCTTGCTCGCCGGTTCCCTGCGCAAGCCCCGCGTGGCGTACGGGCCCCCGTTCGGCGCCGCCGTCTGGGGCACCGGCTATGCGGTTCTGCCCGCCGCCGGTCTTTACAAGCAGATTTGGGAGTACGACCGCAAGACGCTCTACAAGGATCTCAGCGCTCACCTGGTCTTCGGCACCACCACGGGCGCCGCCTTCCGCGCATTTAAGGATATTTAAGGTCGCGGAGCTTGCCGGGGCATCGATGGACGGCTTTATTGTTAACCGTCTTGCCAATCCCCCGTAGGGCAGGTTCCCCATGAACAAGCGCAAGTTCCTCGCCGTCGCCGTGTCGGCGGCCGTGGTTGGCACGCTGGGCGTCATCGGCGTCACCAGCGCCAGCGCGGCCACCCTCGACCCGTCGCTGCCGCCCGGCGGCAACTTCAACCTGGCGGTGTGGCAGCTGCAGCTGCCGGTCGGGTCGCCCGGCAAGCCGGACACGATCTCGCCGGCACGGCTCAAGGGGGCGAACGGGTACAGCAACCCGGCGTACTTCTGGACCGACAAGAACGACGGATCGATGACCTTCTGGGCGCCGGAGAAGGGGGTCACCACCCCCAACTCCAACTACGCGCGCTCGGAGCTGCGCGAGATGAACGCCGACGGCTCGGCCGCCGACTGGCCGCTGGCCGGCAACCACACGCTCAGCGCTCAGCTGCGCATCCCGCAGGTCACCAAGAACGTCGCCGTCGGCCAGGTGCACCTGGGCTCCGGCGGCAGCTCGACCAAGCCGCTGCTGGAGCTCTACTACCGGCCCAACGGCGACATCTACCTGGGCACCGAGAACTCGCCGGCCGGCGGGCAGACGCTGCACAAGGTCGGCAACGTCGCCCTGGGCGTCAAGTGGACGTACGTCATCAACGTCAGCGGCAACAAGATCAACCTCACCGTGAACGGGTCACGGACCAGCTACACGATCCCGTCGTCGTTCAACCCGTACAAGCAGTACTTCAAGGCCGGCTCGTACAACCAGTCGTCCTCGCAGAGCACCACCAACGGCGCGAAGGTCAAGTTCTACAGCCTGGTCGTCAGCCACACCTAGGCGCCGGACCGCCGCTTGTCGGCCTCCAGATCGGCCTCGCCGACCGCCACCCCGTCCGAGTCGCGGGTGGCGCCGGCGAGGTCGGCGTCGGCGCCCGACCGGGCCGCGTCAGCCTCGGCGTCGGAGGCGCCGACCAGCTCGCCGCCCTCGCCGTTCGCACTGCTTTCGACATCTTCTCTCGTACGCTCAGCGGCCAGCTCCGCCGCGACGGGAAGGCCTGGAACCTGAGGATTCGTCATGACGGTCGAATACCCGTAATCGTCAGACCTGAACGCGCAGCGCCGCCCAGACGACCTTGCCGCCGGTGACCGGCAGCGTGCCCCATCGCAGCGCCGTCGCGTCGACCAGCAGCAGCCCGCGGGGCGCGTCCGGCTCGAGGGAGCCGGCCGGCGGCAGCACGGGCCAGGCGGTGCTGCCGTCGCGGACCGCGATCATGAAGTAGCGTCGGCCCTGGGTCAGGCGCAGGTCGATCATCGTGTTCGCGTGCTCGACCGCGTTCGTCACGAGCTCGGCCACGACCAGCCCGGCCGGCGCGGTCAGATGGCTCAGACGCCACCGCAGGCAGGCCTCGGTGGTCACGTCGCGGGCGCGCCGGGCGGCGCCGGAGACGGGCAGCAGCACCTCGCCGATCGAGTGCATGTGCCGGTCGGGTTCCACCGTCAGGGCTTCCTCGACCGAGCCGACCACGGCCACCCGGCCGTGACCCGCGCGCAGGAGCTGGGCCGTGCCGGGGTCGGGGGCGACGATCAGCAGGGGGGTGCCCGGCCACAGTGAAGCCTGGCGTGACGCGGCCAGGAACACCGTGGCCGCGGGCGGTTCGACGACGGTGGCCCCGACCAGGTCGACGACCACCGCGTCGGGCCGCTCGGCCAGGCACTTCAGCAGGGTGGCGCGGATCTCGGGGACGGACGCCAGCGACAGCGGTCCGAGGACACGCACCAGAAGGCGCGTCCCCGCCGGTTCGACCTCGCAGCGAACGCCGGTCATCCTCCGATTGTCACGCGCCGTGGCCGGTCGGCGCGAGCTGCAGCGACAGAAGACCGGACGCGCCCGCGGCGATCAGGGTCTCCCGCACCAGCCCGCCGGCGTTGACCACGCCGTAGGCGAGCCCCCTGCTCAGCGCCGCCTGCCGTCCCTCGAGGAGGCTGCGGATGCCGGCCGCGGTGATCAGCCCGAGGCGTTCGAGATCGATCAGCAGGACCGAGACGCCGCTCTGTTCGACGGCGTTGAGCAGCATGACGGTCAGGGCGTTGCTGACGTCGGCGTCGACCTCGCCACCGAGGACTATGCGAACGATTCGGTCGCCGCTGTCGTGCTTGCTCATGGTGAACGGCCCGTTCATGGTGTCCTTTCGCGCTCTCCCCGGCGTTGATTGTGCGGCACGGAGGGCGCGTACGGGCGGCGAATCACCTGAAGGACGGAGTGGTCAGGAGCAGTGACGGGTCACCGGGGTCAGCCACCCTTTCAGGGTGGGGCCCAGCGTGGTGGTCACGTCCTTCTCCGTCTTGATGGCGGCGAAGAACGCGGCGTCGCCCGACGTGGCGCGCAACTGGTCGGCGGTCTTCTTGCCGTCGGTTCGCAGCTCGGTGTCGCCGCTGTCGCGGGTGGCGTCGTCGACCGCGGTGGCGAATGCGGCCAGTGAGTCCTGTGCGCGTTTCTGGGCCTCCGGTGTTCGCTTGCCGACCAGGGTGGTCAGCGATTCGGCGAAGGGGGCCATCCGTTCGCCGTACGCCTTGCCGAGCGCGTCGCACGTGGACTTCAGCTCGGTGGACACGCTCGGGGGCGCGGCCGAGGTGCCGGGTGTCGCGCCGGTCGCCGTGTAGCAGCCGCTGCTGGCGGCGGCCGCGACCAGCAGGACAGCGGTGAGACCCAGTACGCCGCGCATGCGACACCTCCAGCAGTGTGTGCTGGGAGCGCTCCCACTCCCTAGGAGCGTGACGATACGTCAGGAAGCGAAGCCTGTCGATGCCCGTACGCGAAGTAGACGATCAGGCCGGCCGCGAGCCAGGCCAGGAAGCGCAGCCAGGTCTCCACCGACAGGTTGGTCATCAGGTAGAGGCAGGCCAGCGCCGACAGCACGGGCACGACCGGCGAGAGCGGCACCCGGAACGGGCGTACGAGGTCCGGCTTCGTGCGGCGCAGCACCGGCACGGCCAGCGAGACGGTCACGAAGGCGAACAACGTCCCGATGCTGACCAGGTTGGCCAGTGACGAGAGGGGGACGAGGCCGGCCAGAAGCGCGACCCCGAGCGTCACGGCGATCGTGAGCCGGTACGGCGTACCCCACCGGGAATGGATCTTTCCGACCGCCGGAGGCAGCAGCCGGTCGCGGGACATGGCGAAGCCGATCCGCCCGATCGCCACGATGTCGACCAGGATCACGCTGGTCAGACCGGCCACGGCCGCGATCGACACCAGATGGGCGGCCCAGCTCGCGCCCACGCTCTCGAACGCCGAGGCGATCGGCGCGCCGGGATCGATCTGCCGGTAGTCGACCATGCCGACCACCACGAACGACACCGCCACGTACAGGACCGCCGACACGCCGAGCGTTCCGAACAGACCCAGAGGCAGGTCGCGGCTGGGCCTGCGGGTCTCCTCGCCCAGGTTGGCCACAGCTTCGAAGCCGGTGTACGCGAAGAAGACCACCGCCGCCGCCGTGAGCACCCCGGTGATCCCGAACGCCGACGGCTCGATCCCGAACAGCAGCTGCGACAGGGGCTGGGTCAGCCCGGACGCGCTCTCGCCGGCGGGCTGCGCCGGCGGCACGAACGGCGTGAGGTTGGCCGCCTTCAGGAAGAAGAGCCCGGCCACGACGACGAAGACGCAGATGCCGACCTTCACCAGCACCAGCACGTTGGTCACCCGCGACGACTGCTGGATGCCGACCGTGGCCACCGCGCCGAGCAGCAGCGTGATCACGATCGCGCCCACGTTGACCACGCTGTCCTCGCCGAACAGGCTCGGCGGCAGATCGAGCAGCGACGCCAGATAGCCCGACCACCCGCGCGCGACCACGGCCGCGCCGAGCGCGAACTCGAGCACCAGATCCCACCCGATGATCCAGGCGAAGATCTCACCCATGGTGGCGTAGGCGTACGTGTAGGCGCTGCCGGCGGTCGGCACCGAGGACGCCAACTCGGCGTAACAGAGCGCCGCCAGCAGGCTTGCCACCCCGGCCAGCACGAACGACACGGTGACGGCCGGCCCCGCGTGATCCCGCGCCTCGACCCCGGTCAACGTGAAGATCCCGGTGCCGATCACGATCCCGATGCCAAACCCCATCAGGCTGAACGGACCGAGCCGCCGCCGCAGCTCACCGCCCCGCGCCAGAACGTCCTCGACGGCTTTGGTCCGCAACATCGACATGATGTCCGGACGTCTACCCACCGCCCCACGGATTAATCGGCGCCCCTCCGCGCGTTGAAGCGGGGGTGACTCTCCGCTTCGCGATTCTCGGCGACTCCATCGCGTACGGCCAGGGCGCCGCCCACGGCCGGGACACGGTCGCGGCCCGCCTCTCGGCCGACCTGACCGCCCACGGCGTCGCCAACGAGCCCCGCGTGTTCGCCGTCCCCGGCGCGCAGAGCCGTGACCTGCCCGCCCAGGCTCGTCAGGCTGTGTCCTGGCGGCCCGACATCGTGCTGGTCATCATCGGCGCCAACGACCTGACCCGGCTCGTCCCACCCGCGCAGGCGGTGGCGCATCTGACGGCGGCCGTGCGCACGCTGCGGACAGCCGGCGCCGAGGTCGTCGTCGCCCCCGCCCCCGACCTCAGCGTCGTGCCGTGGGTGCCGCCCGAGATGCGGGCGCTGGTCCGGGCCGGAAGCCGGGCACTGCACGACGCGCAGACCCAGGCCTGCGTGGCCGAGGGCGCCCACGTGGCCGACATCGGCATGACGTCGGCCGCCGGTTTCGCGAGCGACCTCAGCCTGTTCAGCGCCGACCGCTTCCACCCGTCCAGCGCCGGCTACGCCGTCATCGCCACCGCCCTGGCCCCGGCGATCCGCCAGGCGGCAAGCGTCGCCACCGGGTGAGAATGCGGCTGACGGTGCGCGCGGCGACCGCCGGCGGCCTCGGGCTGCCGGCGGTCGCCGCCGCGGACCATCCGGTCAGCTGGTGAGGCTCAGTCGCGGCCCGGGAAACGCTGCGTGATCTCCTGGAGGAGCCACACATTGCCGTCCGGGTCGCTGAACTCGGCGTAGCTGCCGTACGACTTGCGGTCGGGCTCGGGGCCGGAGACCCGGCCGCTGGTGTCCAGGCCGCGCAGGCCGTGCCAGACCTCGCCGACCTCGGCGCCCAGCGACTGGAGCTCCTTGCGGGCGGCCTCGATGTCGTCGACGATCAGCATGTTGTCGCGGGCCGAGCCGGGCTCCTGCGCGCTCAGGCCGGTGCCGAACTGGATCGACGCGGGCGAGCCGGGCGGCGTGAACTGCACGACGCGCAGGTGGTCGTTGATCGGGAAGTCGGCGTCGAGACGCCAGCCGAGGCCCTGGTAGAAGGCCTTGGCCCGGTCGACGTCGCTGACCGGGATCACGGTGACCTCGAAACGGAAATTCATGGCGGACCTCCATCGGATGTGGTGTCACCAGACTGGCTCCGCCAGGGCCCCGGGGGAGCCAGGGATAGTCCCTGGTCCCCGCCCTCCCCGTGCCTGGGCGGGACCCTGGCGCGCCGACAATCGAGGCATGAGCAGTGTCCCGATCGCCGCGCACGCCCTGATCTCCGACTGCCATTCGGCCGCCCTCGTCACCGACGCCGGCTCGATCGACTGGCTGTGCTTCCCGCGCTTCGACAGCCCCTCCGTCTTCGGCCGTCTCCTGGACGAAACCGCAGGTCATTGGGCATTGGCGCCGGTCGAGCCGTTCGAGTCGAGCCGGCGCTACCTGGACGACACGCTGGTCCTCGAGACCGAGTTCCGCACAGCCGGCGGAGTGGTCCGGGTCACCGAGGCCCTGGCCATGGGCGCCGGCAACCGCGGCCACGAGCTGGGCCGGGGATCGCCTCACCTGCTCGTCCGATCGGTCACCGGCGTCGCGGGCGAGGTGACGCTCGGCATGACCTATCGACCGCGACCCGAGTACGGGATCCTCACACCCTTGCTGGGGTACGCCGATGGTGGCGTCACGGCCCGGGGCGGCGCCGAATGGCTGGTGCTGTCCACACCCGTACGGCCGGACCTGAGCGAAGCGACGGCGACCGCGAGTTTCTCGCTCACGCCGGGCCAGACGGTGGCCTTCGCTCTGCACCGGTCGACGCTGGAGGAGACGCCGGCGCACGTGTGGTCGCAGGAGCAGCTGGCCCGGCGGCTGGCCGACACGATCGAGGCTTGGCGGTCGTGGTCGGCGATCCATCAGACGTACGACGGACCCTGGCGTGACCTGGTGCGGCACAGCGGCCGGGTGTTGCAGGCCCTCACCTACCGGCCGAGCGGGGCGATCGTGGCCGCGGCGACCACGTCGCTGCCCGAGGCGGCCGGCGGCGAGCGGAACTGGGACTACCGCTACTCGTGGGTGCGCGACGCCAGCTTCACCATGCAGGCCCTCTGGGTGGCCGCCTGCCCGGACGAGGCCGGCGACTTCTTCGCCTTCATGACCACGGCCGCGGCCGGCACCCCGGTGCCGTTGCAGATCATGTTCGGCGTCGGCGGCGAGCACGACCTCACCGAACGCACCCTTCCCCACCTGCGCGGATGGCGCGACAGCAGGCCCGTGCGGATCGGCAACGGCGCGTGGGAGCAGCAGCAGATCGACGTCTACGGCGAACTCCTGGGCGCGGCGCTCACCTTGCAAGGCCAGCTCACCGGCATGGACGACGACGTGCGCCGCTTTCTGATGACGCTGGCCGACACCGCCGCGACTCGCTGGCGCGAGCCGGATCAAGGGATCTGGGAGGTACGCGGTCACGCGCGCCACTTCGTCTATTCGAAGGTCATGTGCTGGGTGGCCCTGGACCGGGCGCTCCAGCTGTTCCCGGATCCCGGTCATTGGCGTACGGCCCGGGCCGAGATCCGGGAGACCGTCCTGCGGGACGGCTATTCGGAGGCACGGGGCGCCTTCACGCAGTCGTTCGGATCGGACGATCTGGACGCCTCGGTGCTCATGCTGCCGATCGTCGGCTTCCTGCCGGCCACCGACCCGCGCATGCGGGCCACCATCGACGCCGTCGCCGAGGACCTGGTCGACCCGCGCGGCCTGGTCTACCGCTACCGGGGCGCCGACGGCCTCGACGGCGACGAGGGCACCTTCCTGCTCTGCACCTTCTGGCTGGCGCAGGCGCTGGCCCTGGCCGGCGAGCACGAACGGGCAACCGAGGTGTTCGAACGGGCAGCCGGGTACCGCAACGATGTGGATCTCCTGGCCGAGGAGGTGGACCCGGGCACGGGGGAGCTGCTCGGCAACTTCCCGCAGGCCTTCAGCCACATCGGCCTGGTCAACGCGGCCTGGGCCATCACCGGGGCCACACGTGACCACCGGGGTACCCCTGGCCGGCCCGCCCGGCATTGAGCCAGGGTTTTGCACGGGTCCGGTGAACACCCTGGTGGCGCGAACGTTAGGGACAACGACGGAGCGGCATCTGGGGGGATCGACCGTGGTAACTCACCTTCGCGCGGACCGCAGCAGGAATCCTTTGCGGATCGGCACTCATGAGATCGACGTCGACGGCGTCGCACAGCGCTACCACGTCCGCGGCAGCGGCCCGGAGGTGTGCGTGGCCATCCCGGGCGGCCCGGGACTGTCCTGGGAGTACCTGCGGATGCCGGCGGTCGAGCGGCGGGTCCGTGTCGTCTACGTGGAGCCGCTCGGCACCGGCGCCTCGGGCCGGCTGCCGTCGCATCCGGACGGTTACACCCGGCCCGTGTACGCCAAGGCGCTCGACCGCGTCCTCGACCGGCTCGGCCGCGAGCGGGTGCACCTGCTCGGGCACTGCCACGGCGGGCTGGTCGCCCAGTACTACGCGCTGCGCCACCCGGAGCGGCTGGCAGGGCTGATCCTGCACATGAGCTCGCCGGTCACCGGGCCCGAGCAGAGCGCCGAGACCCGGCATCAGCTCGACCGCTTCGTGCGGCGCAACCAGTGGAACCCGGCCCTGCCGGCGGTGCTCGACGCCCTGCACGCCATCCAGGACGCGGCCGACGACCGGGCGCTGACCGCGGCCACCCGCGACGCCCTGCCGGCCCAGTTCGCGCACTACTGGGCCCGCCGCGACGAGCTGTCCGGCCTGCGCCCGAAGATCCGCCGTTCCTACCTGAGCGCGCCGGAGCCGATCGACGACCGGGCCGACCTGCCCGGCATGCGCGTGCCGACGCTGGTCACGGCCGGCATGTACGACATCATCGGCGGCACCCGCTGGGCCCGGGAACTGCATTCGCTCATCCCGTACGCCCGTTTGCTGCTCCTGGCCCGCAGTGGGCACCTGGGGCACATCGAGGAGCCGGAGCGCTTCGCCGAGGGCGTGCTGGACTTCGTGGCCGCCACCCCGGCCGCCCCGGTCGTGCCGGTGGCGGCCTAGCCGGTATTTTCGCCGTCTTATGATTTCGGTGGTCCTGAAATCGTTTCGCGTTGATGATTCGTGCTACGGTCGGCTCTCATTTCTTCCGTCTGCGGCGGCCGACTGATGCAGCGGTCGTCGCAGACGGGAACCACCCTGCCGAAATCCTCCAAAAATCGAGGCAGAAATGATCGTTCCCCGGCAGCTCGTCGTCGACGAGCTGCGCCGGCGCGGGCAGTCCAGGCGGGCCGAGTTCGTCGAAGAGCAGCTTCCCGACGAGGTCGACTCCACGCGCCACGGCGGTCTGCTGGCCACACTGCACATCGACCTGGCCGAGCTCACGGCGGCGGCCGAGCGTCGCGCGGCCGAATAGAATTGCTTTTTGTGCTACCGTGACCCGCGTTGCGGTCTTGATTTTCCTAGGCGTTTTCTTTTCATATTCTTCGCCAGCGTGATCAATTCGGTGACCCTACGCATCATCCATGCCCGCAGGGAGAAAAGATCATGGCTACCGGCACAGTGAAGTGGTTCAACGGTGACAAGGGCTTCGGCTTCATCACCCAGGACGGCGGCGGCGCCGACGTCTTCGCCCACTTCTCGGCGATCCAGACCTCCGGCTTCCGCAGCCTCGAGGAGAACCAGCGCGTCGAGTTCGACATCGCGCAGGGCGCCAAGGGCCCCCAGGCGGAGAACATCCGCCCGCTCTGACTTCGTCATCCGATGGCCGGCCCCCGCGCGGGGGCCGGCCATCGGCGTGTCAGCCCGTGATGACGCTGACCGCGATACCGATCGTGGCGGTGTTGTAGACGAACGACAGGATCGAGTGCGACAGGATCTGCGCCCGGATCTTCGACGTCTGGGTCTCGACGTCGGACACCGAGAAGGTCGTGCCGAGCGTGAACGAGAAGTAGGCGAACTCGACGAAGCCCGGCCGGTCGGTGTTGGGGAAAGCAAGCGGTCGCTCGCCGGCCGCGTAGAAGGTCTTCGCGTACCGCTCGGCGTAGCCGAAGTGCAGGATGCCCCACGCGAACAGCACCGCCGGCAACCCGACCACCTTGGCCAGCAGCTGCTGGTCGCCGTCGCTGATCACGATGGCCAGCCCCGACGAGATGCCGACCAGGCTGGTGAAGATGGTGAACGCCAGCCCCATCCGCCCGCCGATGCCGCGAGCCAGCCATTCACTGCTGTCGTCGCGGTGGCTGCGCCGCAGCCGCTTGATGCGGATCGCCAGGTACAGCACCGCGATGAGATCCCAGAAGCCGAGGGCGACGAACTCCCACGGATCCTCCAGGGAGATGACGAGTACGCCGAGGATGACGAGCGCTGCCTCGATGGTGCGAGACAGGACGAGCGTGGCCTTGCCGGTCATGACGTCCTTTGAAGTGAAGAGATAGAGGGATGCACCGCCTATGACGGCCCCCATCGACCATGGTTCACTTCTCCAGCTCGCGATCGAGGTGAAGGAAACACGGGGCTATGCGACACATGGTGGTGGGTTTGGCGGTGGTGCTCGGGCTGTCCGCCTGCGCCGCGCCGGAGAACGACGTCAAGCAGCCGGAGGTGGCGGTCAGCGTCTCACTGCCGGCCGATCCGAAGGCGGCGCTCGCCCTCGGGGCGGAAAAGCTGGGCACGCAGTCGGCCCGCATCGAGTACAGCTACGCTGGCGGGAAGTTCCCGGGCACGAAGTTCGCCGGCGTGGTGGACGCGGCCGGGACAACGTTCGAGGTCGCCGGGGACTTCTACGTCGTCCGGCGGATCGGTGATGACGTCTGGCTGAAGGTCACCAAGATGCCCCCGGTCGAGACCGAGCTGCCGTTCCTGGCGAGCGAGCTGAACAAGTGGGCCAAGAAGACCCCGAACCATCTGAACGCCATGACCGCCTTCGGCGAGGGCTTCCCGTGGGCGCTGCCGGAACAGACCTTGCGTCAGGCCGAGGGGGCAAGCGCCGTGGGCGACCGTTCCTACCGCGGAAAGGTGAGCGCCGGGCAGAAGACCGGGGCCGGTCATCTGGCGGCGGCGCTCGATCAGGCCGGGCGTCCCACTAGCGTCGCGGTCGGTTCCGCAGAGTCGGCCGGCGACGTGTTCACCGCCAAGCTGTCCGATTTCGGCGTGCCCGTGACCGTGGAACCGCCACCCGCGGCCGAGGTCGTCGAGGACAGCGTCATCATCGACTTCCTGACCATCGGCGTCTTCTGAGGCGTCCCGCGCCCCCGTTTCCGAGTGCGTCCTACGCCCCCGTTTCCGAGTGCGTCCTACGCCCCCGTTTCCGAGTGCGGCCTATGCCCGTGTTTCCGGGTGCGGCCTACTCCCACGCTTCCGGGGCGGCCTACGACCATGCCTCCGGGGCGGTGAGCACCTCGCGGCCGGTGTCGGCGGCCTCCTCGATGGCCAGGGCCAGCGCTTGGTCCTGGAGGCCCTCGGCCAACGGGTACGGAGGTGGGCCGTCGCCCCGGATCCAGGCGGCCATCGCGTCGAGGAGGGTGGCGGTGGCGATCTCGTCGTCGTTGAAGCGGTGGCCCGGGTAGGGGTTGCGGTAGAGGACCCGGTCGCCGGCGAGGATGGTCTCGGTGTCGAAGCCGTTGAGGTCGAGGTCGTGGCCGGACTGGCGGCGGATCAGCGGGGTGCGCGCGATGGTGCGCGGCGCGGGCATGTGGACGATGTCGTCGTCGTGGAGCTCGCCGTGCGTGCCGCGGACCAGCAGGCGGCGGTGGCGCAGCAGGTTGCGGGTCTGCCCGGTGGTGAAGTCGTAGACAGCGGAGCGTCCGTCCCGGAAGTCGAGAGTGGCGATCGTCGTGGTCGCCGGCCTCGGCCGCGGATCATCGGTCCACCCGGACCGATCGAGCGGCGCCAGCAGCGGCGCGGTGGTGCGAACGGCTCGCACAATGGCCGGAGCGCACCCCACGCCGAGCATCCCGCGGATGAGGGAGACCGCGTGGTGCTGCTGAGTGGAGGACACATGGACCTGCGTGGCGTCCCCGATGATCCCCGACCGCACCGCGGCCAGCCGCGCCGCATGCGACGGCATCAGCAGATATTGCTCGGCGACCTGCACCAGCCCGGACCCACCGACCGCCGCCCACAACTCCCGCAGCCCGGCCCCGCCGGCCGCCGTCGCCTGCTCCTGCGGCGTGGACCCGCCAAGCGTCGTCGCCTGCTTCCGCAGCCCTGACTCGCCGGCCGCCGTGCTCAGCTCCCGCGATCCCGACGAGAGCGAAATATCGGAAATGCCCGATGGGAGACGCGGCTCGGTGTGAGAGGTCAGCGGCGGGGTGTTGGCCGGCGGGGTGGGGTGGGCCAGTGGGGTGGGGTTGGCCGGCCCGGTGTGAGTGGTCGATGGGGTGGGGTTGGCCGGCCCGGTGTGAGTGGTCAGTGGGGTGGGGTTGGCGGGCGGGGTGGGGTGGGCCAGTGGGGTGGGGTTGGCCGGTGGGGTTTCGGTCAGGACGGGGAGGCCCAGGGACACGGCTTCGAGGATGAACGCGGGGGTGGTGGTGGGTGGGACCGCGGTTACCAGGAAGTCGGGGTGGGACTGGCGTACGCACTCGGCCAGGGAGCTGAAGGTGGGCACCGGCAGAGGGCGCGGTGTGCGCACCACCGCTCCTACGCACTCCCAGCCGGGGAGGAGCTGGGCCAGGCGGTGGTAGGCGGCGGCGCGGAAACCGAAGCCGGCCAAGGCGAACGATGTCATGCGGCCGGGCCGGTGGAGTCGCGGACTATCAGCTGGTGGCCGGTTCGGCGGCGGCGGGGGCGGGCCGCCCTCGGCTTGAGGGCCAGGTCGAGTGCCATCCGGCCCATGTCGGTCATCGGCAGGCGGATCGTGGTCAGGCTTGGTGCGAGGTCGGCCGCCACCGAGACGTCGTCGAAGCCGACCACCGACATGCGGGCCGGCACCGCGATGTCGTGCTCGCGCAGGGCGGACAGCACGCCCATGGCCATCGCGTCGTTCAGGGCGATGATCGCCGTCGTCGACGGGTGGTCGCGCAGGATCCGCTCGGTGGCGACCCGGCCGCCCTCGCGGATGAAGTCGGTGTGCAGCACGGGCATCGCCGCCGGGTCGAGGCCGTGGGCCCGCATGGCCGCGGCCACGCCCGCCATCCTGTCGGTGACCGTGGTCAGGGCGGCCGTGCCGGCCACTATCGCGATGTGGCGGTGGCCCAGGCCGATCAGGTGCTCGCCCAGGGCGAAACCGCCGGCCTCGTTGTCGGGCAGCACCGCGTCGGCGCCCAGGCTGTGCCGGCCGATCACCGCCAGCCGGCCGCCGTTGCGCTCGTAGAGGCCCAGGACCTCGCGCGCCGAGGACTCCACCTGGGGGTCGCTATATCCGGAGCCGGCCACGATGATGATGCCGACCCGCTGGGCGATGAGGCTGCGGATCTGGCGCAGCTCGTGCGACGGGTCGCGGCCGGAGTGGCAGATCTGCACCAGCAGGCTCTGCTCGCCGGCCAGCTGGATGACGCCGCCCGCGATCTCCGAGAAGTACGGGTCGTCGACCTGGTGGACGACCAGGCCGACGGTCGAGCTGGCCCCGCCGGCCAGGGTGCGCGCGTACGGATTGGCGACGTATCCCATCTCGAGCGACACCTGCCGGACCCGGTCGGCCACCTCCTCGCTGACGCCGTCGCGCCCGGCCAGGGCGCGGGAGGCGGTCGCGAGGGAGACGCCCGCTCGTTGAGCGACATCGATGAGGCGAAGCCCGGGGCCCGGTTTCGGCATCGTTAACTCCCCAGCTATTGCCAGTGATCTATGGCACAGGTTAGCGTACGTAAGCGCTTTCGGAAGCGCTTTCGTACTCGGTGCAGAGGAGCGTCCGAGGATGCCGATAAATTCTTTCCGCGCCATAACTACCGCGACCGCCGTGTTCGCCCTGGCCCTCACGGCCGGGTGCTCGGGAGACGATCAAGGCGGAGGCAACGACAGCAGCGACCCCATCGTCGTCGGCATCTCCCTGCCGCTGACCGGCGATTTCTCCGAGCCCGGCAAGGGCGTCCAGGAGGGATACGAGGCCTGGGCCAAGGTCGTCAACGACAAGGGCGGCCTGCTCGGGCGCCAGGTCGAGCTGAAGATCCTGGACGACCAGTCGAACGCCGACCGGGTGGTCGCCGACTACGAGCAACTGATCGGCAAGGACCAGGTCGACCTGGTCGTGGGCCCGTTCTCCACCCGCCTGGTGGTGCCGTCGGCCCGCGTCGCCGAGGAGTACGACATGCTCTTCGTCGAGCCCGCCGGCGCGGCCAAGGAGGTCTTCGAGCAGGGCTTCAAGAACCTGTTCTACGCCGCTCCGGCCGTGGCCAACGACCACTACAACCACCTGGCCGAGCACATCCTGGCCCTGCCGCCCGACCAGCGGCCCAAGACGGCCGCCTACGCCGCCATGGACGACCCGTTCGCGCAGGGCACGGCGTACGGCCTCAAGGAGAAGCTCGAGGCCGGCGGCGTCAAGACCGTCGTCAACGAGGTCTACCCGCCCAACACGACCGACTTCAGCGGCATCGCGGCCAAGATCGCGACGGCCAAGGCCGACGTGCTCGTGGGCGGCTCGCAGTATCAGGACGGCGTGAACCTGATCGTCGCCCTCCAGCAGCTGGGCTACCAGCCCAAACTGGCCGCGTTCTCGACCGCGCCGACGAACCCCGAGTTCGCCAAGGCGATCGGCAACAAGACGACCGGGATCCTGTCGCCCACCGGATATAGCCAGGACGCGCCGTACGAGAGCAACAAGGAGTTCGTCGAGAAGTTCAGGGCGCAGTTCGGCAAGGCGCCCGAGGAGGACCAGGCCAACGGATATACCACCGGCCAGGTCGTCGCGGCCGCGGTCACCGCGGCCGGCTGCGCCGAGCAGGGCGAGTGTCAGAAGAAGCTGGTCGACTGGCTCCACGCGAACAAGGTGGACACCGTCGTCGGCCCGCTGAGCTGGGACCAGACCGGCAAGCCGCAGGGCGCCCACATGATCCAGCAGTGGGTGGACAACGACATCAAGATCGTCCTTCCCGCGGACGTCAAGGAGGCCGACTTCGTGTACCCGAAACCGGCCTGGTGACGTGAAATGCTGGTCTTCCAGAGCATTCTGCTCGGCCTGCTGCTCGGCGGCCTGTACGCCCTGCTCGCCTCCGGGCTGACGCTCTACTTCGGCATCATGCGGGTCGTGATGATCGCCCACTCGGCGTTCCTCATCCTCGCCGCCTATCTGGCGTGGTGGATGCACGACCGGATCGGCGTCGACCCGCTGCTGTCGATGGTGGTCACGGTTCCGCTGTTCTTCGCGGCCGGTGTCGGGCTGCAGCGCCTGCTGCTGACCCGGCTCCGGCCGGCCACCCTCACCATGATGTCGGTGCTGCTGACCTTCGCGATCGCGCTGACCGTCGAGGGACTGCTCGGCTACGCCTTCACCGGCACACAGCGCCGCGTCCAGCTCGGCTACAGCTCGGCCAGCTTCGAGATCTTCGGAGCCCGGATCGCGGTGGTCAAGCTGATCGCGTTCGTGCTGGCCGTCGTGGCGCTCTCCGGCCTGTACGTCCTGATGAAGCGCACCAGGTTCGGATGGGCCCTGCGCGCGACCATCCAGCACCGTGACGCGGCCCGGCTCCTGGGCATCGACACCGAGCGGGTGGCCGGCTACGGCTTCGGCATCGGCCTGGCCACCGCGGCCATCGGCGGCACGGCGCTGTCGCTCGACACCACCATCTACCCCTCGCTGCACTGGCACTGGATCGGCCCGCTGATGGCCATCATCGTGGTCGGCGGCCTGGGCAGCGTGCCCGGCGCGGCGGCCGCGGCGATGGTCCTCGGGATGGCGCAGAGCCTGCTGCAGATCCCGATGGGCACGACGTGGGCGCAGACCGTGTTCTACGTGGCCCTGTTCGCGACGCTCGCGTTCCGGCCGCAGGGATTCTTCGGAGGCCGCCTTGCCCAACGTTTCTAAGAGAATTCTTGCCGGCACGGCCATAGCGCTGCTGGCCGTGGCCATCCTCATCTTCCCGACTCTCGCGCCCAACCCGTACATCCTGTCCTCCGGTGTCCTGGTCCTGAACTACGCGGTCCTCGCGACCTCGTGGAACTTCGTCGGCGGCTTCACCGGCTACATCTCACTGGGGCACGGGGCCTTGGCAGGGCTCGGCGGATACGCGACCGCGCTGCTGGTCGTCAAGGCCGGCCTGCCCTCGTTCGTCGCGCTGGCCGCGGCCGCCCTGCTCGTGGCCGCGCTCGCCGTGCCGCTGGGCATGGCCGCGCTACGGGTGCGTGGCGCCTCCTTCGTCATCGTCTCGATCGCGCTCGTGCTGATCCTGCTGCTGGTCTTCCAGAGCTGGGCGTCGTTCACCGGCGGCTCCCGTGGCCTCGTGGTGCCGCGCCCGTTCGATCTGACCCGCCCCGAGCACCACCGGGTCTTCTACTACCTGTTCGCGGCCCTGCTCGCGATCGCGCTGCTGGCCTGGTGGCTGATCGACCGTTCGCGGTTCGGGCTCGGTCTCAAGTCGATCCGCGAGGACGAGGACAAGGCCGAGGCGCTGGGCACGCCCACTTTCGCGTACAAGCTCATCGTCTTCGTGGTCTCCGCGGGTTTCACCGCGCTCGCCGGTGGCCTGTACGCGCTGTGGTTCGGCGACCTCGACCCGGTGTTCCAGTTCTCCATCCTGACCGGCTCCTATCTCGTGCTGATGGCGCTGCTGGGCGGCGTGCGGAACCTGTTCGGCCCGGTGGCCGGCGCGATCCTCGTCGGCACGGCCCTCGAATATTTCAAGGTCGAGTACGGCGACACGCCCCTCCACCTGGTCGCCACCGGCGTCCTGCTGGCCCTGGTCGTGCTCTTCATGCCCGACGGCGTCCTCCCGGCCATCGGCGACCTCCTCAAGCGGTTCGACCGCAAGGAAAAGTCTTCCATCCGCGAGGTAACAGCAGCCGAACTGGCCGAGCAGCGAAAGGCGGCGGTATGAGCCTCGCGACGCGTGAGCTGAGGAAGGCCTTCGGTGGCGTGACCGCGCTCGACGGCGCGACCGTGGAGTTTCAGGCGGGGAAGGTCAACGCGCTCATCGGGCCGAACGGGTCCGGGAAGACGACCTACTTCAACTGTGTCACCGGGATGATCAAGCCGGACTCGGGGCGGGTCACCTACAAGGACCGTGACCTCACGGGGAAGGCGCCGCACCGGATCGCGCGGGCCGGGCTCGGCCGCACGTTCCAGCTGTGCCGCACGTTCCCGCGGATGACGGCCCTCGAGAACGTGCTGGCGGCCGTACCCCGGGGCGGCCTGACCAGCGCGAAGAGCCGGGCGGACATCGACAAGGCGATGAGCTGGCTGACCCGGCTCGGCATCGAGCACCTCGCCGGCAGCGAGGCCCGTGACATGTCCTGGGGGCAGCAGAAACTGCTCGAACTGGCCGGGGTGCTGATGGCCGAGCCCGAGACGGTGCTGCTCGACGAGCCGGCCGGCGGGGTCAACCCGGCGCTGCTCGACCGGATCGGCACGCTGATCCGCGAGCTCAACGCCGAGGGGCGCACCTTCGTCATCGTCGAGCACAACATGGACCTGGTCATGAGCATCAGCGACCACATCGTGGTCTTCGACCGGGGACGGCCCATCGCGGACGGACCGCCCTCGGTCATCCGCACCGACGAGCGCGTGCTGGGGGCGTACCTTGGCGTCTGAATTCGAATTTGAACTGGTCGATGTCCAGGCCGGCTACGGCCGGGCGGCGCCGGTGCTGCGCGGCTTCAGCGTCAGCGTGCCGGCGGGCGCGATCGTGTGTCTCGTCGGGCCGAACGGCGCCGGCAAGTCGACAGTGCTGAAGGTCGCCGGGGGACTGCTCAAGCCCCGCGACGGTCGCGTCGTCGTCGCCGGGAAGGACGTGACCGGCGCCGGTCCGCAGCAGATGCTCGGTCACGGAGTGTCGCTCGTGCTGCAGGGACACAGCGTGTTCCGCGAGATGACCGTCGAGGAGAACGTGCTGCTCGGCGCCTACACCCTGCGTGACCAACGCAAGATCGCCGAACGCGTCGCGTTCGTGAAGGAGATCTTCCCGGTGGTGGCCGACCGCTGGGGATCGCTCGCCGGGCTGCTCTCCGGCGGGCAGCAGAAACAGGTGGAGTTCGCCCGGTCGCTCATGGTGGATCCCAAGGTCGTCCTGCTGGACGAGCCCTCGATGGGACTGGACCCCAAGGCGACCAGCACGGTGTTCGAACAGGTCGTGCGGATGCGCGACGCCGGAACGGCGGTGCTGCTCGTCGAGCAGAACGCCCGGCGCGCGCTGGAGACCGCCGACCTCGGGTGCGTGCTCGATCTCGGGCGCGTGCACATCTCCGGGCCTGCCCGGCAGCTTCTGGCCGATCCACAGCTCGGGGAGCTCTATCTCGGCGGCCGTCCCGCCGAGGTCCAGGTGCCACCGAAAATCTGAAAGGTCGTCCTTGTGAGACGAACTGGAGGAATCGCTGTCGCGTTGGGAATCGCGCTAGTGGCAGCGGGATCACCTGTAAGCGCGGACGCACCGGGTCCGCATGACGTCCATCCGTCCCTACGCTCCTCGGTCGTCGCGCTCTACGACTTCGACCATCCGGTTCCCGGCGACACGGCCCTCGAACGGGACCAGGGCCGCTCCGGAACGGAGATCGAGCTGATCAACGGCGGAGCCGCTCAGCGCGTGCGCGACGCGGCCTATCGCGGGGCGGGGAAAGCACTGCAGACCCGCCAGATCGATCCGGCCACGGCGGGGAACGACGACTGGAAGGCCGGGATCTTCGCGCAGCCCGGCGTACGGACGCTGCGAGCCTTCAACGCGGTCGGCGGGACGACCGTGATGGGCTGGTTCAAGCGCTCCATGGACGGACCGGCGCCCAACAGCGTCACGGCCGATCCGAACGACCTCTACAACGCGATCGGACTCGCGGGCGTGCTCACGGGCGACTCCGACGGGCATGGCGTACGGGCCCTGCTCGAACTGATCGACGTCAACGGCACCCTGCGGCTGGTCGCGCTCGGCCGGCGCCTCGACGGCGGCAACTCGCAGACCTTCGCCGCGAACGAGGACTGGAAGACGCTGCTGCCCAAGGACAAGTGGGTGCACATCGCGGCGACCTTCGACTTCAACGCCGGGACGATGGCGCTCTACCGCGACGGCAAGCCGGTCGAGGGCTTCTACACGCGCACCGACGACCCGTGGCTGGTCGCCGGTCCGGGCCCGCACGTGACGACCGCGAGCGATCCGCGCGGCATCAAGATCGGCGGGAGCTTCCCGCAGAACACGGTCGAGCGCAACCCGTGCGACTGCCGGATGGACGCGCTCACGTTCCTCGACCGGTCGCTGTCCGCGCGTGAGGTCGCCGCCCAGTACCGCTATTACAACCGACGGGGATGATCTTCATGAGACGGTTCCTTTTATCAGCCGCGGTCATTCTGTCCACATTGGTGGCCGCGCCGACCGTGGCGCTCGCGGCGCCGGCCGGCGAGCCCATCGACGACCCGATTCCGGTCGAGCCGGTCGCCTCGTCGCTCGGTCTCGAGCTCACCGAATACGCGTCGTTCCCGCAGTCGTTCACCCAGCCGCCGCTGACCGATCAGCGGCTCAACCGGATCGCGCGCATCAACACCATTCTCGAGGTGCCCGACGGCTCGGGACGCCGCGCCGTACCCGACCTGAACGGCAACCTCTATCTGGTGAAGAACGGCGTGCCGCACGTCTATCTCGACGTACGGGCTCAGTTCCAGCCGCAGTTCTTCTCCGGGCGCGGGCTCGGGCAGGGCTTCGGCTACGTGACGTTCCACCCGGACTTCAAGCAGAACGGCGTCTTCTACACCATTCACACCGAGCAGGCGTCGCAGACCACGGCAGTGCCGGACTATCAGCAGACGGGCACGCTCTTCCACGGCGTCATCAACGAGTGGACCGCCACCGACCCCAAGGCCGACACCTTCGCCGGCACCCATCGTGAGGTGCTGCGGATCGGGTTCGGCGGCCAGATCCACGGCATCCAGGAAATCAACTTCAACCCCACGGCCCGTAAGGGCACGGCCGAGTACGGCAAGCTTTATCTCGCGGTCGGGGACGGCGGTCTGGGCGTACGGAACACCGATCCTCAGAATTTGGCTCTGCCGCACGGGAAGCTGTTGCGGATCGACCCCCGGGGCACGAACGCGCCGAACGGGAAATACGGCATCCCGGCCGACAACCCCTTCGTGGGGCGCGCGGGGGCGCTCGGGGAGATCTACGCGCTCGGCTTCCGTGACCCGCACCGGTTCAGCTGGGACCGGGCCACCGGCAAGCTCTATCTCGGTCACATCGGCGAGAAGTCGACAGAGGCCATCTACGAGGTGCGCGCCGGCGACAACATGGGCTGGAGCGAGCGCGAGGGCCGGCTGCTGTTCGACCGCGCGGCGACGAATGTCTGTGACCGGCTCTACCCGTTGCCGGCGGACGACGCGCAATACGGCTACACCTATCCGGTGGCGTCCTACGACCACAATCCGGCGCCGGGCTGGAACTGCACCGACGACGTCGGCGTGGCGGTCGCGGGTGGTTTCGTCTACCGCGGCACCGACATTCCGAAACTGCGCGGCAAATACATCTTCGGCGACCTCGTGGCGGGCACGGTGTTCTACACCGAGGCGAGCGAGATGCGGCGCGGACAGGCCCCGGCCACCATCCACCGGCTGCACCTGTTCACGCCGGCCGGTCAGTCCGTACGGATGCAGGAACTCTCCTCGCCGGGCGCGCCCGGCGACCCCAACCGGGTCGACCTGCGCTTCGGCACCGACGCCAAGGGTGAGCTCTACATCCTGGCCAAGGCCAACGGCAAGATCTGGAAGGTGACCGACGCCGCGTACTTCGCCGACGAGAGGGTCGGCAACACGCGGGTCACGAACACGGCCGCCGCGGCCAACTGGGCGCCGGTGACGCCGTCGAAGTGGCGCTTCGAGAACGGCCAGGTCATCCTGGCCGAGGCCGGTGTGGCCCGGCCGGGCCCGCGCCGCCCGTTCGAATACGCCGTGCTGACGAAGGGACCCGCGTTCTCCAGCGTCGAGATCACGGCCCAGGTACGCCTGGACGAACCGGTCGAGGTCACCAACCGTGACGTCATCATCGTGTTCGGCTACAAGTCCGACACGGAGTTCTACTACGCGCACCTCTCGACCGACAACACCATCTATCCGCACAACGGCATCTTCAAGGTCAACAACGCCGACCGCGAACGCATCGACTATCAGTGGAACGGCCGCTCCCGGGGAGCGAACCCGGCCATCGTCGACGCGGCCTGGCACAACGTCCGCGTGAAGCACGTGCCGGCCACCGGCGAGATCGCCGTCTACGTGGACGGCAACTGCGACCCGCTGATGACCGCCCGGGACACGACGTTCGGCTCGGGCCGGGTCGGCTTCGGCTCCTTCGACAACATCGGCCGTACCCGCGACTTCAAGGTGACCGGAACCCCGGCCGCCTGACCGGAACCGGCCGGGTGGGCACACACCCACCCGGCCGGGTTCACCAAAATCCGGCCGCGAGCGGATCCACGTAGTCCACGTCGATCACCTCGGCCGCGGGCGGTGCTTGCAGCTCCACTGAGAGGCCGAAGTCGGAGAACTCGATCACGTAGACGTTGTCGAACGACCCACCGATGCCGCTGGTCACCCGGGCGGCGAAGTGCCCGTCCTTCGCCTCCGGCTTGCGGATCTGGGCTCCCTTGAACGACCGCTCGGCGGAGCGGGTGACGCCGGAGCCCTGCTTCACCGTTCTCCGTAGGAGCTCCCAAGGGAAATCCGGAGCCCAGCGTGATCGTGTCGTCCAGTTCGCTCGCGGAGAAGCGGACCCACTTGCCGAGGTCCTTCTCGCCGAGCGGCTCGTTCTTCGGCAGCGTGGTCAGCTTCAGCCAGGCGTCGTGGCCGACGCGCCGGATGACGTAGCCGCATGACCCCGTGCACCTCCACCTCGAACCTGAGCCGGAGAAGTGAACCATGTTCGCCCGCCCGGTAGGCTGCGGCGGTGGTGGAGCGGCGTGGGCCCGGGGCATTGATAACCATTCAGGCGGTCGTGGTGGCCGCGTACCTCTACGGCGTCGTCGCCTACTTGGGCACCGACGCCCGGTTCTTCCCCGAGCAGTCGCCACCCGCCTGGTCGTACCCGGCCGTCCTGGCGACCGCCCTCGGGCTTCTCATCGCCGTTCCGTGCGTCTTCCTGGCCGTGCGCCGGCTGCGGGTGGCGCCGTCGCGGCCCCTGCTCGCGGTCACCGTCGCCAGCGTCGTCATGGTTCTGGTGATGGTCACGCCGCCGGGGTGGGAGATCTTCGACTGGTACGTCTCCTGAGCTCATCTGCTAATGGCAGATCGGCTTGGTGATCGGGCGTCGCGGCTCCCATGGTGGGTCCAGCGAGTGCAAGCACGAGAGCCGGGAGACGAGCATGCGATCTGCTGCTGGACAAGCGCCGTGGACGGCGGGAAGCATCGACGATCAGGTGGCGGCCAGACTGCTGCATCAGCGCATCATCGTGTTGGGGTCGGAAGTCGACGACCAGATCGCGAACCGCCTGTGCGGGCAGCTGCTGCTGTTGTCGGCCGAGGACCCGCGGAGCGTCATCAGCCTCTACATCAACTCGCCGGGTGGGTCGGTCAGCGCGGGGCTGGCCATCTTCGACACCATGCGGCTCATTCCGAACGACGTCAGCACCCTCGCCCTGGGCCTGGCCGGGAGCATGGGCCAGTTCCTGCTCACCGCGGGCACGCCGGGCAAGCGGTTCGCCCTGCCGCACGCCCAGGTGCTGATGCACCAGGGTTCGGCCGGGTTCGGCGGGACGGCGGCCGACGTGGAGATCTACGCCGAACAGCTGGAACGGGTCGGTACCACGCTCCTTCAGCTGACGGCCGAGCACACCGGGCAGCCGATCGAGACCGTGGAGCGGGACAGCCGCCGCGATCGATGGTTCACGGCGCAGGAGGCGCTCGACTACGGGCTCATCGATCACATCCTGGACAGCGTCGACGACGTACGGCCGGCTCTGGCCCGTCAGCCGATGGGGTTGAGCGCATGAGCCAGTACACGATTCCCACAGTCGTCGAGAAAACCCCGAACGGCGAGCGGGCGTACGACATCTATTCGCGCCTGCTGTCGGACCGGATCATCTTCCTGGGCACCGAGATCGACGACGGCGTGGCCAACGTGGTGATCGCCCAGCTGATCCACCTCGAGTCGGCGGGGGAGCAGGAGATCGGGCTCTACATCAACTCGCCCGGTGGCTCGTTCAGCGCGCTGACCGCCATTTACGACACGATGCATTTCGTCCGATGTGACATCGCCACCATCTGCGTCGGGCAGGCTTCCTCGGCGGCGGCCGCCCTGCTCGCGGCGGGCACCCCCGGGCGGCGGTCGGTGCTGCCGCACGCGAAGGTGACACTGCACCAGCCTTCGAGCCAGGCCCGGGGAACGCTGCCCGACCTGGCGGTGGAGGCCAAGGAGGTGGCGAGGGTGCGGGCCGAGATGGACGCGATCCTGGGCCGGCACACCGGCCACTCGGTGGAGAAGATCAGGGCCGACACCGACCGCAGCATGACGCTGTCGGCCGCCGACGCGGTGGCCTACGGCTTGGCCGACCGGGTCATCACGAGCCGCCCCGAGCGCGCTTACCGCCTGTCCGCCGCAAGCTGACCAAAGCCCGCGAGCCGTTCAAAGCGCGCGAGCCGCTCAAGCGCGCGCAGCTCAAAGCGCGCCGAGTCCACGCCGCCGGACAAATGGGTGCCGGGATGGACGAAGTGCGCTGATCAGGCGGCCAGGAGCATGACGTCGCCGGAGCGGTGCGGTGGGGCGGCCGGCCGGCGCATCGAGGGCGCCACGGGGGCGACCGGTGCGACCGGCCGCAGGCGCAGGACCGGGGCGCGGTGCTCGACGAGCTCGCGCCCCACCTCGGCCAGCAGGTCGGACAGCTCGACGCGCAGCGCGTCGCACACGGCGGCCAGGATCTCGGAGCTGGGCTCCTTGCGGCCGCGCTCCACCTCGGACAGATATTGCACCGAGACGGCCGCCTCCCGGGCCACCTCGGCCAGCGTCCGCTCCTGTTCCAGCCGGTGGCGGCGCAACACCCGGCCGACCAGCGTGCGCAACAGGGGACGTGACCTGTCCGTCATGCCGTCACCGTACCCAGCCCCGCCGCCCGGGCGATACCCGTTCAGCCCGCAGCGTAGAGGCGTGGCGAGCCGCGCCACCCGGGCGACGGCACCGGTCACCACGGCGGCCGGCACCTGGGCGACCACGATCGGCATCATCAAGCCGCGACCAGTTCCTCGCGGGCGGCGCCGCGGGAACGGCCGCAGTTGGTGCAGGTCACGAAGTGGCGGGACGGGCGGACCGGGAACAGCGGCACGAAGAACAGGCTGAACTTCGTCGTGCGCCGGACCAGGGTCTGCGCCGCCGTGGCGCCGCAGACCTCGCACCGGCCCAGCCGTGAACCGAGGATGGTGTCCTTGCTACGGATTCCGAAGATGAACAGCACCCCACCAACAGTACGGGTGAGTGTCAGCCCCCGCTCGCGGCCGATTTGGCCGGGGTCTCGGCGCCCGCCGGCGCCGGCGAGACCGGGACCGGTGGTGTCCGGCGGCGCCGGCTCTGGACGGCGCCGACCGCGATGTCGACGAGCAGGAACGCCGCGAGCGGGACGCCGAACAGCGGCACCACCCAGCCGAGGGCGATGACCACCGGTACGCCCACGACGATGCCCCACGAGGGGATCTGCTGCCAGGCGCCGCGGGCGCCGAGCGGGGCCCCGCCGATCGCGCGGCGGTCGGCCCGGGTGGGGCGGCGCTGCCACCACATGCGGTAACCCCAGACGATCACGCAGAGCAGGCCGATCGCCAGGGCGGCCAGCAGGATCTGGTTGGGCAGGCCGAACAGGAGTCCCATGTGGGCGTTGACGCCCCACGACGTGAGCTTGGCCGTGAGCGGCCAGTCGGCGAAGTCGACCCGGTCGGTCACCTGGCCGGTGGCGGCGTCGACGGCGACGCTGTCGGCGCGGACCGGCCAGAGGCTGTCGTCCTGGCTCACCTTCCAGGCCGCGGTGCCGTCGGCCGGGACGATCACCTCGACCGGCCCGTCGAGTCCACTGGCGCGGGCGGTCTTCAGCACCCCGTCGATCGCGGCCGGGTCGGCCGTCGTGGGGCCCGCCGCGCCGCCGCTGCTGTGGTGGCCGCCGGAAGGCTCGGCCGCGGCGCCGGTGAGGTCGGTGCTCACCGCGGGGCGGCTGCCGTTCATCGCGTCGAGCGCCTCGCCGAAGTTGCCGCCGGCATATCGGGACCAGGTCAGGCCGGTGACCGACAGGATCAGCAGGCCGACCGAGAGCCACACGCCGGTGGCCGCGTGCCAGCCTCGGGTCCGGCGCACGCCCTTCTTCGCGGCAAGGTCAGGGGCCAACAGCTTGCGGGCCGTACGATTCCCGCGCTGCCGCCGCCACCACAGCAGCAGGCCGCCGATCGTGATGACGCCGAGCCAGCTCGCCGCCAGCTCCGAGTAGTGCCGTCCGACGGCGCCCAGGTTGAGGTTGCGGTGCATGTCGTCGAGCCACGTCCGTACGGGCGTGTAGGAGAACCAGGTCGTCAGCTGCCCGGTGACCTCGCCGCTGTACGGGTTCACGTACGCGGTCCGCGCGTGCTCCTCGTCCAGCGACGGCAGCGCGAAGTCGACCTGCGTCGTGGCCGAGCCCTCGCCCGGCCGCAGCGAGAGGAGAGTGCCGTCCGGCACCGCCGCCTGGGCCGCCGCGATCTGCTCGGCCAGCGGCTTGGTGGCGCCGCCCGGCTTGTCGACCACCAGCTCGTCCGCGTAGACGACGCGGTCGAGCTGAGGGGTGAAGACGTAGGCGAGACCGGTCAGCGCGGCGACCAGCAGGAAGGGCGCGACCAGGATGCCGGCGTAGAAGTGCAGGCGCAGCAGCAGAGGGCCGAAGGATAAAGCGGGGCGTGAAGGCGGCGCGGCGGTGGACATCTGTTCTCCGTCACAGTCGTCGGGGAAGGCACTCGCAGCGTTGGTCGCCCATCGCCGCCGACTGGTTCCCGTCGATGTGTCTCAGCCCGCGGCGGCCTTCCGGCCGTGGCCGAGGTCGCGCATCGCGGTGACCAGATCCTCGCGGGCCCGGGCCACCCGGGAGCGGATCGTGCCGACCGGGCAGTCGCAGATCTCGGCCGCCTCGGCGTACGACAGCCCGGCGATCTGCGTCATCAGGAACGCGTCGCGGCGGTCCTCGGCCAGCCCGCGCAGCAGGTCGGTGAGCGCGTGGTGTTCCTCGAACCGGGAACGGCCGTGCGGGTCGGCGATCTCGGCGTGGCTCTGCCAGTCGGGCAGGGCCGCCGTCCGGGGCCGCCGGGTCGCGTAGCGGACCTGGTCGGCCGCGACCCGGCGGGCGATCGCGAACAGCCACGTGCGTACCGACGACCGTCCGGCGAAGTCGGGCAGAGCCCGTACGGCCCGCAGATAGGTCTCCTGGGTCAGATCCTCCACCTCGCCCGGCGAGGCCAGGGGATGGAGGAAACGCGCCACGTCGCCCTGGGTCGCGCGGATCAGCTCGGTCAGCGCCGACCGGTCGCCGCGCGCGGCGTCGTGGGCGAGCAGGGTCAGCGCGTCCGCGTGCTCCTCGGAGGGGGTCACGTGGATGAGTCGCTGGGGAAGCGGGGAAAGTTCCCGGGTCACCCGATCGTTTGATGCCGGGAACCGGCGGCCCGTCCCCGGCGACCAACGGGCCGGTCCACGCCGATGAGGAGATCGACTTTGTTGCCCGACCTTTCCGAGTACCGGTTGCACCGCACCGTCGCGGACGCGCCGTTCGAGGGCGTTCCGGTGCCCGGCCTGTCCGCCGAGTTCTACCGCCGCGCCGACGGCGAGCGGGTGGCGACCGTCGGCCGTTACTCGTTCGGCGGCCGTGACCTGCTGATGGCCTGGGGCTACGCCGACGAGGAGCACTGCCGGCACTCGGCCGTGCACGACAGCGCCTCGGGTGGCTGGCATCGCGCCACCGACGGTTGCCCGACCGTGCGGGTGGAGCGGGCCGGCGACGAGGTGGTCGGTCTGGCCGTGCGGACTCCGGCCGGGGAGTGGCTCACCACAGGCGCAGCGGCACCTCGAAGCTAGCGGCGCCGGTCTCGAGGTCGGCCCGCACCGAGAGGGTGGCGCTGTCGCCGGTCAGCGGCGCGGTGGCGATGGCCAGGCGGTCGCCGACCGGCTGCACCGCGACCGGCACGCTCCGGCCGCTGCCGTCGACGGCGGTGACCGACCATCGGCGTACGGCCTCGGTGCCCTCGTCGACGCAGAGGTGGAACAGCGTCGCGGTCTCGGGCCGCACCCGCAAGGTGCTCTCGCCGTCGGAGGCGACCAGCGACCTGCGGGCGGGGCACGGGCTGGCGTCGGCGGCGTGCGCCATGGGCACACCGGCGAAGAGGACGACGGCGGCCGCGATCCAGGCGATGGCGGCGAGCGACATGCCGATGATGACGCCGCGCAGCGACCGGGCGCGCTCGGCGACCCGGCGCCGGGGGCCGACGGTCAGCCCGCCACCGTGATGCCGCAGGACCACCGGGGACCGTCCGCCCGCGGCCCGGCGCAGGCAGGCCCGGCCGGTGCCGGTCTTCGAAGCCTCGTCAGCCATGCCTCACCGCCATCGTTGAAGAACTTGGAACTGTAGAGGAAGTCGTCCAGGGCGCCGCCGAAGTTCCCGGGAACCGGGAGACCGCGAACCACGACCATCTTTCGTGCGTACGGATGTTCGGGTCGTTCCCCTGGTTCTCGGGCCGGCCGTGTTTGTGCTGGTAGGGGCCCTTCTTTTCGGCGGGGCGGTGGACGATTCGGTGCTGGTCGGCATTCCCAGCCCGGGCCCGGTCACCGAGTGGGCGCTGCCGTCGGTCACGTTCGCGGCCAGCGCGCTCGGCGTTCTGGTGGCCGGAATCACGGTGACGGCGGCCTTCCTGCTGCCCGGCGACGGCCCCAGCGTGGCCGCGCACGGCTGGCTGCTGCTGCGCCGGGCCTCGTGGCTGGCCGCCGGATGGGCGCTCGCCGCGCTGGCCCAGATCGTGCTGACCGTCTCCGACGTGCTCGCCGTCCCGGTGGGCCGGCTCAGCGCGCACGCCGTGGTCAGCTTCGCCTTCTCGATCGGCCAGGGCCAGGCGCTCGTGGTGCAGGCCGGGCTGGCCCTGGCCGTCGTGGTGCTGAGCCGGGCCGGGGTCTCGCGCGGGCTCGCCTTCGTGACCGCCGCGGCGGCGTCGGCGGCGCTGCTGCCGCCCGCCTTCACCGGCCACGCGGCCTCGGCCGGCAACCACCAGATCGCGGTGACCAGCCTCGCGCTGCACGTGCTGGCCGCCTCGCTGTGGATCGGCGGCCTGGCCGGGCTGCTGATGGTCCGCCGGGTCCGCCGCTTCTCCGAGACCGCCTCCCGCTACAGCCGGCTCGCCCTGGCCTGCTTCGTGGCCACGGGCGTCAGCGGCGCGGTCAACGCGGCCGTGCGCCTCGGCGGGCTTTCGCCGCTGTGGACGACTCGCTACGGCGTACTCGTGCTCCTGAAGGTCGTGGCCCTGGCCGTTGTGGGTCTTGTCGGGGCGCTGCATCGCGCGCGGGCGCTGCCGGCGCTGGCGGAGGGGAAACCGGCGGCGTTCGTGAGGCTGGCCGTGGGGGAGCTGGCCGTGCTCGGCGCGGCGGTCGGGCTGGCCGTGGCGCTGTCGCGGTCGCCCGCGCCCGACGCCGTGGTGGAACCGGACCCGCTGGTCGAACTCCTCGGCTTCGGCATGCCGGCGCCGCCGACCGCGCTGCGGATGCTCGGAAACCCGCTGCCGGACATGTTCTTCCTGACGATCGCCCTGGCCGGGATCGGCTTCTATCTGGCCGGTGTCGTACGTCTGCGCCAGGCCGGCCACGCCTGGCCGGTCGCCCGCACGGCGAGCTGGGTGGGCGGCATGCTGGTGCTCGCGGCGATCACCGGCCTGGGCGTCGTCCGGTACTCGTACGTCCTGTTCAGCGTGCACATGGTCCAGCACATGGTGCTCTCGATGGTGGTGCCCATCCTGCTGGTCGGGGGAGCGCCGGTCACCCTGGCCCTGCGCGCGCTCCGGCGTCCCCCGGATCCGCAGGTGCGCGGGGCGCGGGAGTGGCTGCTGATCGCGCTGCACAGCCGGTACACGCGGTTCCTCGGTCATCCGGTCGTCGCTTTGACGATCTACGTCGGAAGCCTGTACGGCCTGTACTTCAGCGGGCTGCTCGGCACCCTGATGCGCTACCACCTGGGCCACCTGGCCATGCTGGTCCATTTCGTGCTCGCCGGTTACCTGCTGTTCTGGGTGCTCATCGGCGTCGACCCGGGGCGGCGGCGCGTCCATCCAGCGCTGCTCACGCTGGTGCACTTCCTGGCGATGGTGGCGCACGCGTTCTTCGGGTTCGTGCTGCTCCAGGCCACGACGGTCATCGGGCTCGACTGGTACAGCGCCGTGCACCCGTCGTGGGCCTCGTCGTTGCTGGCCGACCAGCGCCTCGGGGCCGGGCTGGCCTGGGCGTTCGGCGAGCTGCCGTCCGCCGTGATCATGCTGCTGCTGGTACGGCAGTGGATCCGCAGCGACGAGCGGGAGCAGGCCCGCCTCGACCGCGCGGCCGACCGGGCCGACGCCACGGGCGAGGAGGACGACCTGGCCCGCTACAACGCTTTTCTGGCCGGGAACTTCAGCGGCCGGTCGTCCGACTAAGAGCGCAAAGCCCCTCATACAGGAAGATAAACATGCAAACCATCGCTCGTCGTTCGTTCGTCGTCGCGGCCGCTCTCGTCGCCACCACGCTGGCCGGTTGCGGTTCCACTTCGGACGCCTCGGACGCCGCGGCCCCGGCCGCCGCCACCCTGACCGTCAAGGACCCGTGGGTGAAGGCCGTCGACAAGGGCATGACCGCCGCCTTCGGCACCCTGGTCAACGGCACCGGCCAGGACGTGACAGTGGTCAAGGCGGCCACCTCGATCTCGCCGATGGAGCTGCACGAGATGGCGATGCAGGACGGCAAGATGGTGATGCGGCCCAAGGAGGGTGGCTTCGTCGTCAAGGCCGGCGGCACCCACGAGCTCACCCCCGGCGGCGACCATCTGATGATCATGGACCCGTCGGCCCCGATCAAGCCGGGCGACGAGCTCCGGTTCACGCTGACCCTCGGCGACGGCGGCACCGTCCAGTTCACCGCGGTGGCCAAGCCGTTCACCGGGGCCGGGGAGAGCTACGCCCCCAGCGCCGCTCCGATGGCGGGCATGTGAAGCGTCGCCATCTGCTCGCCGGTGGCGCGCTGGCCGGCGCCGGCGCCACCGCGGGTTTCCTCGCGGCACGGGAAGAACCGGTCGCGGTCGCCGCCGAGACCGATGTCGTCGCGTTCCACGGCGTACGCCAGGCGGGCGTGACCACGGAACCGCCGGCGCACGCCTCGTTCGTCGCCTTCACCCTGCCCGCCGGCACCGACCGGCGGGCCCTGGGCCGGATGATGCGGCTGCTGTCGGACGACGCGCGCCGGCTCACCCGGGGCGAACCGGCCCTGGGCGACACCGACGCCCCGCTCGCCGTGCTGCCGGCCCGCCTGACGATCACCTTCGGCTTCGGTCCCGGCCTCTACCGGGCCGCCGGTCTCCCGTCGCCGGTGAAGGACCTGCCGACGTTCACCATCGACCGGCTGGAGCCGAGGTGGTCGGGCGGGGATCTGCTGCTCCAGATCTGCGCCGACGATCCGCTCACGGTCGCACACGCCCAGCGGATGCTCGTCAAGGATGCCCGCCCGTTCGGGTCGGTGCGGTGGGCGCAGATCGGATTCCGGCGTGCGTACGGCGTACAGGAACCGGGTTTCACCCAGCGCAACGTCCTCGGTCAGCTGGACGGCACGGCGAACCCCACCGGGGACGCCATGGACACGGCGGTGTGGCGACCGGACGGGAGCACCACGCTGGTGGTCCGGCGGATCCGGGCCGAGATCGAGAAGTGGGATCTGCTCAGCGTGGGGGATAAGGAGAACGCCGTCGGCCGCCGGATGGTGAGCGGGGCGCCGTTCACCGGGGTGAAGGAGCACGACGAGCCGGACTTCGCGGCGCTCGACACGACAGGGCTGCCGGTCATGCCGGACTTCGCCCACGTCACCAGGGCCCACGTGACCGACCCGGCGCTGAAGATCCTGCGCCGGCCGTACAACTACGACGGCGCCCCGAACGCGGCCGGCCACCCCGACAGCGGCCTGATCTTCGCGTCGTACCAGGGCGACATCGAGCGGCAGTACGTGCCCATCCAGCAGCGGCTGGCCGAGAAGGACCTGCTCAACGAATGGATCACCCCGATCGGCTCGGCGGTCTTCGCGGTGCCACCCGGCTGTGCCGAGGACGGCTGGATCGGCGAGGGAGTGCTGGCATGACGTACTGGAGAAAGGCTCTGCTCGGCCTGGCGGCGCTGGTGGCGGCCGTGCTGCTGCCCACCACGCCGGCGTGGGCGCACACGCAGCTGGTGGCGACGACCCCGGCCAAGGACGCGGTGCTCACGACGGCGCCCGAGGCGATCACGCTGGAGTTCAGCCAGCGCCTCAACCCGTCGTTCACGACGATCGCCCTGAGTGACGCGGCCCGGCAGAGGATCGAGGCCTCCACCCCGGCCATCGACGTGGCGAAGGGAACGATCGTCCCGCGGAAGCCCTTGGCCAACGGCACCTACACCGTCGCCTACCGGGTCGTGTCGGTGGACGGCCACACGGTCCAGGGCTCGTACGTCTTCACCGTCGACGACCCGGCCCTGCCCCCAGCTGCCGCCAAGGCGACCGCCGCGCCCCCGGCCGGCTCCCGCGGCATTCCCACGGGCGTCCTGATCGGCTTGGCCGCCTTGGGCGTGGCTCTGGCCGGAGCGGCGGCCTACCTCTTCGTCACCACGGGGCGCCGGCGGTCCGCCCGCGCCTGAGACCAGCCGAACCATGCCCCGCCCCGGATGATCATGATGGGGCGGGGCGGCTATGGTGGTCGGGCCGTGGTGTTCGGGAAGCCGGTGTGAGACCGGCGCGGCCCTCGCCACTGTGAACGGGATGCCGGAGGCCACCGCGAGGTCACTGGGCGTGAGCCTGGGAAGGCCGGCCGCCGGAGCACCGCCCGTCAGCCAGGAGACCGGCCACGGCACCGCAACGACCCGTCCACGAGGTGCTGGAAGGCGGTCCCGATGCGCGTGCGCGCTGTACGGTCCCCTCTGTCCTGGCTCGCTGCCGTCCTGGCCGCGAGTCTCCTTGCCGGCTGTGGCGGCGCGTCCGAGGCATCGGACAAGCCGGCCACCGCCGCGATTCAGAACTGCGGCGTGGCCGTGCCCACCGGCACCCCGCCGGCACGGATCTTCGCCGCGTTCCACAACGCCATCGAGGCCGTGTACGCCCTCGGCGCCGGCGACAAGCTGGTCGGCGCGGCTTACCTCGACAATCCGCTGCTGCCCGCATACGCCGCGCAGTTCAAGACGGCCTACTACCCCGAGGAATATCCGAGCCGCGAGGAGGTGCTGCGCCTCGACCCGGACTTCGTCGTCTCCGGCTTCACCGGCGCGTTCACCGCCGAAGGCCTCGGCACCCGGGCCGAGCTGAACAAGATCGGCATCGGGTCGTACCTGTTCACCCAGTACTGCCCGTCGGCCGACGGCAAGGACCAGAAGGACCTGGCCGACAACGACGTCTCGCTCGACAGCGTCTACCGGGACCTCACCGATCTGGGCCGGGTCCTCGGTCGTACGACCGAAGCGCAGGCCCTGGTCGAGAAGATGAAGAAGACCGTCGCCGGCACCGAGAGCCGGCTGGCCGGGGTGACCAAGCCCCGAGTCGCCATGCTCAACCGGCCCGGCGGCGGCGAGCTGCGGGTCTTCGGCAGCGACGACGTCGCCACCACCATCATCGAGAAGGCCGGCGGCACCCAGGTGTTCGGCGACGTGCGCGGCCGGCTCACCCGGATCGGCACCGAGGAGCTCATCAAGCGCAAGCCCGACGTGATCGTCGTGCCGGCCTGCTGCGGCGCCGACGTCGGACCGTCCGGGGCCCAGGAGGTCATCGACGGGCTCACGAAGGACCCGGCCCTGGCCAACGTGCCCGCGGTGCGCGACGGCAGGATTTACGCGGTCACGTTCGCCGAGGTCACCCCGGGCGTACGGAACGCCGACGCCGTCGCCACCCTGGCCAAGCTCCTGCATCCGGAGAAGTTCTGAGCCGGCGCGCCCTGGGCCTGGTCGTGGCCGTCGCCGTGCTGGCGGCGGCCACGACCGGTTCCGTGCTGCTCGGCAACCAGACCGTCGGCGTACAGGCCGCGCTCGGCACCTGGCTGCACCCGGACGGCTCGGACGTGCAGCGGATCGTGGAGTACCTGCGGGTGCCCCGCACCCTGGTCGGCCTGCTGGCCGGGGCCGCGCTCGGCGTCTCCGGCGTGCTGCTCCAGGGGCTGACCCGCAACGCGCTGGCCGGCCCCGAGGTGCTCGGCGTGAACGCCGGCGCGGCGCTGGCCGTGGTCCTCGGCATCGCGGTCTTCGGGGTGCACAGCTTCGGCGGCTGGGTCTGGTTCTCCTTCGCCGGCGCCGCGCTGGCCGGCGCCGGGGTCTACACCCTCGGCTCGTACGGCCGGGGCGGGGCCACGCCGGTCAAGCTGGCACTCGCGGGCGCCGCCGCGACCGCCTTCCTGGGTGGCCTGACCACCGCTCTCACGTTGCTCGACATCAACACCTTCAACGCCTACGGGTACTGGTCGGTGGGCGCCCTGACCTCGGCCGACGCCTCGGTGATCCGGACCGCGCTGCCGTTCATGGCCGTGGGCGCCGTGCTGGCCGTCGTGTCGGCGCGGGCGCTGGACGCGCTGGCCCTGGGCGACGACATGGCCCGCTCGCTGGGGCAGGGCCTGATCGTGGGCCGGGCCACCGCCGCCCTGGCCGCCGTCGTGCTCACCGGCACGGCCGTGGCGCTGGCCGGGCCGATCGCCTTCGTCGGGCTGACCGTGCCGCACATGGCGCGGGCGCTGGTCGGGCCGGCCCACCGGTGGCTGCTGCCGTACGCGGCGGTCCTCGCTCCGACCGTGCTGCTGGCGGCCGACGTGCTCGGGCGCGTGGTCGCGCGGCCGCAGGAGCTCCAGGCCGGGATCGTGACCGCGATCGCCGGGGCGCCGTTCTTCGTCGCCCTGGTGCGCCGACGGAAGCTGGCGGAGCTGTGAAGGGTCGCTCCGCGCTGGGCCGCGCTGTTTCCGGCTGCGCTGTTTTTGGCTGCGCTGCTTTGGGCCGCGCTGCTTTGGGCCGCGCTGCTTTGGGCCGCGCTGGGCGGGGGCGAGTGGACCGGCGCGCGGTCGTGGTCACTGTCGCCGCGCTCCTCGTGGCGCTGGCGGCGCTGCTCGTCTCGCTGGCCCGGGGCGACTATCCGATGCCGCTGTCCGACGTGCTCACCGTGCTGGCCGGCGGCGAGGGCGCGACCCGGCGCAGCGCCTACGTGGTCCTCGACCTGCGCCTGCCCCGGGCGCTCGGCGCGGTCGCCGTGGGCGCGGCGTTCGGGCTGTCCGGTGCCATCGTGCAGCGGGTCGTCCGCAATCCTCTGGCCAGCCCGGACATCGTGGGCATCAACGCCGGGGCGGCCGCGGTGGCCGTGTTCCTCATCGTCGTGCTGGCCGCCGGGCCGCGGACCGTGGCCTTGGGCGCGCTGGCCGGGGCGGCGGCCACCGCGGCCGCCATCTATCTGCTGTCGCGGCGCCGCGGGGTCACCGGATATCGGCTCGTGCTGGTCGGCATCGGCGTCACCGCCATGCTCACCTCGGTGACCGCCTATCTGCTCAACACGGCGAACATCTACACCGCCGAGCAGGCGTCCATCTGGCTGACCGGCAGCCTGGCCGGCCGTTCCTGGGCGCAGGTGGCGCCGGTCGTGGTCGCGGTGGTGGTGTTGCTTCCGGTGGCGCTGCGGCTGGCCGCGCCGCTGCGGGCCCTGGAGCTGGGCGACGACCTCGCGCTCGCGCTGGGCGTGCGGGCCGAGCGGGCGCGGGCCGGACTGCTGGTGACGGCGGTCGCGCTGGCCGCGGTGGCCACGGCGGCGGCCGGGCCGATCGCGTTCGTCGCCCTGGCCGCGCCGCAGATCGCCCGGCGCCTCGTCCGTGAGCGCGGGCTGGCCCTGGTCTCCTCGGCCGCCGTGGGCGCGGCCCTGCTGGCCCTGGCCGACCTGGCCGCCCGCCGGGTCCTCGCGCCGGCCGAGCTGCCCGTGGGGGTGCTGACGACAGTGCTCGGCGCCCCCTTCCTCGTCTGGCTGCTGGCCAGAGCGAACCGCATCGGCAGGACCGGATGACCGAGTCGCGCTGCCGGCCAGACGGGGCCGTATCGGGAAGACGGCCAGAGACGGCCGGGACCGGTCGCTGGGGAGGATCGCATGACTGATCTGCGTACGGCCGGGCTCGGCCTCGGCTACGAGGGCCGCCCCGTCGTCACCGGCCTCGACTTCCAGGTGGCGCCGGGACGGATCACCGCGATCGTCGGCCCGAACGCCTGCGGCAAGTCGACGCTGCTGCGCGGGCTGGGACGGCTGCTGCGCCCCTCGGCCGGGACGGTGCTGCTCGACGGCGCCGACATCCACCGGCTGCCCACCCGTGATGTCGCGGCCCGCATCGGCGTCCTGCCGCAGCAACCGGTCGCGCCGGACGGGATCACCGTGGGCGACCTCGTGGCCCGGGGCCGGCACCCGCACCAGCGGTGGCTGCGCCAATGGTCGGACCGGGACGAGGAGGCGATCACCGCCGCCCTGGCCGCGACCGGGGTGGCCGAGCTCGCCGACCGGCCGGTCGACGAGCTCTCCGGCGGCCAGCGGCAACGGGTCTGGATCGCCCTGGTGCTGGCCCAGGAGACCGGACTGCTGCTTCTGGACGAGCCGACCACCTTCCTCGACCTGGCCCATCAGCTCGAGGTGCTCGACCTGCTGGCCGACCTCAACGCGGCCGGCCGCACGGTGGTCGCCGTGCTCCACGACCTCAACATGGCCTGCCGCTACGCCCACGAGATCGTCGCCATGCGGGCGGGCGCCGTGGTCGCACAGGGCCCACCCGCCGGCATCGTCGACGCGTCACTGGTCCAGAAGGTCTTCGGCGTCCGTGCCCGGGTCATCACCGACCCGACGACGGGAACCCCGTTGGTGCTGCCCGAGGCACGGTCCGCCCGCTGAATCAGAAGTCGTCGTCGAAGGTGACGCTTCCGGTCACGCCGACCTGATAGGCCGAGACGCGGCGCTCGAAGAAGTTCGACAGCTCCTGCACGTCCTGCAGCTCCATGAAGGCGAACGGGTTCTTGCTGCCGTAGCGGGGCGCGATGCCCAGCGCGGTCAGCCGCCGGTCGGCCACGTGCTGGAGATATTCGCGCATGTCACCCAGCGACATGCCGGAGACGCCCTGTTCGAGCAGGTCCGCCGCGAACTGCACCTCACACTCGACGGCTTCTTCGAGCATTTCGGTGACCTGCTTCTCCATGTCGGCGTCGAACAGGTCGGGCTCTTCGGCGCGGACCTGGTCGACCACGTCGAACGCGAAGGCCATGTGCATCGACTCGTCGCGGAAGACCCAGTTCGTACCGGAGGCCAGGCCTTGCAGGACACCCCGGGAGCGCAGGAAGTAGACGTACGCGAAAGCGCCGTAGAAGAACAGCCCCTCGATGCACGCCGCGAAGCAGATGACGTTCAGCAGGAACGCGCGGCGGTCCTCCTTCGTCTGGAGAGTGCGCAGCTCGTAGACCGAGTCGATCCACTTGAAGCAGAACTCGGCCTTGCGGGCGATCGACGGGATGTTCTCCACGGCCGAGAAGGCCGCCGCGCGCTCGGCGGGATCGGGCACGTACGTGTCGAGCAGATTCAGATAGAACTGGACGTGCACGGCCTCCTCGAACAGTTGCCGGGAAAGGTAGAGCCGGCCCTCGGGGGAGTTGACGTGCTGATAGAGGTTGAGCACGAGGTTGTTGGCGACGATGGTGTCGCCGGTGGCGAAGAAAGCCACGAGTCGGGACACGAGATGCCGCTCGGCGGGCGACAGTTTCTCGAGGTCGGCGAGGTCGGAGTGCAGGTCGACCTCTTCGACGGTCCAGGTGTTCTTGATGGCGTCCTTGAAACGGTCGAAGAAGTGCGGGTACTTCATCGGCCGCAGGGTCAGGTCCATTCCGGGGTCGAGCAGCATTACTGGCAGGCCTCACATGACTCGGGGTTCTCCAAGGAACAGGCTTCAGCGGGCGTGAGGGAGACCGTCGCCTGCTGAATGCGCGTCGCCGGCCGCGAGCGCAGGTAGTACGTCGTCTTCAGCCCGGCTTTCCAGGCGTAGAGGTACATCGAGGAGAGCTTGCCGATGGTCGGCGCGCTCAGGAACAAATTCAGGGACTGCGACTGATCGATGTACGGGGCGCGGGCGGCCGCCAGCTCGATCAGCGCCTTCTGCGGCAACTCCCACGCCGTACGGAAAAGCTCGCGCACCTCGCCCGGCAGCTCGGCGATCGCCTGCACCGAGCCCTCGGCGCGCTTGATCTGCTCCCGGACCGGGGCCGTCCACAGACCGCGGGCCTTCAGCTCCCGTACGAGATAGGAATTGATCTGAAGGAACTCGCCGGACATCGTCTCGCGCTTGAACAGGTTGGACACCTGCGGCTCGATGCACTCGTAGCAGCCGGCGATCGACGCGATGGTCGCGGTCGGCGCGATGGCGATCATGAGCGAGTTGCGCAGGCCGTGCTCGGCGATCCGAGCCTTCAGGCTTGACCAGCGCTCGGCCTGCGCCGGGGTCGCGCCCCACAGCTCGTGGTGCAGATCGCCCCGGGCGGCCCGGGTCTCCGGATAGGACGGGTGCGGCCCGAATCGCTCGGCCAGAGCGACCGACGACTCCAGGGCGGTCAGGAAGATCTCTTCCTGTACGCGGGTGGACAGCTCCCGGGCCTCGCGCGAGTCGAACGGCAGCCGCAGCTGGAAGAACGCGTCCTGCAGGCCCATCAGCCCGAGGCCGACCGGCCGCCAGCGCGGATTGGACGCGGCCGCCTGCGCCGACGGGTAGTAGTTGATGTCGATGACCCGGTCCAGGAAGGTCACGGCCGTACGCACGGTCGCGCGCAGCTTGTCCCAGTCGACGCCGCCGTCCGCGAGGTGCGCGCCCAGGTTGATCGAGCCGAGGTTGCAGACCGCCGTCTCGTCGTCGCTGTTGACCTCGAGGATCTCGGTGCACAGGTTCGACAGGTGGATGGTGTTGCCCGGAGCGCCGGTCTGGTTGGACAGGGCGTTCGAGCGGTCCTTGAACGTCATCCAGCCGTTGCCGGTCTGCGCGAGGGTGCGCATCATCCGGCCGTACAACTCCCGGGCCTTGACGGTCTTGACGGCCTTCTTCTCGGCCCTTCGGTACGCCTCGTCGAACGCCTCACCGAACAGTTCGGGCAGCTCGGGGGCGTCGGAGGGGTCGATCAGGGACCAGTCCCCGTCGGCCTCGACCCGGCGCATGAACTCGTCCGGGATCCAGTTGGCCAGATTCAGATTATGGGTACGCCGGGACTCCTCGCCGGTGTTGTCCCGAAGCTCCAGGAACTCCTCGACGTCGGGATGCCACGGCTCCAGATAGACGCACGCGGCGCCCTTGCGCCGGCCGCCCTGGTTGACCGCGGCGACACCGGCGTCGAGGGTCTTCAGGAACGGGACGATGCCGTTGGACCGGCCGTTGGTGCCGTGGATCAGGGCGCCCCGGCCACGGATCCGCGACCAGGCGATGCCGATGCCGCCGGAGAACTTCGACAGCTTCGCGACCTGGTGGTAGCGCTCGTAGATGGAGTCGAGCTCGTCACGGGGCGAGTCGACCAGGAAACACGACGACATCTGCGTGTGCCGGGTGCCGGAGTTGAACAGGGTGGGCGAGCTGGGCAGATAGGCCAGCGACGACATGAGGCGGTAGAAGCCGATCGCCTCGGCCGGGGTCTCGCTGAGCCCGCAGGCGACGCGCAGCAGCCAGTACTGCGGTGTCTCGACGACCAGGCGGCTCTGCGGGTGGCGCAGCAGGTAGCGGTCGGCCACGGTGCGCAGGCCGAAGTATTCGAACCGCAGGTCACCGTCGAGGTCGACGGCGTCGTCGAGCTTGCGGGCGTTGCGGCGCACGAAAGCGGCCGTCTCGTCGCCGATCAGGCCGTGCTGGTGGGCGTAGCGGATCGACTGGGAGAAGCTCGCCACCTCCTGGAGCCGCACCTCCTTGTCCACATAGGCCGCCAGCAGCCGCGCGGCCAGTTTCGAATACTGGGGCTCCTCGCCGATCAGCTCGGCCGCCGTCTGGATGGAGAGCTTGTCGAGCTCGGCGGTGGTCGCGCCGTCGTACAGGCCGCTGATGGTCTTTGTGGCCACCCGCATCGGGTCGACCTCGTCGAGATCGGCGACCCAGCGCTCGACCGCCTTGACGATCTTGTTGACGTCGACCGTCTCCAGATCGCCGTTGCGCTTGCGGACCCGCATCACGTGCCGCCGCTGCTCCGGCACGGTGGTTCTGTCCTCGCTGACCGTCATGGCCTCTCCCTCGCCTGGGTGAAGGCACGCGGGAGACGCCGACGGCCACGGCGGGGCCGACTGGTTGGCGCCGGCCGTCCCACGCGGCCTTCGACCGCCGCACACCGGTCGGCGTGCGGCGCGCTGGCAGGTCTTCGGACTCGTGGGCCTGATCTCCTTGCGAAGATCGCCTACCGGCCGTCGCTTCCCAGGCTCGCGCCCAGTGCTGTGTGACGGCTTTCGTTCCCACTCACCGCTGCGGGGCAGTCCCGGACTCACACCGGGTTCCCTCTTGCCTCGGACACACCATCAAGGCGCGGCCGAACCAGCTGCGGGAGACACCATATATGGGTGGACCCCCAAAGTGACAACACCAGATGCTGTGATCGGCGTGTCGCCTCCCGTGATCACCTGGACGGCACCCGATAGCCTGCCCGGCCAAGACGCCGAACCTGCGCATCGCCGCCCGGGCCATAGTCCTCGACGAGAACGACCACATCCTGCTGTGCCGATTCGTGCTGCCCCACCCGGCGGTTCCCGGCGGGGCGCCGGCGGTCTGGGCTGCTCCGGGCGGCGGCGTGGAGCCGGGGGAGGACGCGCGGGCCGCGCTGCGCCGCGAGCTGCGGGAGGAGACCGGACTGGTCATCGCCGCCGCCGATCCGCCGCACGTCTGGCATCAGGTCGTCACGGCCGGGCACACGCCCGGCATCGTCAACGACTATTTCCTCGTCCGCACGGCCCGCTTCGAGCCGCGGGGCGAGTTCACCGACGACCAGCTCGCCGCCGAGCACATCGGCGCCTTCCGATGGTGGCCGCTCGCCGAGATCACCGCCTACACCGGACCCGACCTGTTCTCACCCCGCGACCTGGCCACACCGCTGACCGAACTGCTCACCTCCGGAGTGCCCGCCGCCCCGGTCACCATGGGCCTGTGAAAGGGCGGGCTAAGGGGTGCGGGTGATGCGGCCCACCGCCTCTTCCATGGCGAAGCGGCCCAGGTATTCGTCGGGCCGGTCGCCGCGGCGGCGGTAAGCGTGCCACTCGTCGCCGACGCCCGCGTGGACGTAGCCGATGTCGGTGCCGTCGAGGCTGACGCTGTAGCCGCCCATCGTGCTGACGGTCAGGGTCGCTCCGGCGATCTTGCGGTTGCCCAGAGGGACTCGGCGCTCCACCTGCCCACCTCCACACTCCGGAGTCGCGTGGCTCCAGATGGTGGCCCGGTTGCGTAGGGGAAAACAACAGCCGAACGGCCGATGCGGTAACCACCCTGCGGGGGGCGCCTGACCGTCAGCTGTCGGTGGCCAGGGCCGAGCGCAACGTCAGGCGGTGCTTGCGGCGGATCTCGGCCTCGTGGAAGGCGCGGTGGTCGGCGTCGGTCTGCGGGAGCAGAGGGGGGACCTGGCGGGGCTTGCCGTCGTCGTCCACCGCGACCATCACCAGGTGGGAGGTGGCGACCGTGGTCGCGGGCACCGCCCTGTCCCAGCGGTCCGCCGTCACCTTCACCGCCACCTCCATCGAGCTGCGGCCGGCCCATGTGATGCGGGCGGCCACGTGGACCACGTCGCCGACCCGGACCGCCTGCAGGAACAGGGTCTCGTCCATGGCCGCGGTCACGGCAGGGCCGTCCGAATGGCGGGCGGCCACCACGCCGGCCACCGAGTCGATCAGGTTGAGGATGCGGCCGCCGTGGACCGTGCCCATCAAGTTGGTGTGGTGCTGGTCCATGATCTGGGACAGGGTCAGTTCGGAGGCCGAAGGTGGGCGGCCGGGCTGGGACAACGTGTGGATCCTTTGCTGTGGCACCTGGAGGAGAGCGAGGGTAGCCACGCCCGTGGCGCGGGTCCGTAGGGTGGGGGCGTGCCAGAGGTCGACGCCACACCCGCGCTCAGCGCGGCCGCGCGGTTCGGGGCGTACTTCGTGTGGGAGCCCTATGAATGTGAGGGCTCGTGGCGGCCGTACGCCGATCTGCTGGTGCCCGAGGTGGTCGCGGAGCGTGTCGGCGTGGCGCGGGAGACGCTGGTGCGGATGTCGGGTCTGGGCCGGGAGGACATCGAGGAGCGGGTCGTCGCGTCGGTGACCTTTCTCGGGCTGGCGTCGCGGCTGCTGTCGCCCGTGCTCGGGGCCGCCGTGGTGGGGGGAGCCGTGCCCGTTCCCGACCCGGGGAAGCTCTGGTGGCGGCCGGTCGTCGGCGGCCCGGTCCCGTTCGCGCAGCGCGGCCTGAGCGCCACGGACGGCGAAGGCCGCGAGGGGGCCCTGTCCCTGGAGCTGATCGAGCCGGTGCTCGACGTCTTCCGGCGGCGGTTCGTGCTCTCCCGGCATGTGCTGTGGGGCAACGTCGCGTCCGCGCTCGGTGGGGCGGCGGGGATGATCGCTCGCGGGGAACCGGCGTACGCGGGGAAAGCCGGCGCCGTCGTGGCCGCCACGCTCGGGCTGCCCCAGCTCCAGGGGATGGCCGGCTGGGACGGCCGGCGTCTCCGGCGGCGCAACTGCTGTCTCTACTACCGCATTCCGGGCGGCGGCACCTGCGGTGACTGTGTGCTCGCGGCATGACTGCCATCCAGCAGAAGTTCGCCCTCGTCTACTTCGGGGACGACACTGCTGCCCGTGCACACGCACAGCTTCATCGAGGTCGCCTTCGTCATCTCCGGCGGCGGTGTCCACCACAGTGTCGACGGGCGGCGGCGTCTCCAGACCGGCGACGCCGTGCTTCTGCGGCCCGGCGTGTGGCACGGGTACGAGGACTGTGACGATCTGCTGCTCTACAACCTGTGCTTCTCGGCCGAGCTGCTCCGCCGCGAGCTCAACTGGACCCGCGACGATCCGTTGCTCGGGCACCTGCTGTGGACCGGGCCGTACGTCGAGAAGCGCCGCGGCATCCTCGCGACCCGTCTCTCCGCCGGCGACCACGAGGCGCTCAAGGAGCTGGCCGAGCTGCTGCATCTGGCGCCGGGTTATGTCGTACGTCTCTTCAAATCCGTGACCGGCCTGCCCCCGATGGCCTATCTGTCGCGCTATCGCGTGGAGCTCGCGGCCGAGATGCTGCTGCACTCCGACCGGCCCGTGCGGGCCATCGCCGAGCAGGTCGGATGGCCCGACGCCAACTACTTCGCCCGGCGGTTCCGGGCCCACTACGGGCTGACCGCGTCCGAGTACCGGGCCCGGTTCACGCCGCGCTACCAGCTCGGGCGCCCTGTGATTGGATGAGGCATGACGTTCGTGATCACCGACGTGCCCGGCAAGGAGCGGTTCGAGGCGCGTGACGAGCAGGGCGAGCTCGCGGGTCTCGTCACTTACCAGCTCAGCGGAAACATCATCGCCTACACCCACACCGAGGTGGAGCCGCCGTACGAGGGGCACGGCCTGGGCTCGCAGCTGGCGCGCGCCGTCATGGACGACGCCCGCGCGAAAGGGCGTACGGTCGTGCCGATCTGCCCCTTCATCAGCGGCTGGCTCGAGACGCACCACGACTACGACGCGATCCTGGCCCGTCAGGGCAGGCGGATCAAGTAGTGATCATCTGACGCCCGTCCGTGATTGGCGGGGCGGCCGTAGGCTCGACGCCGATGAAGACGCTATCGAGGGTCGTCGTCGCGCTCGTCGCGCTCGTCGCGGCCGTGCTCGGAGCCGGCGCCGCCGGCACGCCCGCGCACGCGATCGCCGACGGCGAGACCGTCGCCAACGGGCAGTACCAGTTCGCGGTGAAGCTGACCGACCTCGGCATCCCTACCGCCGACGGCGGCCGCCGGGACAGCTCGTGCTCCGGTGGACTGATCTCGCCGCGCTGGGTGCTGACGGCCGGCCACTGCTTCAAGGACGCCAGCGGGCGCCGGGTCTCCCGGCCGGTCGCCCAGCGCACCATCGCCACGGTGGGCCGGGCCGACCTGAAGAGCAAGGTGGGCCTGAGCGCCAACGTGATCGAGGTACGCCAGCACGGCAGCGCCGACGTGGCCCTGGCCCGGCTCGACCGCCCGATCACCGGCATCGCCCCGCTCAAGCTGAACCGGGTCAAGCCGGCCAACGGCCAGCGGCTGCGGCTGGTCGGCTTCGGCCTGACCGACGGCGACGCCGAGCAGACCAGCCCCACGTTGCAGACCGGCCAGTTCCGGATCACGAACATCGACAAGGTCGAGATGGGTGTGGCCGGGGTCGCGCCGAGCAAGAGCACCAGCGCCTGCCCGCACGACTCGGGCGGGCCGTACTTCACCGGCGGCCCCACCGGCGTGGCGACGGTCGTGGCCGTCGTCAGCCGGGGACCGACCTGCCCGCACACCGGCGCCGACACGGCCACGCGGGTGGACGCCGTGGCCTCGTGGATCCTGGGCGTCATCAAGGCCGACCTGCAGACGACACCACCGCCGAAACCGCCGGTCAAGGCCCCGGCCCGCACCGTCGCCCAACCGGCGGCACCGCCCGCCGAGGAGAAAAGCGACAAGATCCTCTGGCTGGCCGGCATCCCGGTCGCCATGCTGATCGTGGCCGGGGCCCTCTGGTTGCGGAGACCCCGGCGGGGCACGCACCGCAGATGAGAGATCGCATGGATGTGCGATGTGCCGCCACCCGCGGCGAGGCAGATTGGTGGCATGGGAGCCTCAAGATCATCAGGTAATCTCGCCCGGTGGAGCCGGAAACCCCTGTACGCGGGCGCGACCGCGAACTGGGAGCGCTCCAGCGGGCCCTCGAGCGTGTCGTCGCCGGGCAGGGCTCGGTCACGCTCGTCACGGGCCCGGCGGGCAGCGGCAAGTCACGCCTTCTCCGCGAGACGGCACTCGTTGCAGGACTGAAGGGCGTGCACCGGGTCGCGATCGCCGCCGACCCGGACAGCGCCCTCGTCCCGGGCGACAGCCTCATGCGCGGGCTGCTCGCCGGGGCCGACCCGATCCTGGGCTCCGACCGCCTGCGCGAGCTTTCCGAGCCCGAGCGCCGCTATTGGGTGCTGGCCGAGGTGCGGGACGCCATCGAGCGCGCCGCCCTCCGCCGGCCCCTGCTGATCACCGTCGACGACCTCCAGTGGTGCGACGACCTGACCCTGCTGGCCATGCGGGCCCTGCCCGAGCGGCTGTCGGCCGACGCCGTCATGTGGCTGTTCGCGGGCCGGCGGGCCGACGGCCCGGCCGGCTATCTGAGCACGCTGGGCCGGCTCACCGACGGCGGGGCCGAGACGATCGACCTGGACCGGCTCGACGACGAGGCGGCGGCCGCGATGACGGCCGACCTGCTCGGCGCGGCCCCGTCGCCGGAGCTGATGGCGGCGGTGCACGGGACCGGCAACCGGCCGATGCTGATCAGCGCCCTGGTCCGGGGCGCCCGCGAGGAGGGTCCGCCGGTACGTCTGCGGGCGCTGATCCGGCGGCAGCTGTCCCGCCTCGGCGAGGACGCCCGGACCGTGCTCGAGGTGGCCTCGGTGCTGTCCCGGCGGCTGTCGCTGTGGCCTCTCTGCTGGCCGACAGCGCCGAGCCCGGTGACGACGAGGCGATAGCGGCCTTGCGGCTGGCCGCGGCCGAGCTGGCGCCGGTGGCGCCCTCGAGCGCGGCCGACGTGAGCCGGCGGGCGCTGGAGCTCACTCCGGCCGGTTCGCCTCGGCGAGGCGAGATCATTGCTGAGGGTGTACGTCTGCTGTGGCTGGCCGGGCGCGCGCACGAGGCCACGAAACTGGGTACCAGCCTGCTCTCCACCGGCATCGGGCCCGCCGCCGAGGCCGCCGTCCGCATCGGCATCGCGGCCGTGTCGAGCCAGTACTCCTTCGTCGAGGCCGTGCGGCAATGCGAGCGCGCGGTCGCGTTGCCCGGCCTGCCCGACGCCACCCGGGCGCCGCTGCTGGCTTTGGAGGGCGTCAACCTCACGATGGTGGGCGACCCGGTGCGGGCCGACGCGGTCCTGGCCGAGGGTCTCGACACGGCGACCCGGGCCGGCGACGACGCGGCCCGGGCGGTCTGCCTGGCCTCGCAGTCGGTCCAGGCCCTCTACCGCCGGGAGTGGACACGCGCGCGGGAGCTGGCCGACGAGGCGGTGACCGTCTCGGCCCGGGTCGGCGCGGCCACGGCGCTGTGGGGTTCGACGCAGTGGCGGGGCTGGCTCGACGACATCGCCGGCCGGCCCGACCTCGCCCTCGACCACGCCGAGACGGGCATGAAAGCGGCCCAGCGCGACGGTCAGGCGTGGCTGCTGCGGCAGTGGAGCATGGACCGGTGCCGCATCCTCTACGACGCGGGCCGGCTGGAGGACGCGCGGGCCGAGGCCGAGGGCGTACGGGCGATGAGCGACGAACTGGGCGCCGGAAACTACGCCGACTGCACGGCCCTGGTGACCGTGGGCCGGGTGGCCCTGCACACGGGCGACATGGCGGCCGCCCGCCGCTACGACGCCGAGGCGGCCCGGATGCGCGAGGACGAGGCCCCGATCGTCCGGCACGCCGGCCTGTGGCTGGGCGCGCTGGTGGCCGTGGCCGACCGCCGCGACCCCGCCCACATCCGGGAGCTACTGTCCGAGGCGGCCGCGTGTTTCGGCGCCGGCATCCCGCCGCTGGGCACGCCCCTCGACCCGGCCGACGAGGTGCTGTTCCTCCGCTTGGCCCGCGACATCGGCGAGCCGGAGTGGGCCGATCGCGCGACCTCGGCGATCGAGCGGCGCGCCGCCGAGAACCCGTCGTTCCGCTTCCTGGCGGCGACGGCGGCCCACGCGCGGGGCCGGCTGACCGAGGCGGTGGCGCTCTACCGGGAGTTCCCGCGCCCGCTGCCGCTGGCGGTCGCGCTGGAGGACGTGGGAACGGTCGAGGCCTTGGCGGAGGCCTGCCTGATCTACGACGAAATCGGCGCCACCTTCGACAGCTCCCGGGTGCGCGGCGCGCTGCGCAAGCTGGGCGTGCGCCGCCGCCCGCGCACCGCCACCCGCGCCGGTGGCACCGGCTGGTCGCTGCTGACCACCGCCGAGCGGGACGTGGCCCGCCGGGTCGCCGACGGCGCCACGAACCGCCAGGTGGCCACCGCGATGTTCCTGTCCCCGCACACGGTGAGCACCCATTTGAGGCACGCGTTCACCAAACTGGGCATCAACTCCCGGGTGGAACTGGCCCGTCTGGTGCACCAGCACAGCGATCTCTGACGATATCCTGACCCGGTGACGGACGCCTTCGACACCGGCCGACCCCATCCCGCGCGGGTGTACGACTTCCTGCTCGGCGGCAAGGACAACTTCGCCGCCGACCGGGCCGCCGCCGAGCAGGGCCTGAAAGCCAACCCGAACGCGGCCACGGCGCCCCGCGAGAACAGGGCGTTCCTCCAGCGCACGGTGCGCCATCTGGCCGCCGAGGGCGGCATCCGGCAGTTCCTCGACATCGGCACCGGCCTGCCCACGAAACCCAACGTGCACGAGGTGGCCCAGCAGGTCGATCCGGCCGCCCGGGTCGTCTACGCCGACAACGACCCGATAGTCCTCAGCCACGCCCGGGCCCTTCTGACGAGCAACCCCTCCGGCCGTACGGCCTATCTCGGCGCCCGTCTGCAGGAAGCGGAGAAGATCCTCGACACCCCCGAGGTCCGCGACACCCTCGACCTGAACGAGCCGGTGGCGCTGCTGCTCTACGCGATCCTCCACTTCATCGAGGACGACGAGAAGCCGTACGACATCGTGGAAAGCCTGATGTCCCGCCTCCCGAGCGGCAGCTACCTGGTGCTCTCGCACATCACCGCCGACCACGACCCCGAGTCGTGGGCCCGCTTCACCGCCATCATGCGCGACCAGGGCATTCCCACCCGCCTGCGCTCCCAGGCCGAGGTGGCCCGCTTCTTCACCGGCCTCGACCTGCTCGACCCGGGAGTGGTGCCGATCCTGAGGTGGCGCCCGGCCGGCCCGTCCGATCTGACCGATGCCCAGGTGGCCCTGTACGGCGGTGCCGGGCGCAAACCCTAGGCGAGGCTCCCGGCGCGGCGGCCGAAGACGGTGCCCGCGGTCAGGCCGCTGCCGCCCGGATAGTTGCCGCTGAACAGCCCTCCGAGCATCTCGCCGCAGACGTACAGCCCGGGCATGGCGGAACCGTCCTCCCGCAGGACACGGCCGTGCTCGTCGGCGCGCAGGCCGCCGAAGGTGAACGTGATCCCGCACGTCACCGCGAAGGCGTAGAACGGCGGCGTGCGCAGCGGAAGCGCCCAGTTGCTCTTGGGTGGGGTGACGCGTGCGGCCCGGCCGTCCTTGACCGACGGGTCGAAGGGGACACTCTCGTCGATCCCGGCGTTGAACTCCTCGACGGTCGACGGCAGACCCTCCGCCCCGAGCCGCGCCGCCAGTTCGGTGACGCTGCCGGCGATGACGACGCTGGCGCCGGGCGCGTCGTACTCCTCGGTGCGCAGCAGGGGCCGGATGGCGGCGTCGAAGACCTGGTAGGCGACGCCGCCGGGCTGGCGCAGGATCTCCCCGCCGTAGCGCGCGTAGGTGTAGTTGCGGAAGTCGGCGCCCTCGTCGAGGAACCGCCGGCCCTCGGCGTTGACGACGATCCCGAGCGGGTAACTCTGCCGGGTCAGGCGGTTGGTCAGGTCACGGTCGCCGGTGGCTGCCGCCCCCGCGTCCCAGGCCACCGAGTGGCAGGAACCCCAGTCGCCGCCGCGCGCCGCCCCGGCGTCCAGGGCCGCCCGCAGCATGTCGCCGGTGTTCAGCGGCGTGCCGCGCACGAGCGCCCGGTCCCAGCCCGGTCCCAGATGCTCGCGCCGCCATACCGGATCGGCCTCGAAGCCCCCCGCGGCCAGGATCACCGACTCGGCCCGCTCCTCGCCGCCCTCCCAGCGCACCCCGGCCACCCGCCCGTCCTGGACGATCAGCGAGGTGCACCGGTGGCCGTAGCGGACCTCGACACCGTTCGCCGCCGCCGCGCGGGTGTGCTGCGCCATCAGCCCCTTGCCGCCGTCGACGCTGCCCACGGCCAGCCCGCCCCAGAACACGTGGCGTCCTTCGCCGTCCTGGTACGACTGCCGTTCGTACATCAGCCGGAAACGCAGCCCCCAGCCATGCAGCCAGCGCACGGCGTCGCCGCTCTCCTCGGCCAGAACGGCCGAGAGCACGGGATCGGTGCGGCCCGCGGTCACCTTGCGCAGGTCGTCGAGAAAGGCCTTCGGGGTGTACGCCGTCAGCACCGTCGACGCGTGCCGCGGATCGGGATCGAGCAGCGGCGCGAGATCGGCCAGGCCGTCATGGGCGACCCGGAAGGCGCCCGCCGTGTAGAAGCTGTTCCCACCCGACTCCTCGGGCCGGCCCCGCTCCAGCAGGAGCACCTCGCGGCCCCGGGCGGCCGCGGCGTGGGCCGCGCTGAACCCGGCGTTGCCCCCACCGACCACCACGACGTGCGCCACGCTGCCTCCTGCACCAAACTAGGGACATCGATGTAACGGTACGTCACGGAAGCGTGGTGAGGCCGATGCGACGGTGGATCCCGTACCTGGCGGCCGCCCTGGCGACGGTGCTGCTGGTGGTCAGCGGGGCCTGGGCGGACGACGACGAGGGTTTCCTCGACGGACGGCAGTTGCGGCTGATGGCGCCGGCCGCGCCCGGCGGCGGCTGGGACCAGACGGCGCGGGAGATGCAGTCGGCGCTGCGCGATCTGGCCGGGCGCACCGAGGTCTACAACGTGACCGGTGCCGGCGGGACGATCGGGCTCAGCCAGTTCGTGCGGCACGACGGCGAGCCGACCCAGCTCATGGTGATGGGCCTGATCATGCTCGGCGCGATCGAGAGCAACGACGCGCCGATCGGGCTCGACCGGACGACACCGCTGATCCGGCTCGTCACCGACTACGAGGTGATCGTGGTGCCGTCCTCGTCGCCGGTGCGCACGATGCCCGACCTGGTGGACCGGATGAAGCAGAACCTGGGTGCGGTGTCCTTCGCGGGCGGATCGGCCGGCGGGGTCGAGCAGATCCTGGCCGGGCTGGTGGCGGACGCGATCGGCGCCGACCCGGGCCGGGTCAACTACGTGGCGCACTCCGGGGGAGGGGAGGCGCTGGCGACGCTGCTGTCGGGCCGGGCCACGGCCGGGGTTTCCGGCATCTCCGAGCTCGAGGCGCAGATCGAGGCCGGGACCGTACGCCCGATCGCCGTGTCCAGCGCCGAACGGCTGCCGGCCCTGCCCGACGTGCCGACGCTGCGGGAACAGGGCGTCGACGTGGAGCTGGCGAACTGGCGTGGGGTGGTGGCGCCGCCGGGGATCAGTGCCGAGGACGAGCGCGGTCTCGAAGACCTTCTGCTCCGGATGACTCGGAGCGCCGAGTGGAAGGAGACGCTCGGGCGGCGGGGCTGGGGTGAGGCAACGCTCGCCGGGCCGGAGTTCGAGCAGTTCATCGACCAGGAGCGCCGGACGGTTACCGACGTTCTGAAGAAAATGGGGCTGGCGTGAGTGAAGAACAGTCTCAACTCCGTGCTTCGGGGCTTCTCGGCAGCGTGATGGCCGTCCTCGGGGTGGTGGTGCTGATCGACGCCGCCCGGCTGCGGAGCGCCGACGATCCGATCGGGCCGGCGGCCGTGCCGGTGGTGATCGGCGTGCTGCTCGGGCTGCTCGGCGCCGCCCTGGTGCTCTCGGCGCGCTCGACGTGGCGTACACCCTGGGAAAACCCACGGCGCCTCTGGCGCCTGACGGCCATGGTGGTCACTCTGATCGCGTTCGCCGTTCTGCTGCCGTTTCTGGGGTACGTCTTCTGCTCGGCCGGCCTCTTCACGGCGGCGGCGCTGCTCCTCGGCGCTCCGCATCCGGCCCGCGTCGCGGCCTACGGGTGGACGCTCGCGGCGGTGGTCTTCCTCGTCTTCGACCGCCTGATCGGGCTGTCGCTGCCGACCGGGCCGTGGGGGTTCTGAGATGGGCGACCTGCTCACCGGCTTCGCCGACGCGCTGACACCGGGCAACCTGCTGTGGGCGCTGGTCGGCGTCACGATCGGCACCGCGGTCGGCGTGCTGCCCGGCATCGGGCCCGCGCTGACCGTGGCCCTGCTGCTGCCCGTCACGTTCCGGCTCGACCCGGCGGCGGCGCTGATCATGTTCGCCGGCATCTACTACGGCGGCATGTACGGCGGGTCGACCACCTCGATCCTGCTGAACACCCCGGGGGAGAGCTCGTCGGTGGCCACCGCCCTGGAGGGCAACAAGATGGCCCGGGCCGGGCGGGCGGCGGCCGCCCTGGCCACGGCCGCCATCGGCAGCTTCGTGGCGGGAACGATCGGCACGGTTCTGCTCTCCGTCGCCGCGCCCGTGGTGGCCGACATCGCGATCGGCTTCGGCCCACCCGAATACGTGGCGCTGATGGCCGTCGCCTTCGTGACGGTGAGCGCCCTGCTCGGCCCGTCCCTGCTCAAAGGCGCGGCGAGCCTGGTCATCGGCGCCGGCATCGGCCTGGTCGGCATCGACACCCTGACCGGCCAGCCGCGCCTCGCCTTCGGTGTGCCGTCCCTGCTCGACGGGGTCGACGTGGTGATCGTGGTGGTCGCCTTGTTCGCCCTCGGCGAGACCTTCTGGCACCTCGTCGCCGGCACCGGATCGGCGCGGGTGGAACCGGTGCGCGGCGCGGCGGTCCTGTCCCGGGCCGACTTCCGCCGTTCGTGGCCCGCGTGGTTGCGCGGCACGGCCCTGGGCTTCCCGATCGGCAGCCTCCCGGCCGGCGGCGCCGAGGTGCCCACGTTCCTCAGCTACAGCCTCGAGAAGCGGCTCTCCAAGCACCGCGCCGAGTTCGGCCACGGCGCCATCGAGGGGGTGGCCGGCCCGGAGGCCGCGAACAACGCCGCGGCCGCCGGTGTCCTGGTCCCGCTGCTGACCATCGGCCTGCCCACCTCGGCCACCGCGGCCGTCATCCTGACCGCGTTCCAGTCGTACGGCCTCCAGCCCGGCCCGCAGCTGTTCACCGAGTCCGGCGACCTGGTCTGGGCCCTGATCGCCAGCCTCTACATCGGCAACGTGCTGCTGCTCGTGCTGAACCTCCCGCTGGTCCGGGCCTGGGCGCGCCTGCTGACCATTCCCGCGTACGGCATCTACGCCGGCGTGCTGGTCTTCGCGTGCCTGGGCACTTTCGCCACCGGCGGCACGGTCGCCGACCTGCTGGTCCTGACCGTCCTGGGCCTGCTGGGCCTGCTGATGCGCCAGGCCGGAGTGCCGGTGGCCCCGGCCATCGTCGGCCTGATCCTGGCTCCGCTGGCCGAACAGCAGCTGCGCCGGGCCCTAGCCCTCTCCGACGGCGACTGGTCCACACTGGTCTCCAGCCCGCTGACGATCATCCTGTGGGCGTTCGTCGTGCTCGCTTTGGCGCTGCCGCCGTTCCTGGCCTGGCGCCGCCGCGAGTGAGCGTGGCGGCTTTATGAGTGTCGATTCAGGGACGCCCGGTTGATGGCGGCCCGGAGCGCGTGCTCCTCGTCCGGCCCGGCGCCCCAGGCCGTGCGCCCGTCGACGGCGCCTTGGACGTACACCCAGGAAGTGTCTTTGTGAATGGAAAGCACCTCGCCGGGTTGGAGTGAGGGAGTGGCGCCGGGCTCCACGTACGTGTCGTGGAAGAGCTGCCACAGCTCGGCCGGGCGCAGCTCGCGGCCGGTCTCGTCGGTGACGGCCTGGACCGCGCGGGAGAAGTCGGGGCGCATGGCCGGCGGCAGGTCCAGGCCGTGGTGGGTCTGGAGGATGTGCGCTATGCCGCCCTTGCCGGACTGTGAATTGATCCGGATGACCTCTTCGTAGTCGCGGCCGAGGTCGCCCGGGTCGATCGGCAGATAGGGGACCGACCACGGCGCCTCGCTCTCGGGGACGCCCAACTCGGCCGCCTGCTTGGCGTGGCGGGCCAGGCCCTTGGCGATCGCGTCCTGATGGGTGCCGGAGAACGCGGTGTGGGTGAGACTTCCGGCGTACGGGTGGCGCGGGTGCAGCGGCAGGCGGGTGCAGTGCTCGACCGTCCGGACCACGGCGTCGATGTCCGAGAAGTCGATCATCGGGTCGATGCCCTGCGCGTACAGGTTGAGGGCCAGGGTGGCCAGGTCGACGTTGCCGGTGCGCTCGCCGTTGCCGAAGACGCAGCCCTCGACGCGCTGGGCGCCGGCCAGCACCGCCAGCTCGGCGCAGGCGATGCCGGTGCCGCGGTCGTTGTGCGGATGCACGGAGAGGATGACCGCGTCGCGGCGGGCGAGGTTCTTGTGCATGTACTCGATCTGGTCGGCGTACACGTTGGGGGTGGCGACCTCGACCGTCGCCGGCAGGTTGAGCACGACGGGGTGGTCCGGGCTCGCCGACCACAGATCGGTGAGCGCCTCGGCGATCTCCAGGATGAAGTCGGGCTCGGTCAGGTTGAAGACCTCGGGCGAGAACTGGAAGCGGCGCCCGGGCGCGCGCCGGGCCAGATGGGCGGCGGCTTCGAGGATCAAGTCCTTGACGTCGTTTCTGGTACGCCCGAGCACGACGTCCCGCCATACCGGGGCGGTCGCGGTGTACAGGTGGATCATCGCCCGGCCGATGCCGTCGATCGACTCCACGGTGCGGTCGATGAGCTCCTCACGGGCCGGCGTGAAGACGACGACCGTGACGTCGTCGGGGATGCCGGTCGCGGCGAGGTGACGTACGAAATCGAAGTCGGTCCGGCTGGCCGAGGGATAACCGATCTCGATCTCCTTGTAGCCCATGGCCACCAGCTGGTCGAAGAAGCGGCGCTTGCGGGCGGTGTCCATCGGCTCGGCCAGTGCCTGGTTGCCGTCGCGCAGATCGACCGGCACCCAGAGCGGGGCCTCGGTGATGCGGTGGGCGGGCCAGTCGCGCCCGCTCAGGGGCAGGGCGACGCGGTCGTGGACGGGACGGTAGCGGTGGAACGGCATGCCACTCGGCTTCTGCGGGTTCATTCTCTGTCTCCAGGTCGGTCGGGTCTAATCGACCGGCGCGCGGACCACCCGCTGCGGGGTGCCGGCCGTGTCAGGCCCCGCAGCGGCGACCAAGGAGAAGAAGCGCCATGCCTCAACGATAGAACTTGTCAGGTTGTATGACAAGTTAGTCTGGTGCGATGGATCCGGTCAGCCCGTCACCGCTCGTCGCCCAGGTCGCCGAGCGGGTGCGCGGCCGGATCAGCTCCGGCGAGTGGGGCGTGGGCACCAAGCTGCCGGGCGAACACAAGTTGGCGCCCCTGCTCGGCGTCAGCCGTCCCACCCTGCGCGAGGCCATGCGCATCCTGGCCGGCGCCGGCCTCGTCGAGTCCCGTCAGGGCGCCGGCGTCTTCGTGGTCGCCGCCGAGCCCCGCGTCAACTGGGCGGTCCAGTTGCGCCGGGCTTCACTGACCGAGGTGTACGAGGTCCGCGTGGCGCTGGAGGTGGAGGCGGCCCGCCTGGCCGCGGCTCGCCGCACCGACGACGACATGACCGCCATCGACGCCGCCATGGCCCGCCGGGTGGAGGCGGCCGGCGAGGACGACGCCGCGTTCGTCGACGCCGACATCGCCCTGCACGCCGCGATCGTCGCCGCCGCGCACAACCCGATCCTGCTCAACCTGTTCACCGAGTTCCTGCCCGTGCTGCGGGAGGGCCTGATCGACCTCGTCCGGCTGCTCGGCCTGCGGGCCAAGCTCCCCAACCCGGGCGAGGACACCCACGCCGCCCTGGTGGCCGCGGTCGCCGCCCAGGACCCCGAGGCCGCCGAACAGACCCTGCGCCGGGAGCTGCGCCACACCCTCGCCCTGCTCCGGCGCGACTGAACCGGAGATCCGGCCGGCCCCTCCCGGGGCGCCGTCCCGTCCCAGGTCGAGGCCACCCTGGCGTCGCTATGGTCCCGCCTGGCTCATGGCAGCAGTTCCGCGCAGAGGCCCACCCTCAAGTAGGCGTCCGCCCACGCCTCGACCGCGTCGTCGCCCGGGTCGGGCCCCAGCCGGGCGGCGAGCGCGCCGATCGCCGCACCGGCCTGGCGCAGCCCCACCGCCTCGAGCCGCTTGGCCGCGTCGCGCAGCCGCCCGCTCATCGGCGACGGCAGGTGCAGCAGGCCGCGGTGCGCCACCTCGGCCAGCAGTCCGAGGGCGTCCATCACGGCCAGCCCGAGAGGATCGGCGCTCTCACCCGCCCGGTCCCGCGGATCGTCCAGGCCACCGGCCGCCGCGAGATCGGGCACGACGACACCGTCGTCCGAGGCGAAGCCGATCGGGTCGATCACGACGGTCCCGCCGCTGCGCCGGACGCTGCCGGCCACGAACCGGGCCCCACCCCCGAGCGCCGCCACCACCGCGTCGAGCCGCCCCGGCGCACACGCCGCGTGGACCGCGCTGACCCGCGCCGTCACCCCGTTCGCATCCGCGACCTGGGCGTCGACGCGTTGCGCCCCCGGCGCGTACGTCACGGACCGCACCTCCGCGATCGGCACCACCCGCACCAGCTCGGCCTCGACCCGCGCCCGGATCGGCCGGGGCGGCAGGGCGTCGAGCTCGGCGGCCAGCCGATCCAGATCGGGCACGAGCAGAGTCCGGGGCAGATGCCGCCACGTGTCCCGGGTGGTCATGGCTTCGGTGCGGCTCAGCCGCCGCGTACCCAGCCGCACGGCCCGGCTGGCACTCCGCGACGCCGACTCGGTGATCACGGCCCCACCGGCCAGGGCCCCCAGGGTCACCCCGGCCACCCGCCGCCGCCCGAGCTCCGGCCCGCTCTCCTCCGTCGCGTACTGCCGCCGCAGAACGAGCACGGCCGAACTGTCCGCATGGGCCAGAAAAACCTCGACAGTACGTTCGTCCCCCACCGCCGACACCCGGGCACCGAGCCCGTCCAGCCGGGCCCGCCGCAGAGGCGTCTCGGACGCTTCGTCGGTCCCCAGTACCCGCGAGACCGGCGCCACCCCACCACGGCTCACACTGCGATACCGCGCCACCAGCTCAGCGACATGATCAGCCAGCGCTTCCGGCCGATAACGAGCACTGCGTTCCCGGTACGCCTCCAGCTGCCCCACAAGGTCATCAACGGCCCCCAGAGGCCACCGCATCCGAGCCGCTTCAAGCCCGGCCCGCACCGAAGCGATCTCTCCGCCCATCCCGGCCCCGAGATGAACGGCCCCTTCCCGGACAACGCTTCCCGCCAGCCGAACGGCCCGCCCGAGCGCCTCCAGACCGGTGGCCCCGGCCGGCGCCCCACCCACCTGTACCTGAACATCGGCGTCATCCCCGCCAAGACCATCGGCCGCCCGAAAAGCCCACACAGCCAGAGCGAGAACGTCGTCCCGGCTGCCCGCCGCGGCATCGCTGCGGGCGAACCCAAGGTCATGGGGCACCAGAAACCGCACGGTAGCCGTAGGCAACTCCACGGTAGGAACCGGATCCCCGACCCGCCCCCGATGCACCCGAGCGACAAACCCGCCCCGCAACACCCGCCGCGCCGCCGCCATCATCCGGGCCCCGACACGAGCGGTCAGCTGCTCATCCGTGAACTCCCCAGGAGACCACCCCACCACCCCCGCCGCGACATCGCCTGGCGTGCCACCGCCAGCCGCCGCGCATCGCTCCGGGCACCACCCCGGACCGCCGTGTCACTCGCGCCGACCGTCTTGCCGGCCGTGGTGCTGCCCCCGGCCGTCACACTGTCGGCGGCTGTATCGCTAGTTCCGGCGCTGCCGTTCGCCCCGCCGCCGCTTCCGGCCGCGTTGATGTCCACTGTGCCCGCGTTGCCGTCTTCGGGCGTGTCCGAGCCGCCCCCGGTGGCGTCCGGCGCCGGCTCGCTGGGCACAGCCGCCGGCGTCCGTTCCGACCAGGCCTGATAAGCCAGTACGAGGCCGATGACGTGCCGGCACACGCCCGCGGCGCCGCAACTACAGGTCCCCGCGTCGAGACCTCCTGCCGGCAGATCGGTGCTCACCCCGTCCGGAAAGACCGCGTGCACCGTGCCGTCGGCGTCCTCCGAGAGCTTCGGCGTCTCCCGTTCCAGTTCCCGGGACGCCCGCTTCACCAGGCCCCGATTGGTCAGCTCGGCCAGCGTCACCGGCGTCAGCGCCCGCAGATCCCCCCTCATCGCGCCCTCCCGCCGCCCGGGCCGCCCCGCACGACCCGGCTCATCGGGCCACCTGCTCGGCGATGAACTGGGCCAACTGTCCCGGCGTCATCGCGCCCACCGGAGCGCCCACATTGGCGAGCTTCTGGGCGGTCTCACGGTCGTACGCCGGATTGGCCTGGTCGTCGAGAGCCGCCAAGCCGAGCACCTTCGTCCCCTGCTCGACCAGCTCGCGGACCGCCCGGACCAGCGACTGCTCCGAACCGCCCTCGTAGAAGTCGCTGATCAGCGCCACGATCGCCCGCCGCGGCCGCTCGACGAGGCCGGCGCCGTACAGGACCGCCTTCGCGATGTCCGTACCGCCGCCCAACTGGACCTTCATGAGCAGCTCGACCGGATCGTCCACGTCGCTCGTCAGATCGACCACCTCCGTGTCGAACGCCACCAGGTGCGTGCGCACGCCCGGCAGACCCCACAGGCACGCCGCGGTCACCGCCGAGTGGATGACAGAATCGGTCATCGACCCGGACTGGTCGACGAGCAGGATCACCTGCCATTGGTCGACCTGCTTCCGCGTACGGGAAAAGAAGTGCGGTGTCTCGATGTAAAGCCGCCGCTCCTCGGGCCGGTAGTGGCCCAGGTTGGCCCGCAGCGTCCGCCTGACATCGAAGTCGCGGGCCTGCTTCCACCGGCTCGGCCGGCGCGCCCGCGTCCCCGTGAAGGCCGCCCGCACCTCCGTCGCCATCTTCGCCATGAGGTCGCGGACGACGGCCTCGACGATCCTCCGGGCCAGCCGCAGCACCTCGGGGTTCATCAGATGCTTGGTTTGGAGTACGGCTCGGAGCAGCCCCGGGTTGGGCTCGATGGTCCGCAGGACCTCCGGATCGGTGACCACGTCGGTGATCTCGTAGATCTCCACCGCGTCCCGTTGCAGCCGCTCGACCGTCTCCTTCGGGAAGAGCTGCGTGATGTCGTCCAGCCAGTCCACCGTGGTGAACGCCGACGCCCCGTCCCCGCCGCTGCGCACGTCGCGTTTGGCGTGCTCCTCGTCGCGCCCGTAGAGCCACCGCAACGCGGCGTCGCGCCGCATCGCCTCGGGACTCAGATCACCCATGGCGCCGGCCGGCTCACCCAGCACGAGCCGCCAACGTTCGAGATCAGAATCGGTCACAGCGTGTCTCCGTTCGGACCGGTCGCAGCGGCCGCGACGGGCGTGGTCGCCGAGCCGGTCGCGGTGCCGGCGGGAGCCGGGTCGCCGCCGATCAGCCCCTCGCGCCGCAGGACGGTGTCGACGCGGCTGTCCAGGAGCATCCCGGCGGCGACCACGGCCGGACCCGGCCCGGCCGTGCGGAGCAGGGCGCGGCCGGTGCCGGCCAGGCCGCGCCGGGACAGGACCCGCGTGGCGATGGTCTCGCGTTCGCGGGGCGGGAAATATTCGAAGGCCTGCCGCAGCGCGGGCAACGAGATGAGGAAGTCGTCCGGTGACATGCCGGAGAGCAACTCGTCGAGCAGCCCGATCACGTCGGGGGAGTGCAGCACCTCCTCGCGGGCCACCGCGAACAGCCCGGCCAGCCAGTCGCCGGCCGAGCGGGGCACGAAGGCGCCGCGCACCCCGCGCAGCGGCTCGACCGTGGACGGGTCGTCGTGCAGCGCCCACCGGAACCCGAACGCGGCGCCGCGCAGATCGGGCGGTGCCTCCCGGTCGGTGCATACGCGGGCGGCGACCTCGACAGCGGCCGCCCGGTCGAGCCCGAGCGCCCGGCCCGCGTGCCGCAGGCCGTCGCGGCAGGCGGCGAGCGCGCCGATGCGCCCCGGATCGGCCGGCGCCTCGCCGCCGCGGACGCCCTCGGCCAGCCACAGCACCCGCCGGACGGCGGCGGCGATGACGGTGCCTAGGGTGGCGCTGCGAGCGGTGCCGAACAGCCCATCGTGCCGCCACATGGTCAGCACCACGGCCAGCATGCGGCCGAGCGGCCCGAGTTCGGGCGCGGCGCCGACCGCGGCCTCGATGTCGGCCAGGGTGCGGTCGGAGACGTCGGCCGTCCCGGACAGCGCGGCGTCGAACAGCACGAGGGCGAGCGCGTCCACGTCCCGCCCGGCCCCGGCGGCCCGTTCGGCGAGCACGGCCGCGCAGGCGTCGGCGAGCGTGGCCCCGTACGCCCCGGCCTCGATCACCGCGGTCAGCCGTTCCGGCCCGGGCCGCAGCGTCCAGCGTTCGCGCAGCACCGGGTCGAGCCCGGTGGTGGGACCGCTGTCCCGCTGGAAGCCCGGCACGCCGAGCAACCGCACCCGGTGCAAGAGCCGGCTGCGTTCCCGGTCGCCGTCGAGCGTGAGGTCGAGTTCGAGCGTGGCCTCCCCGTTCAGCCCGGCCCGTTCCAGCTCGGCGTCGAGGTCGTGCACGAGCGGCGGCGCCGGCGTCTCCGGATGAAGCCGCCCGACACGGGTGCCGCTGAGCGCGGCCACCATCTCGACGACAACGGGATGGCTGCCCGCTTCGAGGGTCCCGCGCCGAGCCCACGGCAGCGGCACGTCAAGGGCCTCTTTGACCAGAGCCGACGCGAGCCCGTCGAGCACATCGGTGCGCCCGGGCCGATGATGCCCTCGTACGGTCGCCAGCCCTTCCGCCGTGGCCCGAGCCGCAATGAGATCGGCCGTCGACACGGGTTGCCGCTTCTTCCGCAGCCGCTCGGCCACCGCTTCGACGAGATGCCGGGCCGCCCCGTCCGCCCCCGACTCCCACAACTTCTGGTAGTACCCCGGCGAGGGCATCCCCGACTGATAGCCGTCAAACGAGTCCAGCCGCCGGAACGAGTAGGGAACGAGAAAGCTCCCGCCGAGCGCCCCGTCCGGCATTTCGGGAATGACCGGCCAGAGCGGATTGTCCGCACCGGCGCGAGGTGCCAGCGCAGCGGCTGCGGGCGCGGTGGGTGTGGTGGGTGTGGGTGTGGCGGTCGCGGGCGCGGTGGGTGCGGGCGGGGTGGGCTCGGTGGCGGCGGATGCGGCGGGCGCGGGCGTGGTGGCTGCGGACGTGGGTGTGCTGGGCGTGAGCGGATCGGTGGTGGACGAGTGTCGCTGGACGAGTGCCCGCACCAACGCCGGCCGGTGGAAGCCGCCCGTCACGACCACCACGTGCCGGTCGCCTGCGGCGGCTTCGGCGGCCGTGACCCAGGAAGCCATGTACGCCTCGCGGGCGGTGTCGGAGTCGCCGGCCGCGGACTCGCCCCGTACGAGGTCGAAGTAGGTCTCCAGCCTTTCCGCCAGGCCCTCCGTGGGCGCTATCTCGAACAGGTGGTCCCACAGCGCGTCCACGTTGTCGACCTCGAACGCCCGGCACAACCGCTCCATCACGTCGGCGTAGCGCAGCTCCGCGTCCGCATAACGGTTGCTGCGGCCCTCGAACGCCGGATGCCACGCCGGCAAGTCGATGAAGCGCAGCGAAGCGCCCACCTCCCGCCCGCGGGTCAGCGCCGCCCACTCCGGCGAATACTCGCAGAACGGCGCCCACGACGCGTGCCGCCGCGAGTCGTCGCGGTAGCTGCTGAACACCGCCACCGGCAGCTGATGGCCGAGCAGCAGTTCGCCGATCCGGCCGTTGACGTCGGCCGGGCCCTCGACCAGCACGTACGCCGGCCGCAGGCGGGTGATCGTGTCGGCCACCAGACGGGCGCAGGCGGGGCTGTGGTGGCGCACCCCGATGAACGTGACCGGCACGGCTCAGCCCGGCAGCAGGTGACGGGCCTGGTGGAGCGCCCGCCATTGGTTGCCGTCACGCCAGGTGATCTGCTGGGCCAGGTAGCGGCGCAGCTTGGCCAGGTCCTCCGCGTTGTCCTTGGCCGCCGTGCCGGCCAGGCAGGCCACGATGTCCTCGGCGTTGCCGGCCTCGCCGCGCAGGAACCAGCCGCGCAACCCGACCGCGTGGGCCACCGACACCGCCTCGGCCGTGCTCATCACCGCCGACAGCTTGTCCATCGAGTCGCCCCGCGCGGTTTCGCCCGTGCGCAGCTCGCGGAACGTCGTCACCAGCACCTCGAGCACGTCACGCCGCGGCTCCGCCGTCACCCCGGAGCGGGCCAGCAGCCGGGCCGCCTCGTCGGTGACCAGGGCCAGCTCGGTGGCGAAGTCGGCGATCGGGAAGACCGTCTCGAAGTTGAAGCGGCGCTTGAGGGCCGAGCTCATGTCGTTGACGCCCCGGTCGCGCGTGTTGGCGGTGGCGATGATGTTGAAGCCGTCGCGGGCGAACACCATCGACTCGGGCCCGGTCAGCTCGGGGATGGCCAGCACCCGGTCGGACAGCGGGGAGAGCAGGCAGTCCTGCACCTCCAGCGGGCACCGGGTGATCTCCTCGAACCGGACCGTGCGCCCCTCGGCCATGCCCCGCAGCAGCGGCGCCGGCACCAGTGAGCGGGTGGACGGCCCCTCGGCGACCAGCAGCGCGTAGTTCCACGAGTAGCGGATCTGGTCTTCCGTGGTGGCCGCGCCGCCCTGGATGGTCAGTGTCGAGTCGCCGCTGACCGCGGCCGCGATCAGCTCGGACAGCAGCGACTTGGCCGTGCCCGGCTCGCCCACCAGCATCAGCCCGCGGCTGGTGGCCAGCGTGATCAGGGCCCGGTCGATCAGCGACGGGTCGCCCACGAACTTGCGGCTCACCCGCAGCGCCGGATCGCCCACGACGAACCGGCGGGCCGCCTGGACGCTCAGCGCCCAGCCGGGCGGCCGGGCCGCGCTGTCGGCCGCCCGCAGCCGGTCCAGCTCGGCGGCGAAGCGCACCTCGGCCGGCGGCCGCTGGACGCTGCCGGCGGGTTCGGTCACCTCGATCTCGGTGAGGCTCACGCGGTCACCTCCGTGAGGTCGCGGATGATCTCGGACGCGGCCACCGGGTCGAGCTTGCCCAGCGCGATCTGGCCGCGCGGGTCGCTGTGCCAGCGGCTGCCGGTGCCGTTGTGCAGCATCACCATCGTGATCTTCTGGTCGGCGAACTCACCCACGTAGCCGACCGCGATGCCGGGCTCGATCTCGACGGCCACCTCGACGCCGTCGGCGACGGCCAGCTCGATACGGCTCTGCATGCCCGCGTCCTGGGGCGCCTCGCGCCGCCAGCCGCGCCGCTCGAGCCCGAGCAGCTTGGTGGTGGGCACGGTGACCGCCTCGAAGCGGGTGAGACGGCTGCCCGCCGCCTCCTCGGCGCTCAGCGCGAACGTCGACCGGCTCAGCTGCGGGAAGGGCTGAAGGATCTCGTAGTCGGCGAACAGCTCCGACCACGCGGCCAGGTCGCCGCCCAGGTGCAGCGGGTGCGCCACCCCCACGGTCGCGCCGTCGGGCAGTGTCGTCTCGTCGTCATCCACGGTGGAGAACGTACGGTCCTCGGCGACGCGGATCGCACCGAGTGGCTCGGAGGAGGCGTCCCACACCGCCCACACGAGCCGCCGCACGATGTGCCACAGCAGCGGATGGTCGACGAACAGCTGCTGGAACTCCCCGGCGCTCCACCGGCGGCCGGTCACCATCGCCCGCTCGAGGCGCCGGACCTGGTCGGTGGCGACGGTCCGCACGTCCTTTTTCAAGGCGGAGAATTGCTTGTACGCCTGCGGCGCCAGCTCGGCGTCGTCCCGCGCGCCCGGCTTGGGCAGCGCCTTGAGCCGCTTGCCGGCCCCGTCGGCCACGAACGGCCGCAGCTGCTCGTCGAAGCCGACCGTGAACTCACGGCCGCCGTAGTCGAGCCGCAGGCTGCCCGCCGCGTCGAGCCCGAAATCGGGCACCAGCCGGTCGGCGAGCTGCTCGGCGCTGAGCCCGAGCCCGGCCGCGACCTCGGCCATCTTCTCGTTCGCGGTGTTCTTCAAGCCCTTGAACTTGGCCCGCTGGGCGATGCCGTGCAGGCGCATGAGGGCCACGTCGCTGCCGATCGCGGCCAGGATGTTGACGCCGGTCACCGCCTTGGCGTGCCCGCCCTCGCCCGGCCAGGACAGGATCAGCGGGGTCAGCCGCCGGACCGTCTCGTCGTCGCCGATCAGGCCGAGCGCGGTCAGCGCCCAGTTCTCCTTGGCGTTGGCCCCGGCCGCCTGCCAGCGCTGGAACAGCCCCCACCCGAACTCGGCCAGGCTCGACGGGTCGCAGGCCTCACGGACCAGGGCCAGGCCGGCGTACGGTTCGTCGAGCCGCGAGATGGCGAGCACGCTCAGCAGGCTCGTCACGGCCTCGGCGGGCAGCGCCCCCGAGCCGTCGCGCAGCCGCACCGGCGGCAGCAGGCCGGGCACGGCCCACGACGGCACCGGCGGCATCTTAGCCGGCAGCACGGTCAGCGGGTCGGTGTCGAGCAGCGCGCCGATGGCCGCGGCTGCCTCCGGCCCGTACGACGACGCGGCCGCCCGCACGGCGTCGCCGTGACCGTTGAGGTGCAGCGCGAGCAGCGCCTGCCCGGCCTCGCGCCGGGCCGGGCCGGCTTTCTGCAGGGCGGGCGGCACGAGCGCCCGGGCGGCCGCGGCCGGATGGCGCAGGAGCCACTGCAGCGCGTGCTGCCGGGTGGTCTTGAGCCGGGCCAGCCAGCCCGCCATCAGCACGGCGAGCTCGGGCGAGACGAACGGGGCCAGCAGCGGCGCGTATTCGCCCGGGGACTGCCGGGCCAGCGAGACGATGACCGGCAGCAGGGCGGTCTCGAACCGGTCGGCGGCGACCCGCATCCAGGTGTCGGCGTCGTACGCGTACGTGGGCCGCCAGTGGTGCAGCACCCGGCGGGCGACGTCGTCGGGGCCGTCGGTGAAGAGCCGGACCGGGTCGTTCCACTGCGTGCGGCCCGAGGCCATCCGGTGGGCGAGCTCCTCCCAGCCCTCCTTCGGCTTGTCGTAGTGGCGGATCGGGGTGTCCCGCCACGCCACGCGTTCGCCCGGCAGCCACTCGGTCGCGGGCTCGTCGGCGCAGGCGAGGCCGGCGACGACGACCGGTTTGGCCGCCTTGACCCGCCGGTTCCACGGCGGGTCGGCCAGCACCGGCGGGACCGCCGACAGGGGCGCCGTCACGAGCGACGCCGCCTCGGCGGTGATGGCCTCGATCCGCGCCACGGCCGGCGCGCTCAGCTCGGGCCGCAGCTCGTCGGCCAGGCCGGGGTGGTTGAGCAGGTGGGCGCGGAGCAGGTCGTCGTGCCGGCCCGACTCGGCGAGCAGGCGCAGGCCGCGCCGCGGGTAGCGCTGGGCCGCCTCGAGCAGGTAGGGCGTCACGTTCCTCTGCCCGGCGCGCTCGATCAGGCCGCCCATCACGTCGTCACCGGGGAGCACGGCGATGACGCTGAGCAGGCGGCGCTGGGCCGCGGCGTCGCCGACCTCGTCGTCGAACCAGCCGAACAGCGCCGGGGCCGCGGCCGCGCCGACCCCGTCGGCCAGGGTGGCCAGCATCGCCAGGGAGCCCCAGACCGTCCAGCCCGTGGCCAGGGGAGCGAGCACGTCGAGCTGCCGGCCCTGGCTCGCGGCCGAGGTCAGCAGGGCGGCCAGATAGTCGTCACCGGCGGCGACCGTGTCGGCGATGTCCTGCTCGACCCACGCGGTCTCGGTGGGCACGAGCGCCGAGACGGCGGCCCGGGCGTAGAGATGGCCGCGCCGATGACCGGCCAGGGCGGCGACCGCTTCCCGGTACGTCTCGTCGGAGGCGGCCGCGAGCGCCAGACGTACCCGCAAGAGGGTCTGCATCTGGGCGTCGGCCTGCCAGCTGTGGCGCTTGCCGCCGGAGCGCATGTGCCGCACCCCGTAACGCTGGGCGACGCCGGGCAGGACGGGGCCGTGACTGTGCATGGTCTCCAGCGTCATGAGCTCGACCGCCGCGTGCGCCGCGAAGATCGGGCCCTGCTCGACGAGCCAGACATCGGCGAACGCGGCCAGCTTGTCACCGGCCTGCCAGTTGCCGACCCCGGCGGCCAGGGCCACCGCGGCGGCGCCGGCCGGTGTCACCCCGGGCTTGCCGTGCAGCCAGGCGAGCCCGCCCTCACGCAGCTCGGTGGGCGTCGCGGGCGCCTCGATGATCGGCAGCACCACCTCGGACCGCCGGGCGAGCTCCTCGTCGACGAACGCGCGCGCCTTTGTGTCGGGCGTGAACGCCGTCGCTCCGGAGCTGCCCCGGCGGGCGAAGCGGTGCCTGAGCCAACCGGCGGGGAAGTCGAAGGTGTCCTCGGAAGTCTGCATGCGCCAACCTTTTGTTTCTCCGGCCCATCACGAACTTGGTGCCGGGAAGGCTAGCGGTGGCGTACGACAAAAACTCAGGCGGCACTCTTGGCCAGGGCGGACGCCTTCAAACGGTCGTACTCGTCCGAGGTGATCGCCCCCGAGTCGAGCAGGCCCTTGGCCGAGGCGATCTCGTCGGTCACGCTGCGGGCCCCGCCGTTGGAGCCGGCGACCGACCGGATGTACGCGTCCTGCTGCTGCCGCAGCGCGGTCTGGCTGGCCGCGGTCCGCTCGGCCATGCCGCCACCGCGGGCGATGAGGTAGACCAGCGTCCCGACCAGCGGAAGGATGATGATGAACAGGGCCCACAGGGTCTTGCCCCAGCCGCCCAGGTCCTTGCTGCGGAACAGGTCGCCGAAGATCCAGAACAGGCACATGAACCAGGCGATGAACAGGAAGAACTCGAACAGCGCGAGGAGGAAGGAGCCGTTGTCGTCGAACATGGCTGTGCCCTTCGCCAGAGGGGTGATGACAAACCGGCCCTCAGTGCACGCCCTCCGCCGCCCCGGGTCCTCCTCCGCTACGGATTAAATCCGCCGGCCGGCCTGCCGAACAGCCTTCTCGAACACCCCGACCGTTCGTGGAGGAACCGTCTTGGCGACACTGCTCTACCGGCTCGGCCGGTTCTCGTTCCGGCGCCGCCGGCTCACCCTCGGCCTGTGGGCGCTCCTGCTCGTCCTGCTCGGGGTGGGCGCGGGAACCCTGTCCGGCCCGACCAGCAGCGCCTTCTCCATTCCGGGGACCGAGTCGTTCCGGGCCATGGAGGTGCTGAAGGAGAAGTTCGGCGCCGGCACCGACGCCGCCTCGGTCAAGGTCGTCTTCACGGTCGCGGGCGACGGGAAACTCACCGGGACCACGCAGAAGGCGGCCGTGGAAAAGGCCGTCGCCGCGCTCGCTCAGGCGCCACAGGTGGCTTCCGTCGCCGACCCCTTCACGTCGAAGACCATTTCCCAAGACCTTCAGACCGGGTACGCCACGGTGACGTACGAGGTCGCAGCGGCCGATGTGACCGATGAGGCCCGTGCTGGTCTGACCGCGGCCGGCGACACGGCCAAGTCGGCCGGTCTGGGCGTCGAGTACTCCGGCGACGCCACCCAGTCGTCCGAGGGCGGCCACTCCAGCGAGGCCATCGGCATCCTGATCGCCGCGTTCGTGCTGGTCCTCACGTTCGGCTCGCTCGTCGCGGCCGGCCTGCCGCTGCTCACCGCCCTGGTCGGCGTGGGCGCCGGCATGCTCGGCATCACCATCGCCACCGGCTTCTTCGACCTGTCGTCGTCCACCTCCGCCCTGGCCACGATGCTGGGCCTGGCCGTCGGCATCGACTACGCCCTGTTCGTCGTCTCCCGTTACCGGCATGAGATGGCCGCCGGCCGCGACGGCGAGGAGGCGGCCGGCCGCGCGGTCGGCACCGCCGGCTCGGCCGTGGTCTTCGCCGGCCTCACCGTGGTGATCGCGCTGGCCGCGCTCAGCGTCACCGGCATCCCGTTCCTGACCGCGATGGGCCTGGCCGCGGCGTTCACGGTCGCCGTGGCGGTCGTGGTCACCCTCAGCCTCGTACCGGCGATCCTGGGCTTCGCCGGTCTCAAGGTGCTGCCCAAGAAGCAGCGCACCGGGGCGGTGGCCGCCGCGAAGACGCCGTTCGGCGAGCGCTGGGCCCGCGGCGTCCTGCGTCATCGGGTCGTCGCCCTCGTCCTCTCGCTGGGCGTGATCGCCCTGGTGGCGGTGCCCGCGCTCGACCTCAAGCTGGCCCTGCCGGACGACAGCACGGCCGCCGCCGACTCGACCCAGCGCAAGGCCTACGACCAGCTGGCTGCGGGCTTCGGCGCCGGCTTCAACGGCCCGCTGATCGTCGTGGTCGAGACCACGGGCGCCGCCGCCGCGGCCGCTGACGCGGCCCAGGTGATCGGCAAGCTGGACGACGTGGTGCTGGTCTCGGCGGCCACGGCCGACAAGGCGAACGACACGGCCATGCTGACGGTGGTCCCCGGCTCGGGCCCGTCCAGCGACGCGACCAAGGAGCTGGTGCACGCCATCCGCGACCTGGGCATCGCCGGCCTGGCGGTGACCGGCACGACGGCCATCAACATCGATGTGTCGGACAAGCTGACCGCGGCCCTCATCCCGTACCTGGCAATCGTGGTCGGTTTGGCCTTTGTCCTGTTGATGCTGGTGTTCCGGAGCATCCTGGTGCCGCTGAAGGCCACGGCCGGCTTCCTGCTGAGCGTGGCGGCGGCGTTCGGCGCGCTGGTCTTCGTCTTCCAGCAGGGCCACCTGGGCGGCCTGCTGGGCGTCGAGAGCACCGGCCCGATCGTCAGCATCATGCCCATCTTCCTGATCGGCATCCTGTTCGGCCTGGCCATGGACTACGAGGTCTTCCTGGTGACAAGGGCCCGCGAGGAGTACGTCCACGGCGCCACCCCCGACGAGGCGGTGGTGACGGGCATGAGGCACGGGGCCCGCGTGGTCACGGCGGCCGCCCTGATCATGATGAGCGTCTTCGCCGGCTTCATCCTGGCCGACGACACCATCATCAAGTCCCTGGGCTTCGCCCTGGCCTTCGGCGTGGCGGTGGACGCTTTCCTGGTCCGCATGACCATCGTCCCGGCAGTCCTGTCGTTGCTGGGCCGCTCGGCCTGGTGGCTGCCCCGCTGGCTGGACCGGGCCCTCCCCAACGTCGACGTCGAGGGCGAGAAACTCACCGCTTCCCTGAACGAGAAGGACCTCGTGAACGCCTGACCGCAAAGGCGGCGGCGCACTCGCGCCGCCGCCTTTCACGCGACCCGGGTGTGGCTGGTGGGAACGGGTTTGGCAAGCTCTTAGCCCGTGGAAGCACTTCGGCTCATTCTGCTGTTCATCCACCTGATCGGGTTCGCGCTGCTGCTCGGTGGGGCGGTCGCGCAATTCGTGTCGGGGAAGTTCCGGATCAACCCGGCGATCCTGTGGGGGTCGATCATCCAGCTGGTCAGCGGGATCGGGCTGGCGGCGCCGCTGCGCGGTGGCGGCGACGACGAGCCGAGCCCGGTCAAGCTGGGTGTGAAGCTGGTCATCGCGATCCTCATCTTCATCATGGTCTTCATCCCGCGTAAGCGTGCGGACGTGAACAAGGGTCACTTCATCGGCATCATCACGCTGACGCTGGCCAACGCCGCCGTCGCAGTCTTCTGGCGCTGAATTCTCATGTGATTCATAGGGTGGCGTTCTAGGGTTCAATTCCCCTCAGCGCCACCCTCCGGAGTGCCGTCATGACCGCCAGCATCGTCATTCCCACCCACACCGAACGGCGCTGGGAGTCGCTCCGGCGTACGGTCGCCTCCGCTCTCGCCCAGGAAATGCGGCCGGCCGAGGTGATCGTCGTGGTCGACCACAATGCCGCCCTTTTCGCGCGGGCCTCGGCCGAGTTCTCCGGCGTCACTGTGCTGGAGAACGCCTTTGCCCGCGGCGCTTCCGGAAATCGCAACACCGGCGCCTTTCACGCCCGTTCGGAGTTCATCGCCTTTCTGGACGACGACACCGTGGCCCACCCGGGCTGGCTCGGCCGTCTCGCCGTGCAGTTCACCGACCCGGCCGTGGTCGGCGCCGGCGGCAGCATCCGGCCCGCCTGGGAACGCGACCGGCCGACCTGGATGCCCGATGAACTGCTCTGGACCGTCGGCGTGTCGTACGAGGGAATGCCCACCTCGGTCGCCGAGATCCGCAATGTGTGGTCGGCGAGCATGATGGTGCGCCGGGAGGCTTTCGTGGCGGTCGGCGGTTTCCGGGCCGGATTCGGGAAACTGGGTGAGCGGAACCGGCCCGAGGACACCGAATTGTGCCTGCGGATCAGCGCCGAGACCGGTGGCCGCTGGATGTACGTGCCGGAATCGGTCATCGAGCACGACGTGCCGGTCGACCGCAGCACGTTCCGTTTCTTCCTGCGCCGTTGTTACGCCGAAGGGCGCGGAAAGGTGCAGATGTCGGCTCTGCTGCCGCGCGCGCAGAAACTCGGAACGGAACGGAACTATCTGCGCCGGATCCTGCCGCGGGCCGTCGCCCGTGATCTGGCCGCCGCCACCATGGGCCGCGGCGGTTTTCACGCGTTGCGGGCCGCCACTGTCGTCGCGGCGGTCGTCGCGGCCGGTTTCGGCGGGGGAGTGGAGACATTGGCGCAGACTCCACCGAGAGGTTGATCACGCGTAACCCCGGCTCCTTAGCGTCCAGCCTCATGAGAAAGACGGTCGCTAATGTTCTCGCCGCCTCCGGCGCGCTTGCTCTGACTCTCACCCTCACCGGCACCGCCAACGCCGGCGGCCACTACATTTCCAAGCCCACCCTCACCGGTTTCGCCTCGTTGCCGGCGGCCACCTTCGTGCCCGGCAGCGAGCCGTCGGGTGCGCAGGCCTCCGGCAACACCAACGGCTTCACGCTGCCCTTCGCCGACCAGCCCATCCAGGGCTTCTCCGGCATCGCCGACAACGGCGACGGCACCTTCGACGTGCTCTCCGACAACGGATACGGCACGCAGGCCAGCTCGGCCGACTTCCTGCTCCGCGTCCAGCGGCTGGCGCCCGTCTTCACGACGAACAAGGTCGACGTGCTCGGCGGGATCAATCTCACGGACCCCAGTGGGTACGTCCCGTGGAAGCTCACCCGCGAGGACCGGGTGCTCACCGGCGCCGACTTCGACGTCGAGTCCATCGTGAAGGGTGACGACGGCTCGTACTGGATCGGCGACGAGTTCGGCCCGTACCTGCTGAACTTCGACCGTGCCGGCCGCCTGCTGCGCGCGCCGATCGCCCTCGACGGCGTCGTCGCCCCCGAGACCGCCGCCCGCACCGGCGTCACCGCGACCGCCCGCAGCAGCAAGGGCTTCGAGGGCATGGCCGCCTCACCCGACGGCCGCTACCTTTACCCGCTGCTGGAGGGCACCGTCACCGGTGACCCGGCCGGCCAGCTGCGCCTGAACGAGTTCGACCGCCGCGCCGCCAAGTACACCGGCAAGCGCTACGTCTACCAGCTCGACAATCCGGACAACGCGATCGGCGACGCCATCGCCGTCGACAAGGACCGCTTCCTGGTCATCGAGCGCGACAACGGCCAGGGCGCCACGGCCGTCTTCAAGCGGATCTACGTGGCCGACAAGCGCGACCGCAACCGCGACGGCCTGATGGACAAGACCCTGCTGGTCGACCTGATGAACATCTCGAACCCGCGCAAGCTCGGCGGTTTCGCGACCACGTTCACCTTCCCGTTCCAGACCATCGAGGACGTCGTCATCCTCGACAACAAGACGATCGCCGTCCTGAACGACAACAACTTCCCGTTCTCCTCGGGCCGTACGGCCGGTGTCGCCGACAACAACGAGTGGATCAGCATCGCCCTGCCGAAGTCGCTCGACGTCGACAAGCGCGTCCTCAAGTAGCTTGCTTTCGGCCGTACGGGGTCAGATGCGCTGGTTGATCCGCAGCATGTTGCCGGCTGGATCGCGGAAGGCGCAGTCCCGGACCCCGTACGGCTGATCGATCGGCTCCTGGAGCACGTCGCCGCCCGCGGCCCTGACCCGCTCGAAGGCCGCGTCGACGTCGTCCGCGCTCAGCACGACCCCTTTGAGCAACCCTTTGGCCAGCAGCTCGGCCATGGCCCGCCGATCCTCGTCGGAGGCGTTGGGGTCGGCGATGAGCGGTTCGAGCACGATGCTCACCTCGGGCTGCGACGTCGATCCGAGGCTGACCCACCGCATCCCCTCGAACCCGGCGTCGCTGCGCACTTCGAGTCCGAGCGCGTCCCGGTAGAAGGTCAGCGCCCGGTCGTGGTCGTCCACCGCGATGAAGCAGGTCGAAAGCGTGATGTCCATGCGGTCACGCTAGGCGCCGCCGCCCCGCCCCGGCTTCTCCGTTCCTGACCGGCCTGGTGTAGATCTTCGCGATGCACGCCGGGATGCCCTGGTCGTCATGGTCGCGGGCGCGATAGGCGCTGGGGCTCTCCCCGACGAGCTCGGTGAACCGCGAGCTGAACGACCCGAGCGACGTACAGCCCACGGCGAAGCAGACGTCGGTGACCGACATGTCCCCGCGCCGGAGGAGCGCTTTGGCCCGCTCGATGCGCCGGGTCATGAGATAGCTGTACGGCGTCTCCCCGAACGCGCGGCGAAAACAGCGCGAGAAATGCCCGGGCGACATCAACGCCACCCGAGCCAGAGCGGGCACATCAAGAGGCTGCGCGTAGTCACGGTCCATGACATCCCGGGCCCGCCGCAGCCGCCGCAGATCCTCCAGCTCCATCCGCCCACCTTATCGATCCCCGGAACCTAGCCTCCTAGGATGCTCAAGGCGAGGTGCGGTCGACCGGATCGTCGGCTCGGCGAGTGGATCGGTAGACCGTGAAGATGTGATGGGCGGCCTTTCTCGAAGGCCTCTTCGCCGCCGGCGCGGGCGACGTGTTCGGCACGGACATCGCTCCAGCGCGTGTAACCGGTGATGGCTGTGATCCTTGTGGGCTGAGGGCCTCTCGGGCAGCCCCCGCAGGGGTGAAAGGCGGGGATAGGCTCGGCTGGTGGCTTCTGTCTCCGTTGCTTGGATCGATCGGCAGTACGACCGGGAGCGCGGTGGGCGTTATGCCGAGCATGTGCTGGCCGGCGCCAAAGAATTCGCCGACTGCTGGGGCGACATCTCGCCGGTGGGATTCGCCTGTGTGGCCTGGCGACTGGCCACCGCTCCGCACCTCGATCCGGGATATGTGCGGCTGCACCGGCGGGTGCTGTCGGCCGAGTGCGTGCGTAACGGGTGGGACGGGTCGTTGACCGTCCACGCTCGACTTGTCGCGCCGTGGCCCGAGGCGCTCGCCGGTGATCAGGTGTGGCAGCAGGACCGTGGGTGGCGCGGGTGGCCCGAGACCTTCGGGCAGTTTCTGCAGCCCTCCCAGCAGGAGCTGAGCCGGGTTCCGCATGTGCGGTCCACCCTTCAGGTCGACGCGCCCGTCGCGCTCGGGCCGCTGCCGGCCGTTCCGGACGGGCCGGGGCCGGCCATGGTCGATCTCGCCGAGCGGGCGGTCACCGTCCTGGCCCGTGAGATCAACGACCTGCTCGGGCCGATGGTCGCCAGGCTGGACGCATGAGACTGCTGAGCGCTCTGCACGCTGACGCCGACCTCGCGGACGCCGTCAGCGATCCCCGGGGGAGTCTTTCGCGGCACGAGCTACTCGGGCGGGCCGCCGCGCTCGCCCGGGAGCTGAGCGGCGCTCAAACCGTTGCCGTGCACGCCACTCCGGGTGTCGAGACCGTCGTCGCGATCACGGCGGCGCTGCTCGCCGGGGTGAAGGCCGTTCCGGTGCCGCCGGACGCGGGGGAGCTCGAGCGGGCGCACATCCTCCGCGACTCCGGCGCCGAACTCATGCTCTCCGACGACCCCGCCGCCGGAGGCGACATCGTCCCCATCACGCGGAACCGGCCGCCCGGCGACGTCCCGGAGGAGCCCGCACCCGAGACGCCCGCCCTTGTCCTCTACACGAGCGGCACCACCGGCCCGCCCAAAGGCGTCGTCCTCTCCCGCGCCGCGCTGGCTGCCGATCTCGACGCCCTCGCCGAGGTGTGGCAGTGGAGCGCCGACGACACTCTCGTGCACGGACTTCCCCTCTTCCACGTTCACGGGCTGGTCCTCGGCGTCCTCGGTCCGCTCCGGCTCGGCTCTCGCCTCGCACACACCGGCAGACCAACACCGCAGATGTACGCCGCCACGCGCGGCACGATGTACTTCGGCGTCCCCACCGTCTGGTCGCGCATCTGCGCCGCCCCGGCCGAAGCACGGGAGCTGCGCGCCGCCCGGCTTCTCGTCTCCGGGAGCGCTCCTCTCCCTGTGCCTGTCTTCGACGACCTGAAGACCCTCACCGGGCAGGCTCCGGTCGAGCGCTACGGCATGACGGAAACCCTCATCACCGTCAGCACCCGGGCCGACGGCGAGCGCCGCCCCGGCCACGTCGGCCTGCCCGTCCCCGGCGTCGAGACGCGCCTGGTCGACGAGGCCGGCGGCATCGGCCACCTTCAGGTGCGCGGGGCGACCCTGTTCGACGGCTACTTCAACCAGCCGCCGCGCCCCGGCGGCTGGTACACCACCGGCGACGTCGCCACGATCGGCCCCGACGGCTGGCACCGCATCGTCGGCCGCGCCTCCACCGACCTCATCAAGACCGGCGGCTACCGGGTCGGCGCCGGCGAGGTCGAGGACGCACTCCTGCTGCATCCCGCGGTCCGCGAGGCCGCCGTCGTCGGCACTCCCCACCCCGACCTCGGGGAGCAGATCACCGCGTACGTCGTCGCCGACTCCGTCCGGGGCGAGGAGCTCACGGCCTTCGTCGCCGAGCGCCTGGCCGCCCACAAACGGCCCCGCGTCGTCCACCTGGTCGGGGAGCTGCCCCGCAACGCGATGGGAAAGGTGCAGAAGGCGGCGCTCAAGAATGCCTAGAGTCGTCCTCATCGCCTACCTGGGCGGCGCCGGCAGCGTCTGGCAGCCGGTACTGGACGAGTTACCCGGCGATGTCGACACCTTCACCTACGACCGTCCCGGCCTCGGTGACGCCCCGCCCCGCCCGGCCCCGAACCCGCCGCTGTCCTACGGCGCCTTCGCCGCCGAGCTGGCGGCCCAGCTTCCCGGCGACGACCGGATCGTCCTCGTAGGGCATTCGTTCGGGTCGCTCATCGCGCGAGCGTTCGCGAGCCGCCATCCCCAGCGGGTCGCCGGCTTCGTCTCCGTGGACGGCTCGCTGCCGCAGCTGAAGCTTCAAGCCGATGGGGAACCGGTGTACGACGGCGGCACCGAACTGGACCTGATCACCGGCCAGGTCGAGATGCTCACGGCCGTGGTCCCCGAGGTGCCGGCCGTGGTTCTCGTCCGCCGCCGCGGCTGGTGGTCGACCGGCCGCCCGCCGCATCCGGCCATCGACGACCTCTGGCACATCAGCCAGCGCCTGCTGGCCGAGCAGTGGTACGCCCCGCTGATCGTCGCCGAGCGCTCCGGTCACCTGATCCCCGACGACCAGCCCGCACTGGTCGCCTACGCGATCGAACTGGTCCTGAGCGGACACACCGACCCGGACGCCACGCGCCTGGCCGACCTGGGCGCGGCGAGAGGGTAAGGCGGAAACAGGGGAGTCGTGGCGCGGCCGCGCGGCAAGCCGTACGTCAGCTTGGACTCCACGATGCGCCTGTTGCCGTCCGTTCGGCGAACGCATCGTCCGAAAGGGGAAACAGGCACAGTCCGCCAAGATCGTTGGGGACGGGCTCGGCCGCTGGGCGAACTTCCGCAGGTCAGCGTGTGGACCCGGCGCGAACGGGGCCGCTGTGGTCACGCTGTGAGAGTTAAGAGATCCCTTAGGTAGCTGTTGACATTGGATCGGACGCGAGGAAGTCTCACCCGCGATTGCGGGAGGTGCATCGTGCAGGTGCCGGCTCCGTTCGAATACGAACGTGCCACCACTGTGGACCATGCCATCGGGCTGTTGGAACGTCTGGGCAGCTCAGCGCGGCTCGTGGCGGGTGGGCACAGCCTCCTGCCGATGATGAAGCTGCGGTTGGCCAACTTCGAGTATCTGATCGACATCAACCCGCTCCACGAGGAGCTGGGTTATATCAGGACAACGGCCGATGACGTACGCATCGGCGCTCTCACCCGGCATCGCGAGCTGCTCGAGTCCGACGAGCTGGCCGCCGCGTTCCCGATCTTCCGGGACGCCGAGCGGGTGATCGCCGACCCGATCGTGCGCAACCGCGGCACGCTGGGCGGCTCCCTCTGCCAGGCCGACCCCTCCGAGGATCTGTCGGCCGTGTGCACCACGCTCGACGCCAGCTGCGTCATCCGCGGCCCCGGCGGGGCCGAGCGTGTCGTGAGCATGGAGGACTTCCACGTCGGGCCGTACGAGACGGCGGTCGGCGACGACGAGATGCTCACCGAGATCCGGATCCCGCTGCGCCCGGGTGGCGGCAGCGCGTACGAGAAGGTCGAGCGCCGCGCCGGCGACTGGGCCGTGGTGAGCGCCGGTGCCGCGGTGTGGCTCGCCCCGGACGGCACCATCGCCGACGCCCGGGTGGGTCTGGCCGCGGTCGGGCCGAACACGACGGGCATCCCGGAGATCTCGGCCGCGCTCACCGGCAACGCGCCCGCCGAGGAGCTGTACGAGCGGGCCGGCGCGATCGCGGCGCGCAGCTGCGATCCGGCCACCGACCAGCGGGGCAGCGCCGAGTACAAGCGGCACCTCGCCAACGAGCTGACCAGGCGGACCCTGCGTAGGGCAGTAGAGCGGGCGAGGAGCTGACATGCAGGTCACGATGACCGTCAACGACGTCGAGGTCACCCGGGAGATCGAGGGGCGCCTGCTGCTCGTGCACTTCCTGCGCGACACCCTCGGCCTGACCGGCACCCACTGGGGCTGCGACACCAGCAACTGCGGCACCTGCGTGGTCTGGCTCGACGGCGAGCCCGTCAAGTCGTGCACCGTGCTGGCCGCGATGGCCGGGGGCCACGAGGTGCGTACCGTCGAAGGCCTGGCCAAGGGCGCCGAGCTCGACCCCATCCAGGAGGGCTTCCGGCAGTGCCACGGCCTGCAGTGCGGCTTCTGCACGCCGGGCATGATGATGACCTGCCGGGCCCTGCTCGACAAAAATCCCGACCCGACCGACGCCGAGATCCGCGAGGCCATCTCCGGCCAGATCTGCCGGTGCACCGGGTATTCGACAATCATTCGTTCGGTGCGCTGGGCTTCCGTGCACGAGGCGAAGGAGGCGGCTGACGCATGACCGCCGTACAGGAACCGAAGCTCACCACCTTCGACGACAACGACCAGAAGCCGGTCGGCTACGGCCGGATGCTGCGCAAGGAGGACCCGCGGCTGCTGCGCGGCCGGGGCCGCTTCACCGACGACGTGCAGCTGCCGGGCATGCTGCACCTGGCCATCCTGCGCTCGCCGTTCGCCCACGCGAAGATCGTCAGCATCGACACCAGCGCCGCCGAGGCCGCGCCGGGCGTGCGGGCCGTGGTCACCGGCGCCGCCCTGGCCGAGCAGGGCCTGGCCTGGATGCCGACCCTCTCCAACGACGTGCAGGCCGTGCTGGCCACCGACAAGGTGCGCTTCCAGGGCCAGGAGGTCGCGTTCGTCGTGGCCGACGACCGCTACCAGGCCCGCGACGCGCTCGAGCTCATCGACGTCGAGTACGACGTGCTCGACCCGGTCATCGACGTCCGCAAGGCGCTCGCGCCGGATGCCCCGCTGATCCGCGACGACCTCGAGGGCAAGGCCGACAACCACTGCTTCGACTGGGAGACCGGCGACGAGGACGCCACCGCGGCCGTCTTCGCCAAGGCCGACGTCGTCGTCGAGACCGACGTGGTCTACCCGCGTGTGCACCCGGCGCCCATGGAGACCTGCGGCGCGGTCGCCGACTTCGACCCGATCGAGGGCAAGCTGCGGCTGTGGTCGACCACCCAGGCCCCGCACGCCCACCGCACCCTCTACGCGATCGTGGCCGGCCTGCCCGAGCACAAGATCCAGGTGATCGCGCCCGACATCGGCGGCGGCTTCGGCAACAAGGTGCCGATCTACCCGGGCTATGTCTGCGCGATCGTCGCCTCCATCGTCACCGGCAAGCCGGTGAAGTGGATGGAGGACCGGTCGGAAAACCTGATCAGCACCGGGTTCGCCCGCGACTACATCATGCGCGGCGAGATCGCGGCCACGCGTGACGGCAAGATCCTGGCCATCCGGACGAACGTGCTGGCCGACCACGGCGCCTTCAACGGCACCGCGGCCCCGGTCAAATATCCGGCCGGTTTCTTCGGCGTCTTCACCGGCAGCTACGACATCGAGGCCGCGTACTGCAAGATGACAGCGGTCTACACGAACAAGGCGCCGGGCGGCGTGGCGTACGCCTGCAGTTTCCGCATCACCGAGGCCGTCTACCTGGTCGAGCGCATCGTCGACACGCTCGCCTACGAGCTCGGCATGGACCCGGCCGAGCTGCGGCTGAAGAACTTCATCCAGCCCGAGCAGTTCCCGTACGAGACCAAGACCGGCTGGGTGTACGACTCGGGCAACTACGAGCCGACGATGCGCCTGGCCATGGACATCGCCGGGTACGCCGAGCTGCGCAAGGAGCAGGAGGAGAAGCGGGCCCGGGGCGAGCTCATGGGCATCGGCATCGCCTTCTTCACCGAGGCCGTCGGCGCCGGCCCGCGCAAGAACATGGACATCCTCGGCCTCGGCATGGCCGACGGCTGCGAGCTGCGGGTGCATCCGACGGGCAAGGCGGTCGTACGGCTGTCCGTGAAGACGCAGGGGCAGGGCCACGAGACCACGTTCGCGCAGATCGTGGCCGAGGAGATCGGCATCCCGCCGGCCGACATCGAGGTCGTGCACGGCGACACCGACCAGACCCCGTTCGGCCTGGGCACCTACGGCAGCCGCTCGACGCCGGTCTCCGGCGCCGCGGCCGCGCTGGTGGCCCGCAAGGTGCGCGACAAGGCCCAGATCATCGCCTCGGCCATGCTCGAGGTGACGGTGGCCGACCTCGAATGGGAGAAGGGCACGTTCCAGGTCAAGGGCGACCCGGGCAAGTCCGTCACCATCCAGCAGATCGCCATGCGGGCCCACGGGGCCGGTGACCTGCCGGACGGCATCGAGGGCGGCCTCGAGGCGCAGATCTGCTACAACCCGTCGAACCTCACGTACCCCCACGGGGCGTACATCTGCGTCGTCGACATCGACCCGGGAACCGCGCAGGTCAAGGTGCGGCGCTTCATCGCGGTGGACGACTGCGGCACCCGGATCAACCCGATGATCATCGAGGGTCAGGTGCACGGCGGCCTCACCGACGGCGTCGGCATGGCGCTGATGGAGATGATCGCGTTCGACGAGGACGGCAACTGCCTCGGCGCCTCGCTCATGGACTATCTGATCCCGACGTCGCTCGAGGTGCCCGACTGGGAGACCGGCTATACGGTCACGCCGTCGCCGCACCACCCGATCGGCGCCAAGGGCGTGGGGGAGTCGGCCACCGTCGGCTCGCCGCCGGCCATCGTCAACGCGGTGGTCGACGCTCTCAAACCCTTCGGTGTACGCCACGCCGACATGCCGCTGACTCCCTCGCGCGTCTGGGACGCGATGCGGGGACAGGCAACGCCTCCGATCTAGGGAACAGCTGTGCTGATCGCGGAACGCGCGAAAGAACTGACGAACGAGCGCCGCCCGTTCGTGCACGCCACCGTCGTCCGCGCCCAGGAACCCACCTCGGCGCGGCCCGGCGACGACGCGGTCATCCTCGCCGACGGCTCCATCGAGGGGTTCGTCGGCGGGGTGTGCGCCGAGGGCTCGGTGCGGCAGGCCGCGCTCGACTCGCTGCGCGACGGCAACACCGTCCTGCTGCGGGTGCTGCCGGAGGAGTCGGCGCCGTTCCCGGAGACGCCGGGAGCGCTCGTGGTGGTCAACCCGTGCCACTCGGGCGGGGCGCTGGAGATCTTCCTGCGGCCGATGCTGCCCAAGCCCCTGGTCGGGGTGGCCGGCACCACCCCCATCGGCACGGCCGTCCGCGAGCTGGCCGCCTTCCTCGACTTCGAGGTCACGCCCTCGGGCTCCTACGCGGGGGCCTCGGCGGTCGTGGTCGCGGGTCTCGGCCGCGACGAGGAGCAGCAGATCCACGCGGCGCTGGAGGCCGGGGTGCCGTACATCGGCCTGGTCTCCAGCCACAAGCGGGGCGCGGCCGTGCTCGAGGCGATGCGGCTGACCGGCGAGGAGCGGTCGCGGGTCCACGCGCACGCCGGGATCGACATCGGCGCCCGTACGCCCAAGGAGATCGCCCTGTCGATCCTGGCCGAGATCGTGGGCGAGGTGCGGCGCGGAAATGCCGCCTCCGCCACGACCGTGGAGGCGCCACGCCAGGCCGTCGATCCGGTCTGCGGGATGACGGTCCTGATCGGTGAGAACACCCCGCACGCCGTCGTCGACGGGCAGGACCACTGGTTCTGCTGCACCGGGTGCCGGGACAGGTACACGGCTTGAGCGTCACGGGCCTGGTCCTCGCGGCCGGCGGCTCGCTGCGGCTCGGCGAGGCCAAGCAGCTGCTGCCGTACCGCGGGCGGACCCTGCTCGACGCCACCCTCGACATGGCGCGCGCCTGCGGCTTCGACGAGCTGCTGGTGACCCTCGGCGGATCCGCGGCCGAGGTGCGCTCCCGCGTTGACCTCACCGGATGCACGGTGATCGACAACGCCGCGTTCTCGTCCGGCTGCGGCTCCTCAATCCGCTCCGGAGCCGCAGCCGTGACGACAAACGCCCTCGTCCTCCTGCTGGGCGACCAGCCCGGGGTCTCGCCGTCCTCAGTGGACGCCCTACTGGCCGCGCCGACGCCGCTGGCGGTCTGCCGCTACGACGACGGCCTCGGCCACCCGTTCCTGTTCCGCCGCCCCGTCTTCCCGGATCTGCTCGACCTGCACGGCGACAAGGCGGTGTGGAAGCTGCTCCACTCGGGCCGCCATCCGGTCACCGAGGTGCCGGTCGCCGGCCCGGTGCCGATCGACGTCGACACGGCGGCCGACTACCAACGCCTCCTGGAGTCATCGTGAACTCGCCCGAGGACGTGCGGCAGCGGCTCGACGCGGTCGACTACCTCGTCGACGACGGCCTGGCCATGGCCGTGTTCCTGGCCCTGCGCCTGGGCAAGCCGCTGCTGCTCGAAGGCGAGCCGGGCGTGGGCAAGACGGCCGCGGCCAAGGCGCTGGCCGCCGCGCTGTCCACCGACTTCATCCGGTTGCAGTGCTACGAGGGGCTCACCGCCGGCGAGGCCCTCTACGAGTGGAACTATCAGCGTCAGCTCCTGGCCATCCGTCTGGCCGAGGCACGGCAGGAGAAGATCGGCGACGCCGACCTGTTCACGGCCGAGTTCCTTCAGGAAAGACCGATCCTGAGGGCCGTACGTCACGACGGCCGCACCCCACCGGTCCTGCTGATCGACGAGATCGACCGCGCCGACGACGAATTCGAGGCGCTGCTCTTCGAGTTCCTGGGCGAGGCCGCGATCACCGTCCCCGAGTTGGGGACCTTCACGGCCGTACGCCCACCGATCGTCGTCCTCACCTCCAACCGCAGCCGCGAGTTGCACGACGCCCTGCGCCGCCGCTGCCTCTACCACTGGATCGAGTTCCCGCCGCCGTCGTTCGCGGCCGAGATCGTCCGCCGCTCGGTGCCCGGCGCGTCGGCGCCGCTGATCCGCAGCGCCACCGAGTTCATCGGCCGGGCCCGCCGCCTCGAGCTCGACAAGGCGCCCGGCCTGGCCGAGACCATCGACTGGGTGTCGGCCCTGACCGCCCTGGGCGTCACCGACCTGGTCCCCTCCGACGTCGTCACCACGATCGGCACGATCGCCAAGACGCCCGACGACCGGATCGCCGTCGCCCGCCTTGCCACTGAGGAGCCCTCATGAAGATCACCAACGAGTTCACGGTCCACACCCCGATCGACCGCGCCTGGCAGGCGCTGACGGACCTCGAGGGCATCGCCCCCTGCATGCCCGGCGCCCAGCTGACCGGCGTCGAGGGCGACGTCTACAAGGGCAAGGTGAAGGTGAAGGTGGGCCCGGTCATCTCCGAGTTCGCGGGCACGGCCCAGTTCACCGAGAAGGACGACAAGGCCTACCGTGCCGTCATCGACGCCAAGGGCCGCGACGCCCGCTCCGCCGGCAACGCGGCCGCCCTGGTCACCGCGGTCCTCTCCCCGTCCGGCGACGACAGCACCGTGGTCAGCGTCGACACCGACCTGAAGATCAGCGGCAAACTGGCCCAGTTCGGCAGCGGCATGATCAAGGAAGTGTCGAGCAAGCTCCTGACCCAGTTCGTCACCAACCTGGAAGCGAAGCTGGCCGCCGACGCCGCAGCCGCCTCCACAGCGCCGCCCGCCGCCTCAGCCACCTCGCCGGCCGCGCCGGATGCCGCCTCGTCCACCGCGCCGGATGCCGCCGCCTCTTCATCCGCTGCCGACGCCGCAGCCGCTGGCGACACCACCCTTTCCGCCGAAACCAACACCTCGCCGGCCGAGCTCACCGCCACCGCCTCAGCGGCGGCGGTCGAGACCGCCGCCGAGACCAGCGTTTCCCCGGCCGCCGTCGACCCCGCCCTGAGCCCCGCAGCCGCCGGGGAGCCGGCCGGCCACGCCCTGAACGGCCGGGCCCCGACTTCGGCGGCGGCCGCCGTGGCCACGCCGTCGGCCGTCGCCTCCTCGCCCACCTCCGCCGCACTCGCCCCCTCGGGCTCTGCCGCGCCTGCCACCTCTGCGACGCCCGCTGGCATCGTTGAAGCCGAGCCGCTCGATCTGCTGGAGTTGGCCGGTGGGTCAATCTACAAGCGGCTCATCCCGGTGGCGGTCGGCGCGGTGGTCGTCGGCGCCGTCATCGCCTGGGTCATTGCCCGCCGCTGATCCCCGCCCGGCGCCCGGCGCGCGCCCCGTGATCCTGCGGGGAACGGATCGGGCCGCCTTTGCGGTGGCCTTCGTGGAGCGGCTGCGGCGTGCCGGAGTCGGGGCCGGACTCACCGAGACGGGTGACCTCGTGCACGCCCTCGAGGTCAGCCCGCCCGTGTCCGTGGAAGCTCTCTATTGGACGGCGCGGGTCGCCATCGTACGGCGTCATGGTGATCTGGAGGCCTTCGACCGGGTCTTCCGGGCCGTCTTCGACGAGGCGCCGCCGCTGCCGTTGACCCGTGGTGCCGTACCACCGAGCAAGCGTGACGATGTGCACCTGGCCGTGCCGCACGGGGTTGACGAAGCGGCGTCCGGCGGCGGGCTGCCGTGGGCGACGCTGCCACCCGTCGTCGCCGCGGCCGAGCCCAGCGATTCGCCGCTGCACACGCCCGAGCGGCGGCCCAGCGCCCTCGCCGCCCTGGCCGAGCTTCCGTTCGAGGAGCTTGATCCGGAGGAGCTCGCGGCGCTCGGTGATGCCCTGCGCGCCGGTCTCGCCCGCTGGCCGACCCGCCGCACCCGCCGCCACGCCGTCGACCCCGCCGGGCGCCGGATCGCCCTGCGCCCCACCATCGCCCGCGCCCGCCGGACGGCCTGGGAGCCGGTGACCGTGGTGCGGCAGCGGCCGGTCCGCCGTCCCCGCCGGGCCGTGCTGATCTGCGACGTCAGCGAGTCGATGCGCGCGCAGGCCGCCGCCTATCTGCACATGATGCGGGCCTTCACCCTGGTCGCCGACGCCGAGGTGTTCGCCTTCGCCACCTCCCTGACCCGGCTCACCCCGGCCCTGCGCCGCACCTCGGCCCAGGAGGCCATGGCGCACGCCACCGACGCGGTGGGCGACCGTTTCGGCGGTACCCGGATCGCCACCAACCTGAGCGCGCTGCTCGACTCCCACCACGGCAACACGCTGCGCGGCGCCCTGGTCATCGTCGCCTCCGACGGCTGGGACAGCGACCCGCCCGCCCGCATGACCGCCGCGATGGCCCGGCTGCGCCGTCGCGCCCATCAGGTCCTGTGGCTGAATCCGCGCGCGGGCGCGCCCGGCTTCGCCCCCAAGGTCGCCGGAATGGCCGCCGCCCTCCCGTACTGCGACCACCTGCTGCCGGCCGCCACCTTCGCCGACCTGTCAGCGGCCGTCCGGATCCTGACCCGCGGCTGAAGAGGCGCCCGCCCGATCTCACACGCGGCCGTCTGCCTTTCCGTGCGCGGTCGAGGCGGTCAGCTCCACAAAGTCACGTGGACCGACGGGCGGAAGTGGCCGACGTTGACCCCGGTGCCGCGCATCATGGCCTGGATGGCTCGGGGCGTCGACGCGAAGCGGGCCAGTTCCCGCGCCGCCTGCGGGGCGTTGCGCTCGTCGAGCATGAGAGCGTGCCATCCGGCCTCCAGCACGGCGTGCGGGCCGGCCACCCGCACCAGATGGCCCTTGCGGACGTCCGGGGCGACGGCGAACGACAGCGCCGGCGCCACGCCCTTGCCGCGCTTGGCCTCCTCGACGGCGGCCGCGTTGCTCTGGTAGATCTGCTGCTTCTCCTCGGGGATGCCGAGCCGGCGCAGCAGGTCGGGCACGGCGCCGATGCCGGTGGCGGCGGACGGGCCGAGCAGCCATGTCTGGTCGCGCAGCTGGCCGGGGGAGGGGCGCACGACCGCCAGCGGGTGCTCGGGGCCGACCACGACCTCGATGCGGTAGTTCATGACCGGGCGTGTGGTCAGCTGCGGGGGGAGGACCGCCGGCGGTGGCCCGATCACGATGTCGACCGTGCGGCTGATCAGCGTGGCCGCGAACGACGCCGGGTCGCGCACGCTCAGCTCCACGTCGAGGTCGGCCGCGCGCCCGGCGAACAGCTCGATCAGCCCGGGCGCGGCGTGCTCGGCGAACAGGCTGGAGGCGCCGACCCGCAGCAGCCGCCGGCCGCGCCCGGCCGCGCTCACCTCGAGCACGGTGATGTCCTGAAGGCCCAGCATCTCCTGGGCCCGGCTGGCCAGTCGCAGGCCGCCGGGCGTGAAGGCCAGGCCGGACGACGTACGGGAGAAGAGCTGATCGCCGAGCTCGCGGCGCAACTGCCCGATGTGCAGCGACACGGCGGACTCGGACACGGACAGCTGGGCGGCGGCCAGCTTGACCGATCCGAGCCGGACCACAGCGGAGTAGGCGCGCAGTTGCGTCGGTGTCATCACCGGCGTCCACCACGTCGAGCCATGATCCGTCCCTCCGGGTAGTGGTGCGCGTCTCACCCGCAATCTATCGCGCCGCTACCGCCCAGGTACGGCCCGCATTGACAAAGTGGATCTTTCGCCCGCGCCCGGGTGTCGTGATGCGTGATCCGTCGTTAGAGCTACGGGTCAGAGTCAGACATGCCGGATTTGCCGGAACATGCTCATGACGGATATCCGCGACGCCGTCCGTACCTTCATCAACGGCTTCTCGATGGTCAAGCCGGACACCGTCGCCGACCGATCTGAGGACCTTCATGCCTTTCCGTTCATCGCGGACGCATCCTGCATTCTCCAGCGCCGCCGCCGCGGTGGCCGCGCTCGCCGTGGTCGCCGCGCCGCTGACACCGGCGGCCGCGGGGGAGAGCCGGGACGGGAAGTGCGCCGGCCAGGTGACCGAAAAGGATCGGCAGCGGTTCACTGCCGCAGCCCAGGCCGATCTCGTCAAGATCTCGGTGCTCGACGCCGGGGTGCTGCGGCCCGATCTTCCCTCGCTGGCCGACGTACGGCTCGCCGCCGCCCACGGCAGCGCCGACAGTGCCGCGCGCCGGGCCAAGACGACCGCGACCGGGCGGTACGCCGACGCGAAGCTGCTCGGCATGCAGCTTCCCGGCCTGCCGGCCCCGGGGCGCGTGGCCGAGCGGCAGGCGCCGCCCAACCGGCAGGCGGCCACCGCCGAGCTCGCCGGCTTGCAGGCGTCCGGCCTGGCGACGGTCCAGCTCGGGCGCTCGACGGCCGAGGCGCGCTGGCTCGAGACGTACAACTGCGGAGGGACCGGACCGCTCACCCGCACCGCGACGATGCTGGCCGGGGTGCAGCTGCTCAGCGGCGGCGGCCCGACCCCGGCTCTGCAGGCGCTGCGCCGCCCGGGTGACACCGCCCGCAAGACCAGCCTGCTCCGGCTCGGCCCGACGGGATCGACACAGAGCGCCACCGACCTCGTACGCCTCGGCGACGGCCGCCGCGGCGTCAGCGCGGCGGCCGGCGTCGCCCTGTCGGACCTGACCCTCTTCGGCGGCACCCCGCAGGAGGTGTCGATCAAGGTGGTGACCCAGCCGACGCTGACCGTCGTAGCCGCCGGTGACCGCGAACGGTCATCCGTCGTCTACCGTCCGGCCGTCCTCAAGGTGACCGCCGCCGGCAAGCCGGTCGCTCAGCTCGACACGGCCGACGCCAGCGTCGGCGTCGACCTCTTCGGTGGCCTGTCGACCGAGGGGGCGCCGTCGCTGCTGTCGGCGCGTATCTCGCTGGGCGGCCCCCGTCAGAAGATCGGCGACCGTGACGTCCGCGCCGAGGCGGCCGCCCTCCGCGTCGAGGTCCTCCTCGGGCAGGCGCATCTTCTCGACGTCGCCCTCGGTTATCTCTACGCGCAGGCGTCCACCACCCCGGCGGCCCACACCAGGCCCGCCAGGCCCGCCAGGGCCACCGATTCCCCGGAGGAGCAGCCCCAGGTCGTGGCCAAGCCTTCGAAGGCCGCGGCCGCACCCCAGGCCGCCGAGACGCCGCGGGCCGCGGAGGCGGGCGGGGACGCCGATCCCGCCGAGGCCGCCGATCAGGCCGAGGTGGCCGAGGTGGCCGACCCGGCCGAGGTCAGCGCCCTGGCCCGCACCGGCACCAACGTCTTCGCCGTGGTGACCGGCGGCGCCGTACTGCTGATCCTGGGCGTGGCCGCCGTGACCTTGGCCCGCCGTCGCCGGCAGGGCTGAGCAAGGACTTCACCGAGGGGGAACCGCGGGCGGCAGGTGGGGAGTGGAGCCCCACCTGCCGCCCCTTTTCCTGCTCTAGCCCCAGCAGACATCGACGTCTTAATATCTATGAAATCTTTTCGCGTTCGAGCGTTCCCCGAAGGGACACCTCATGCGCCGACGTCTCTCCGCCCTCGCGGCCTCCGTTCTGCTGGCCACCCTCCTCGTGCACACCGACAGCCCGGCCCAGGCCGCCCCTGTCGAGAACACCGACTACTGCCTCGGCGAATGCTCCGACATCCTCCCGCCGGGCCAGAACGGCGACGCCGACCTGCTGCAGATCCTCGCCTCGCAGGCCTTCGGCACCAAGCCACCGCACTCCGACGACCAGCTCGCGCCCTACGACGCGCTCGTGCACAGCTACACCGGGGTCACCGGACAGCAGATCAACACCTTCTTCAACGACAGCTCGTACGGTGTCCAGGCCGCCGACGTCGCCACCACGATCAAGCCGCGCGACGACGTCACCATCGTGCGCGACAAGAAGCTCGGCATCCCGCACATCACCGGCATCACCCGGGCCGGGACCATGTACGGCGCCGGGTACGCCGGCGCGCAGGACCGTCTGTTCCTCATGGACCTGCTCCGTCATGTCGCCCGGGGCAAGCTCACCCCGTTCGCCGGCGGTGCCGCCGGGAACCGTGCGCTGGAGCAGAGCGTCTGGCGCAATTCCCCGTACACCGAAGCCGATCTGCAGACCCAGATCGACACGCTGCGCACCTCGGGCGCGCGCGGCCAGCAGCTCTACACCGACGTCCAGTCGTACATCGCCGGCATCAACAAGTACATCGCCGACTGCATGGCGGCCCGCGACTGTCCGGGCGAGTACGTCCTGACCGGCCACCTCGACGCCATCACCAACGCCGGCGGCCCGGAGCCCTTCGTGCTCACCGATCTGGTCGCCGTGGCCGGCGTCATCGGCGGCCTGTTCGGCGGGGGCGGCGGCACCGAGATGCGCTCCGCCCTGGTCCGCATCGCCGCCCGCGCCAAATACGGCAACGCCGCCGGCGACCAGGTGTGGCAACAGTTCCGCTCGCAGAACGACCCCGAGGCCGTTCTCACGCTCCACAACGGACAAAGCTTCCCGTACGGATCGGGCGATCCCGGCGCGGCCGGTGTCGCCATGCCCGACGCCGGAACGGCGGCACCCGAGCCCATCGTGTACGACCGGACGGGCTCCGCCGCCACCGGTGTGTCGGGCAAGAGCTCCGTCGCCCTGGCGGTAACGCCGAACCAGCGCGGCATGTCCAACGCCGCCGTGGTCAGCGCCGCGAACTCGGCCACCGGCCACCCGATCGCCGTCTTCGGCCCGCAGACCGGCTATTTCGCGCCGCAGCTGCTCATGCTCCAGGAGCTCCAGGGCCCGGGCATCTCCAGCCGTGGCATCGCCTTCGCCGGCCTCAACCTCTACACCCTCATCGGCCGCGGCCCCGACTACGCCTGGAGTGCCACCTCCAGCATCCAGGACATCACCGACACGTACGCCGTGACGCTGTGCAACCCGGGCGGCGGCACCCCGACCGTCGCGTCCACCGGCTACCTCTACCACGGCCAGTGCCTGGCCATGGAGGCCCTCTCCCAGTCGAACGCCTGGAACCCGACGACGGCCGACTCCACCCCGGCCGGCTCCTACCGGCTGACCTCGCTGCGCACCAACTACGGCCTGGTCCAGTGGCGCGGCCTCGTCGGCGGCGTGCCCACCGCGTTCACCGCCCTGCGCTCGACCTATCGGCGCGAGGCCGACTCCGCCGTCGGCTTCCAGATGTTCAACGAGCCGGCCCAGATGAGCACCCCGGCCGCGTTCACCGCGTCCGCCTCCCAGATCGTGTTCGCCTTCAACTGGTTCTACGTCAACAGCAAGGACATCGCGTACGTCACCTCGGGCGCCGAACCGGTCCGCCCGGCCGGCGCCGACCCGAACCTGCCGACCCGGGCCGAACCGGCCTACGAGTGGGCCGGGTGGAACCCGGTCGCCAACACGGCGACCTACCGTCCGCTCTCGGTGCGCCCGCAGGCCGTGAACCAGGACTACTTCGTCAGCTGGAACAACAAGCAGGCGGCCGGATATTCGGCGGCCGACGGCAACTTCAGCTTCAGCGCCGTGCACCGGGTCGACCTGCTCGACCGCCCCATCAAGGCGTCCGTGGCGGCCGGGCAGAAATACGACCGCGCCGGCCTGCTCAAGGTGGTCGAGTCGGCCGCCACCACCGACCTGCGCGGCGCCGAGGTCCTCGACGACGTGCTGCGCGTCATCGACACCGCGCCGGTGGCCGACACCGCCCAGGCGGCCGCGATCGCCAAGTTGCGCGCCTGGCGCGCCGCCGGCTCACACCGGGAGGAGACGGCGGCGAACAGCGAGGTCTACAAGGACGCCGACGCCATCCGCATCATGGACGCGTGGTGGCCGAAGCTCGTCGTCGCGCAGTTCTCGGCCGGTCTCGGCGACGGCCTGTTCGGCTCGCTGGTCGACGCGCTCCAGATCAACGAGTCGCCCTCGGGCGGGCAGACCGGCCCGGTCTCCAGCCTGCCGAGCTCGGCCAACGAGTCGCAGGCGCACAAGGGCTCGGCCTTCCAGTACGGCTGGTGGGGCTGGGTCTCCAAGGACCTGCGGGCCACTTTGGGCGACGCCGTGCCGAACTGGTCGCGGAAATACTGCGGCGGCGGCACCGTCAGCGCCTGCCGCACGGCCCTGCTGAGCAGCCTGAGCGCCGCCCTGGCCGAGCCGGCGGCCACCACCTATCCGGGCGACGAGCACTGCGCGGCCGGCAACCAGTGGTGTGCCGACGCGATTCTGCACTCGCCGCTGGGCGGCATCGAGCACGACCTCATCTCGTGGCAGAACCGGCCCACCTATCAGCAGGTCGTCTCGTTCCCGGCGGCCCGCGGCGACGACGTCTCCAACCTGGCCGCCGGCCGCGCCGTCACCGCGTCCAGCACCCAGCTGGGCTATCCGGCCGGCAACGCGGTCGACGGCAACCGGAGCAGCCGCTGGGCCAGTTCCTGGTCGGACAACCAATGGCTGCGGGTCGACCTCGGCTCGTCGCGCCCGGTGGCCCGCGCCGTCCTGCACTGGGAGAGCGCGTACGCCTCGGCCTATCGGATCGAGACCTCGGCCGACGGCAGCGCCTGGACCACCGCCGCCACCGTGACCGGCGGCAACGGCGGCACCAACGTGGTCGCCTTCCCCACCGCGAACGCCCGCTACCTGCGGGTGGTGGGGCAGACCCGGGCTACCTCGTACGGCATCTCGCTCTACGAACTGGAGGTCTTCGCGCACTGATCGCGCAGCCAGCGGTAGGAGTCGCGCGGCGTGCGCTCCTGGGTCGCGAAGTCGACGTGCACGAGGCCGAACCGCTGCGAGTAGCCCTCGGCCCACTCGAAGTTGTCCAGCAGCGACCACACGAAATAGCCGCGCACGTCGACACCGGCCGCGATCGCCGCGTGGACCGCCGCCAGGTGTGACTCGAGATAGTCGACCCGGAAGGCGTCGGCGACGCCCTCCTCCGTCGAACAGCCGTTCTCGGTGATGTAGATCGGAGGCAGGGCGCCGCCGTACGTCTCCCGCAGCCCCGTGAGGAGCTCGGTGAGCCCGGCCGGCACCACGGGCCACCCGAACGCGGTCGTCGGATAGCCCTCGATCGGCCGGATCTCGAACGGCAGATCGCCGTCGCCGGTCGCCGTCCCGACCAGCGTCGGGTTGTAATAGTTCACCCCGAGCGCGTCTATCGGCGTACGGATGATGTCGAGGTCGTCGCCCTTGATGTGTGGCTCCAGCCCCGGGAGCAGGAACTCGGGATAGGCGCCCAGCAGCACCGGATCGTTGAACAGCCGGTTGTGGAAGCCGTCGTAGACGGCGGCCGCCTCCCGGTCCTCCTCGGCCGACCACACCGGCGTGCAGTTGTTGGTGAGCCACACCTCGCGCGCGCCCGCGGCCTTGAGCGCCCGGACCGCCAGCCCGTGCCCGAGCAGCTGATGGTGGGCGACCGGCAGCGCGCCCAGCCCGAGCGCCCGCCCCGGCGCGTGCGTGCCCCAGGCGTAGCCCTGCGCCATGTGCACGACCGGCTCGTTCAGCGTGATGAACCGGGCGACCCGGTCGCCGAGCAGGGCACCCACCTCACCCGCGTAGTCGGCGAAACGGAAGGCGGTCTCCCGGTTGAGCCAGCCGCCCTCGTCCTCCAGCGCCTGCGGCAGATCCCAGTGGAACAGCGTCGGCACCGGCTCGATGCCGCGCTCCAGCAGCCCGTCGACCAGCCGGTCGTAGAACCCGAGGTTTTTCGCGCGCGGCCACGCGACGGAGAACCGATAGGCCCCCACACCCAGGTCGGCCAGCAGCGCCACATCCTCGGCCCAGCGGTGGTAGTGGTCGCACGCCACGTCACCGGTGTCGCCGTTGCGCACCCGCCCCGGCGTGTGCGCGAACGTGTCCCAGACGGACGGCACGCGCCCGTCATCGTGCACCGCGCCCTCGATCTGGTAGGACGCCGTCGAAGCCCCGAACAGGAAACCCGCCATCGCCACAGGCTAATGTCGGCGGCCCGGCCGGGATAGCCTGCGGCGGTGACCGAGGAACGCGAGATCACCGAGAAGGTCGACCTCTGCCGGCCCGACGGCCGCCTCAACCCCGACGCCGTCGGCTGGACCCGCCGCCCTTTGCACCGCGCCAACCTGCGCGGCTGGGGCCGCGGCAAACGCTGGGAATACTGGGGAATCGTCACCCCCAGCCACATCGTGGGCATAGTCGTCTCCTCCCTCGACTACGCGGGCGTCCACGGCATCTACGTCCTCGACCGGGTCAGCGGCCGGGAGACCCGAGCCGACGCCACGATCCTGCTCGACCGCGCCACCGTGCTGCCCGACCACAGCGGTGGCCGGGCCGCCACCACCGCCGGCGACCTGCGCATCACGATCGACGACGGCCACATCACGGCGTCCGCTCCCGGCATCGCCGTCGACCTGGTGGTGGGCCCCGGCGGCGACTCGCTGGGCGTGGTCGTCCCGTTCAGCGACCGCCTGTTCCAGTACACGGTCAAGGACGTCGGCCGCCCGGTGAGCGGCACCTTGCGCTTGTCGGGCACCGAATACCCCGTACCCCGGGAACGCTCCTTCGCCGTCCTCGACCACGGCCGCGGCCGCTGGCCGTACGCGGTCACCTGGAACTGGGCCGCCGGCGCCGGGGACGGCCGAGCGATCCAGCTCGGCGGCCGCTGGACCGACGGCACCGGCTCGACCGAGAACGCCGTCTTCGTGAACGGCCGCCTCCACAAGATCAGCGAGGACCTGACCTGGGAGTACGACCGCACCGACTGGCTGCGCCCCTGGCACGTCCACGGCACCAGGGCCGACGTGCGTTTCGAGCCCTTCCACGAGCGAGTGGCCCGCACCAACCTGGCCGTCCTGTCCTCCGAGACCCACCAGTGCTTCGGCCGCTTCAGCGGTTGGGCCCTCGACGAGAACGACAAGAAGGTCGACCTGGACGGCCTGACGGGCTGGGCCGAGGAGGCGAGAAACCGTTGGTAGCCCTGCGCCCCCTGACCGCCTCCGACTTCCCGGCCGTGCACAGCTGGGCCCAGTTGCCGGAGGTCTGCCGCTTTCAGACGTGGGGCCCCAACACCCTCGCCGAGTCACAGGCTTTCACCCGGACCGCCGCGCAGGCTTGGGCCCAGACCCCACAAACCCGTTTCCCGTACGCCGTGACAGCCGCCACCGACACGGTAGGAACCGCCGAGCTCAAGCTGCGCGGCCCGCACGAGGCCGAGATCGCCTATCTGATCCACCCCGCCCACCAGGGCCAGGGCCTGGCCACAGCCGCCGCCACCCGCCTGCTCGACTTGGCGTTCCACACGTTCGGCCGCCACCGCGTCTACGCCACGTGCGACCCTCGGAACAAGCCCTCAGCCCGGGTCCTCACCAAACTGGGCATGACCCACGAGGGCCGCCTCCGCGAAACCCTGCTCCTCCGAGACGGCTGGCGAGATTCAGACCTCTACGCCCTCCTGACCCACGAGTGGCGCGAGGCGGTATGAGCTGATCGACCACAACCCTGACCCGCCCTCGGTCCGGCCCCGGCGCCGCACGTGCGGATCGGGGTCGTCGACGAGGGGGGCGCAGGGTCGCGCAGCGCCTCGATCACGATTTCCCGCATGGCCGCGTCGCTGGTCAGGCCGGACAATGCCTGGAGGCGCATCGACCGGTCGGGGTCGGACAGGCTTCCCGCATCAGGTCGACATCGTCCGGGCCCACGATGCTGCCCAGGGCCCACAAGCCGGCTCGGCGCCGATGCGGGTCGGTGCTGGCCACGGCGGCGAGCACGGCAGGGCGGCATCCCGCCGGATCGTCGTCGTGGACGAGGACCTCGTCGAGGGTCAGCACGGCCACACCATGGCCGGGTGGGCGGCGGGTGGCAACCCCGGCGTGATCATGATGGTGGGGATGATCCGTACGCGTCTTCTCGCCGCCGCCTCCGCGCTCGCTGTCGTCGCGGGTGCTGTCACCATGCTGGTCGCGCTCGTGGCCGCTCCCGGATCGTGGCTGATCGGCTATGTCAGCGAGGCCGGCACGGCCGGTGTTCCGTTCGCGATCCCCTACCGCACGGGGCTCGTCATCCTCGCCGTCGGCGTCGGCCTCCTCGGCGCCGCCCTCCGGATACCGCTCGCCTCGCCGGCGCTGTTCGCCGCCGCCGGTCTGGCCGCTGTCTCCGGGGTCGTGTCCTGCACGAACCGGTGCCCGCTTCCACCCTACGAGCCGACCACGCCGGCCGACGTCGTCCACGCGGCCGCCACCATTCTCGGCATGCTCACCCTTGCTGCCGCCATGGCTTCGATCTGGTGGTACGCCTCGGAGCGCACCCTCAAGCGCCTGGCCGCCGCCGGCGTCGCGCTGACCGTCCCGCTCGGCGCCGCCCTCGGGCTGACGATGCTCCTCGCCGGCCGTGGCACCCTCGGCGCGACCCTGGAGCGCCTCCTGCTGGCCGAGGCCGTCGTCTGGCTGGTCGGCACCGCCGTGGTGCGGGCCCGGACATGACACGCCCGGTGATGGCGGGTGCCATCACCGGGCGTACCCCCGATGGGTGAAAAGCTCAGTTGGTGGTGGTGCTGCTCGGCTTGGCGGGCGTGTTCGAGGTCTTGCCGCCGTCGGGCTTGATGGCGAACCACTTGCCGTTCAGGCCCTGGCCGTTGAGGTCGCCCGCCTTGGCGTCGGCCACGAAGTAGTAGACCGGCCAGCCGTTGATCGTCACCTGGCAGGTGCCGTCGGCGCGCTCGACGTAGCCGACGATCTGCGGGTCGACGCCGTCCGGGAAGATCTTGCCGGGCGACTTGATGAGCAGCGGCGGCCAGGCCGTCGCGCAGTCGCCGTTGCAGGTGGACTTCGGCGGCTTGTTGGTGTCGTTGTCGAAGCGGTAGAGGGTGCGGCCGGCGCCGTCGGTCACGTACTCGCCGACGCCCTCGGCCTCGGTCACGTTGAGCTCGACGACCTTGCTGCCGGCGGTGCGGGACTTCGGCGGGGTGATGTCCTGCTGGGACGGACCACTGAAGATCTTGACCCACTTCTGCGTCTTCGCCACTGTGGGGGAGGGCGCGGGGGCGGGCTGCTCGGTCTCCTCAGGCTCGGCCGCCTCGTCGGCGGCGGCGTCCTCGGTGGCTGGAGCGGAAGCCGTGGGCTCGGTGGTCCCGGGCTCGTCGGCCTGCTCGAGGCCGGCGCCGGCCAGGTCCTCCTGCTGCGGGTCCGGTCCCTGCGGGTTGAGCGGCGCCTCGGAACCGGTGACCGCCACCGGCACCGTGTCGGCCGCCGGGGCCGCGGAGTTGCCGGCCTGGTTGCCACAGGCCGCCACGCTCGCCAGCCCGGCGATCATGGCGGCGACGTAGATCGTCCTGCTCCGCTTCATCATGGCTGTCTCCCGTGTAGTGAACCGACGAATGCCCTCCACACGTCACCCGGGCGGGGAGCGGTTCACCGGGTTGTGCCACTTTCCGGAAAATCTTGATCCGGGGAGCCACCCGCCGCGTACTCCCGGTAGCCGCGGCACAGTACTTTCATCGATGTCGTCTTCGACTTCAGACCCGTACGAAGCGGCGCGTGAAGGTGCCGCGGGGAGAGAGACGGATGCCGTCTAGCAGAACCAGACCACACCGGGAGGTGGCCGATGAAGCACTGGTCAGATCTCTGTTCCAGGAACACGGCCGGGCCATGCTCGCGTACGCCACGCAGCTGACCAGAGACCGCGCCGCCGCCGAGGACGTGGTCCAGGAGGCGCTCGTGCGCGCCTGGCGGCACCCGGACAGCCTGAACAACGGGAAGGGCTCCGTGCGCGGCTGGCTGCTCACGGTCGTACGCAACATCGTGCTGGACCAGATCCGGGCCCGGAACCGGCGTCCCCCCGAGGTGGGCGAGAGCCCACCGGACGCCGCCGTCGAGGGTGACCACGCCGACCAGGTCGTCACCTCGATGGTCGTGGTGGACGCGCTGAGCAAGCTGTCCAACGAGCACCGTGAAGTGCTCGAACAGGTCTATCTCCGCGGTAACACGGTGGCCGAGGCCGCCGAGGCGCTCGGCATCCCGCCGGGCACGGTCAAATCACGCTCCTTCTACGCGTTGCGGGCCCTGCGTGAGGCCGGCACGGAACGGTTGGCATCATGACGGCGCCGGAGAGCGCGAACCCCCCGACCAACGACCACGTCGACCTGGCCGGATATCTGATGGAGATGCTCACGCCGGAGCAGAAGGCGGCGGCCGACGAGCACCTGGCCGCGTGCGCCGAGTGCCGCGAGGAGATCGAGTCGCTGCGCGAGTGGTCGGCCCAGCTGGCCGAGGTGCCCGAGCCGATGCTGCTCGACGGCCCGCCCGACGACGCCGACCTGCTGCTGCAGAGGACGCTTCGGCAGGTACGGACGGAGAGCGCGGGCAGGCGCAAGCGCCGGTGGGCCTCGGTGACGTCGATCGCGGCCGTCGCCGTGGCCGTCGCGGTGGCCGGCGGCCTGGTCGTGGGCCGGCAGACCGCGCCCACGACGGAACCGATCGCACAGGCCACGACCTCGGCCCCGGCCGGCGCGCGAACGGGCTCGGCCACGGACGCCACGACCGGGGCGACGATGCAGACGACGGTGCTCCCGGCGGCGGGCTGGGTGCGGGTGAGCGCCACGGTCGGCGGCATCCCGGCCGGCGAGAAATGCGTGCTCGAGGTGGTCGGCAAGGACGGCACGCCCGCGGTCGCGGGCAGTTGGCTGGTGTCGCCCGCCGGCGAGGCCGACGGGACGACACTGAGTGGGAGCGCGCTGATCGATCCGGCCGACGTCGCCTCCGTGCGGGTGGTGAACACCACCGGGAAGCAGTTCGTGACCGTTCCCGTCTAACGCAGGACGGTCATCGCTTCCGCGAGGGCGTCCGTCGCGTCGAAGATGTCGACCGCGTTGTGCTGAAGCGGCCCGCCCGGCTCGGTGAGCCGGGCGGTGCTGGCGCCGCCGGCGTAGAACGGTGCGAAGCCCATGTCCCGGATGAGCAGGGTGGTGGCCTTGCGGGCGTCCGTGTGGTCGGTGCAGACGAACTCGGCCAGCAGCGGATCGTGGCCCCGCCGGTTGCTCAGCACCGAGGCCGGCAGCGTGTTGAGCGCCTTGGCCCAGTGCGCCTCGGGCGCCCACGAGATGAGCTGTTCGAAGCCGCTCGGCGCCCCGTCGAGGAGGGGGCCGACCGGGTTCGTCGCGTCGATGACGATCTTGCCGATGAGGCCGTCGCCGGCCAGCTCGATCGCCTCGTGCGCGGTCTCCCACGGAGGGGCGAACAGGACGACGTCGGCGAACGACACCGCCTCCGCCACTCCCATGGCGGCGCCGTGGCCGCCGAGATGGTCGACCACGTCGCCCAGCCGTTCCGGATGCCGTGACGTGACCGCTACGTCGTGGCCGCTCTCCGCGCACCACTCGGCGAGCGTTGCGCCGAGCTGACCTGCCCCGATGACGCCGATGTGCATGGAAACAGGGTGCCTCGCCGAATCGACGCAAGAGGGGAGAACCGGCAATTTCAGCGGTACAGCCGCCGGGTGCCCGCTCCCGCCGCCACGAGCACCGGGACCGCCCAGGCCGGGTCGAGGCGAGGGCGCAGGGTGGGGGTCCAGCCCGCGTCGGGGTTCAGGTCCGGGTCGTACGCCTGGTTGTAGGCACCGACGAGGTCGACCGGCCCGGGCGTACGGCCGGAGATCTGCACCAGGTTTCCCCGCGTGGTGATGCGGGTGCCCTTCCAGTAGGCGATGACGTCGGCCGGCGGGATGTCGGCGCTGAGCCGGAAGTAGTTGTTCTCGGCGTAGATGCTGGACTCGACGCCCACCCCGAGCGAGTAGATGTACTCCTCGTCGGTGGCCACATAGAGGTTGTCGTAGACGTCGACCTGACCGAAGCGCACGCGCGGGGCCCGCTGGACGACGTTGCCGAACCGGTTGTGGTGCACGGTGACGCGCAGCTTGCCGACGTCGACGCCCGGGGTGTCGGTGGAGCCGATCAGCATGGTCTTGTCGTGGTCGTAGTAGTCGTTCCACGAGACGGTGATCAGGTCGGAGCCCCGGATGAAGTCGGTGGCGCCGTCGTGCACCTGGTAGGGCCGCCCGAAGTAGAGGGGCTGGTCGGCGTCGTGGTTGTTGCCGTCGCTGAAGGTGTTGTGGTCGATCCAGACGTTGGTGGCGCCGCTGAGCGAGACCAGGTCGTAGAGCGAGTTCCAGTTCCCGGCCGATCCGTCGGTGGGATCCCAGGCGGGGAAGCAGTCGGCGGCGTCGGTGACCTCGAGGTTGCGGACGATCACGTTGCTGACGTTGGTGAGCACCAGGCTGCCGTGGTCGAGCCGGGCCCCGTTGACGCCGACGATGGTGGTGTTGCTGCCGACGTTGATCCGGATCTGCTCACCCTGGGCACGGGCCGACCGGACCCGGGCGTCCTCGAGAGGGCCGGAGGGTTTGGCGGCGCGGCCCCAGACGGCGGGGTCGTAGGTGGCGAGGAAGGCGCCGAGGTCGTACTCCGGATCGGCGAAGGCGTCGCAGCTCCTACCCTCGCGCAGATCGATCCGGCCGCTGACGATCACGATCTTCGGCGTGGCGTTCTGCCCATTGGTGGCGGCGTCCCCGCCCAGCGCCGCGATCAGTTCGGCGCGGTTGCGTACGACCGCGACGTGAGCGTCGTCGGCCGCCGACCCGCCGGTGGTTCCGGCGCCGGCCGCGCCCCAGCCGTCATCAGAGCCCAGAGTCTGCCGCGCCAACCGCAACACGGCCGCCGGCACGCCCCCGCGCGTGGTGGCCTGCGCTTTCCCGAGCCGCGCGGTGGCCTGCGCTTTCCCGAGCCGCGCGGTGGCCTGCGCTTTCCCTAGCGGCGCGGCGGCCCGGACGTTCCCGAGCGGCGCGGCGGCCTGCGCGTTTCCTAGCGGCGCGGCGGCCTGCGCTTTCCCGAGCGGCGCGGCGGCCTGGGCGTTTCCTAGCGGCGCGGTGACCTGTGCTTTTCCCAGCGTTGCGGCGGCTCGCGAATCCGGCTGCGGCGCGGCGGTCGGTGCGTTTTTGCGCGATCCGCCGACAAGGGCCGTTTTCGCGTTGGCGGCGGCCGGGGGTGCGGCGGTGAGGGTGACGAGCAAGGCGAGGCCGGCGACGGCGGCGAGTCTGGGCATGGCAACTCCTGGGAAGCGGTCGGTGGAACCGCGTTGACGTGCAGGAAAGCGCTTGCCTGCGACGCTGCCACCCGTGGTGGCGATCGTCAATGGAAGGAGCAACGCAGGTTATTTGCAGAGATCGGGGGCCCAGCCGTCGGCGCCGCGCAGGAAGGTGGCGGGGGTGTTCGCGGCGGCTTCCTCGCGGGTCAGCTGTGGGCGGTCGGGGCCGGTGGTGGCGCCCGGCCCGTAGTTGCGGAATTCGCCGAATCGGGCGTCGCGCCACGGCCACGTGCCGAAGTCGCTCCAGGCCGTGGGTCCGATGTGGTCGCCCAGGTAGGAGTCGCGAATGACGGTCTGCCCGATCGCCGCCGGGTCGTTGCTCGGATGCCACGGCCGGCCGAGGAAGACCGATCCGGGCGGAGCGTCCGAGGTGAACCGGGAGCGCGTGAAGAGCAGCCCGTGCGGGTTGGCGATCGAGGTGCTGGGCGCCGTCACATAGCCCGCCGGCGTCGAAGCGCGGTCGAGCGAATGGATCCGGCACCGGTCGAAGACGGCGGTGGCCCGCCCGAAGATGAAGTCGACGTCACCCTCCACATCGCAGTCCCGGAAGTAGGCCCGGGCGATCGTCGCGGCGTCGGCGCTGTTGACGTAGAGCGTGTCCTGGTTGCCGAGGAAGCGCACCTGGCGGAACTCGACCCGGTCGGACCGGGTCAGCACCGCCACCGCCTGCCGGTTGGTGATCTCCGGATGGGCCGCCTCGTCGAACAGGTTGGCGAACGTCAGGTTGCGCGCGCGGAACCCGGCTCCGTCGATCGTGACCGAGGCGCTCCCGGTCGTTCCCCAGGTGCCGCCGTCCGGCCGCGGCGTCCCGTTGGCCCGGTCGTCGGCGATCACCACGTCGCGCGGGCGCCGCCCGAGGCCGTACAGCGTGATCCCGGGTTTGCTCGCCGGAATCACCACCTGCCCGTGATAGACGCCGGGGCGCACCCCGATGTGCACCTCCCCGGCCGGCGCCGCGTCGACGGCCGCTTGCACCGAGAGGAAGTCCCCGGTCCCATCGGCCGCTACGACGACCCGGTCCGGTGCGGCCAGCGCACTGCCCGGCCGCACGGCGACGGCACCGGCCGAGCTGACTGTGATCGCGCCCGCCGAAAGCCGGAGAAACGTCCGTCTGCGCATGGAAGACCATCCAAACTGCCTGAGGTAAGGGCTTTCCTGTCGGAACGCTAGGCAGTTCCATAGGTGAACGTCAATGACATGGGGGATTCCTGCAAACGATTCGTGCGGCGCCCGGGGATAGCCCCAGATGAGAGCCATGATCTGCAACAGCCGGGTGGCGGCCCCGTGCGGGATTGCCGGAGAATGCCCGGATGCCCATGCGATACCCAGCTCCGCTGCGTCCCGGTGACCGTGTCGGTGTCACAGCACCCTCCCAAGGCGTCGGCGATAGCCTCAAGGACCGGCTCGACGTGGCGATCCGGACGGTGGAAGACCGCGGGTACGAGGTCGTGGTCGGGGACTGCATGGACGGTGCCCGGCACGTCAGCGCTCCGGCCGGCGACCGGGCCCGTGAGCTGACCGCCATGCTCACCGACCCGGCCATCAAGGCCGTCGTGCCGCCCTGGGGTGGCGAGACCGCGATCGACCTGTTGCCGCTGCTCGACTGGGACGCGCTGCGTGCGGCGGAACCGACCTGGATCGTCGGGTTCTCCGACATGTCGACGGTCATCACGCCGCTGTCGCTCCTGACCGGGGTGGCGACCGTGCACGGCAACAACCTGATGGACACGCCCTATCGCGCACCGCAAGGCCTGCTGACCTGGCTGGACATCGTCACGATGCGGCCGGGAACGGCCTTCTCGCAAACCCCGCCGGGCCGCCACCGCGCCACCGGATGGGTCGACTACCAGACGAATCCGCAGGTGAGCGAGTTCGTTCTGGACGCCCCCGGTCGATGGACCCGGCTCGACGGCGACGACGACGTGGAGGTCGGGGGCCGGCTCATCGGCGGCTGCATCGAGACGCTCTGCAACCTGACCGGCACCCCCTACGGCGACGTGGCGTCGTTCGCGCGGGCACACGCGCCCGAGGGGCTCCTCGTCTACGTCGAGGCCGCCGGTGACGACGCGGCGACCATCTGCCGCAATCTGCACGGGATGCGGCTCGCCGGGTTCTTCGAAGCGGCGAACGCGGTCCTCGTCGGCCGGACCGGTGCGCCCGCGGCCGGCTCGCTCAGCCAGCACGAAGCGGTGCTGGACGCCCTCGGTGGTCTCGGTGTTCCGATCATCGCCGATGTCGAGTGCGGTCACGTGCCGCCGTACATGCCCATCGTCAACGGCGCCCGCGGCATCGTTCGCTACAGCGGAGACCGCAACGAGCTCACGCAGACCTTGGACTGACCTCGCCCAGGCGGTATTCCCAGCCCTCGCGCCAGGCGAAGTCGGTGGCGGCCAGCTCTTCCAGTCCGATGCCGTCGATCAGGTGGTCCAGGGCCCAGCGGGTGGCGACGTGGCCGATGACCAGGACGCGGGCGCCGTCCCAGCGGGTCGGGATGTCGGTCAGGAAGCGCCCCGCTCGTTCCACCGCCTGGCGCCAGCTCTCGCCCTCGGGGAACGGGATGTCGATGTGGTCCTGCTTGTGCAGGCCGGCGGCCGGGGTGCCGTTCAGGGTGCCGTAGTCGCACTCGCGCAGGCGCCAGTCGTGCAGGATCGGGATCGGGGAGCCGGCGAAGGCGATCTCGGCGGTCTCCACGGCTCGGCGCAGGTCCGAGGTGAAGACCGCCGTCACGCCGTCGTCGCGGCGGCGGGCGCCGAGCTCGGCGGCCAGGGAACGGCCGCGCGGGGACAAACGACCGGGTAGCCAGCCCGTGGCCAGGCCGCGGTCGTTGTCCTCGCTCCAGGAATGGGTCTCGAAGACGATCTCAGTGGACATCCTCTATGAGTACACGAATGTCGCGGTGAAGGGTCTCCCCGGCCGGGATGACCAGCGGGTCGGTGTAGGCCAGGGCGGCGCACACGCCGACGTAGTCGTCAGTGCGCAGGAACCAGCGGTCGGCGTCGCGCAAGCCGCTGAAGGTGAGGCGGTAGGAGTCGGTCGTCAGGGTCAGCGCCGGGTCGGCACTGCCGTTCCCGGCCGATGCCACCGCCTTTCCCGGGGGACAGCGCCAGAAGAAGCCGCCGTAGCCGGCGCCCCCGGTGCGGCCGTTCGTGGCCGGGCTGCCCAGCGTGACCGTTCGGGGAGCCGTCAAGGCGTACGAGAAAAGCAGCTCCCAGCCGTCGGGAGAAGTGGACGCGGTGATTCGCCGGCGTTCGGTCAGCAGCGTGCGGCCCTCGCCGTCCTCCCAGACCAGGTCCTCGGGCGTGACGTGCCGGATGCGGCCGTGGTCCTCGCGCCAGACGTAGCCCTCGTCGCGGACGAAGGTGCGGCCGCCCCACAGGTTCCAGCCGTTGACGTCGGCGACGGTGAGGGAGGCGCCGAGGTGCCACGGATGGTCGAACGGCATGGTGTCGGTGACGACCGTGCCGGCGAGGGTGCGGACCGGATGCAGGTACGGGCGAGGGCCGAGCCGGATGTCGAGGTCCGGCTCGGGCACGTAGTCGTACAAATTCACGAGACAGCCGCCCGATAGCCCTCGTACGCCTCGGCGAGCACCTCGGCGCCGGGACGCGCCCACACGTCGGCGTGGAAGACCTCGACCTCGACCCATCCGTCGTAGCCGGCCTCGGCCACCGCGCGGTGGAAGCGGCGCATGTCGACCGATCCGGTGCCGGGCAGGCCCCGGCCGAGCAGCACGCCCTCGGGCAGCGGGGTGATCCAGTCGGCGAGCTGGAAGGCGGCGATCCGCGGTCCCGCGTCGGCGATGCCCTGCCACACCTTGTCGTCCCACCACAGGTGGTACGTGTCGATGACGACGCCGACCGCCTCGACGGGGTAGGGCGCGGCCAGTTGCAGCGCCTGATCCAATGTGGAGACGACGCAGCGGTCGGAGCAGAACATGGGGTGCAGCGCCTCGATGGCCAGCCGCACCCCGGCGTCGCGGGCGTCCGGCACGAGCGCGCCGATCGCGTCGCCGACGTGCCGCCGGGCGCCGTCCAGGTCGCGGCTGGTGCCGGGCAGTCCGCCGCTGACGAGCACGAGCGTGTCGGTGCCGAGCGTGGCCGCCTCGTCGATCGCGCGCCGGTTCTCGTCGTACCAGCCGGCCTCGTGGAAGAACCCGCTGCGGCACAACGACGACACGGTCAAACCGTTGTCCCGCATGAGCTTCGCGGTCTTCTCCAGGCCGTACTCCGCCACGTCCTCCCGCCACAGCCCGACCGCGGACACGCCGGCGGCGACGCACCCGGCGACCAGATCCTCCAGCGGCCAGTGCTTGGTGGTGGCCTGGTTGAGCGAGAAGCCCTTCATCGGCTCATCCCCACGGTCGTGAGCCAGGCCCCGGCGCGATGGGCGGCCAGGTCGGCGTCGGGCAGGATGCCGGCCTCGTCGGCCAGCCGCATCAGCGCGAGCAGGTGCCGCGGCGAGCGGCCGGACTGCGCGCCGCCGACCATCGTGAAGTGGTCCTGATGACCGGCCAGCCAGTTGAGGAAGACGATCCCGGTCTTGTAGTGGTAGGTCGGCGCCGCGAAGAGGTGACGGGCCAAGGGCAGAGTCGGGAGGAGAATCTGCTCGTACGAGGTGACGTCCCCCTCGTCCAGGGCGCGGAACGCCGCGGCGGCGGGCGGGGCGATCACGGCCAGGACGCCGAGCAGGGCCTCGGAGTGGCCCTGGTCGTCGCCGAGGATCAGGGACGGATAGTTGAAGTCGTCGCCGGTGTACATGCGTACGCCATCGGGCAGTCGGCGACGCAGCTCGACCTCGTAATCGGCGTCCAGCAAAGAGATTTTGATGCCCTCGACCTTCGCGGCGTGCTCGCGGATGATGTCGAGAACCGTGTCGTTGCCGCCCCAGTAGCCGGCGAGCAGAGGATCGAAGGCCTCGCCGAGCCAGTGCAGCAGCACCGGACTGTCCGATTGGGACAGAAGGTCGCCGTAGACGCGGCGGTAGTCGTCGGCGTTCTTCGCGGCCGCCGCGAGATGCCGGGAGCACATGATGACCGGGGTTGCGCCGGCCTCGCGGACGTCGCTCAGCTGTTCCAGGTACGCCTTCGTGATGTCGTCGATCGTGGCCGGGCCGGCCGGGAGCTGGTCGGTGCCGACGCCCGCGACGATCGGGCCGGTGGCGTCCGCCGCGCTGCGGCGGATGAGCTCGCGAGTCGCCGGATAGTCCAGTCCGGCACCCCGCTGGGCGGTGTCCATCGCTTCCGCGACGCCGAAACCGTGGTCCCACAAGTGATGCCGGAAGCGCAGCGTCGTGTCCCAGTCCAGCTTGGCCGGGGCGCCCGGGATGTTCTCGGCGGTGGGATCCGCGGTCACCGGCGCGGCGGCATAAGCCACTCGCGATCGGAAGTTTCGCTTCTGCTGGAATTCGGCACCGCGGCCGCTGAAGATCATCGGGTCAGCTCCGGGATCTCCAGGCGCCGGCCCTCGCGCGAGGACTGCAGGCCCAGCTCGGCCACCTGCACGCCGCGCGCGCCGGCCCAGAGATCTCCGGTGTAGGGGGCGTCCTCGGCGACGTACAAAAGGAACTGCTCCCATTGAGCGCGGAAGCCGTTGGCGAAGACCTCGTTGTCGGGCACCTGCTGCCACTGGTCGCGGAAGCTCTGCCCGGTCGGCACATCCGGGTCCCAGACCGGCTTCGGCGTGGCCGCGCGCGGCTGGACGCGGCAGTGGTGCAGGCCGGCCACCGCGCTGCCGTGCGTGCCGTCGACCTGGAACTCGACGAGCTCGTCACGGTTGACCCGCACCGCCCACGAGCTGTTGATCTGCGCCATGATGCCGCCGTCGAGCTCGAAAAGGCCGTACACCGCGTCGTCGGCCGTCGCGTCGTACGGCGAACCGCTCTCGTCCCAGCGCCGGTCGATGTGCGTCACCGAACGCGCGGTCACGGCCCGGACCGGCCCGAAGATCTGCTCCAGCACGTAGTGCCAATGCGGGAACATGTCGAGCGTGATGCCGCCGCCGTCGGCCGCCCGGTAGTTCCACGACGGCCGCTGCGCCGACTGCCAATCGCCTTCGAAAACCCAATAACCGAATTCCCCTCGTACGGAGAGGATGCGCCCGAAGAAGCCGCCCTGTACCAGACGCGCGAGTTTGCGCAGGCCGGGCAGGAACAGCTTGTCCTGCACGACGCCGTGCTTGACGCCGGCCGCGTCGGCGAACCGGGCCAGCTCGACCGCCTCGCCGAGGCTCTCGGCCACCGGCTTCTCGGTGTAGACGTGCTTGCCGGCCTCGATGGCCTGGCGCAGCGCCTTGACCCGGGCGCTGGTGACCTGGGCGTCGAAGTAGACCTGGACGTCGGGCCGGGCGAGCGCGCCGGGCACGTCGGTGGTCCACTGGGTGAGACCGTGCCGGTCGGCGAGGGCGCGGAGCTTGGCCTCGCTGCGCCCGGCGAGGATCGGCTCGGGCCAGAGCACGGTGCCGTCACGCAGCGGCAGACCCCCGTCCTCGCGGATCGCGAGGATCGAGCGGATCAGATGCTGCCGCAGGCCCATCCGGCCGGTGACGCCGTTCATGACGATGCCGATGGTGGTTCGATCCATGCTGGTTGCCTCCGGGGCCTTGAAAAGTCCTGAGGTAAGCGCTTTCCTGAGACCGTACTCGGCGCGCTGCCAACCGGGCAAGAGCACGGGCGGTATCCTCCGGGCAACTGCTGTCATGAGGAGGCGTATGGCGACCCTGGCCGATGTCGCACGCCATGCCGGTGTGTCGACCGCGACGGCGTCCCGCATCATCAACGGCAGTCCGAAACCGGTCACCGAGGAGCTACGCGCCCGCGTCCTGGCCGCGGTGGCCGAGCTGCGCTACGTGCCCAACGCGCACGCCCAGATGCTGGCCCGCTCCCACCGCAACGCGGTCGGCGTGATCGTCCACGACGTCTCCGACCCGTACTTCGCCGAGATCACCAGGGGTCTTCAACGGGTGGCCACGGCCAACGGCCGCCTGGTCATCATCTGCAACAGCTTCCGCGACCCCGGCCGTGAGATGGAATACATCGACCTGCTCCACGCCCACCAGGTGGCGGCCATCGTGATCGCCGGATCGGGATATCTGGACAGCACGGCCGCGTCCGAGCTGGACGACCGCATGCGCGCCTTCGAGGCCACGGGCGGCCGCATCGCCGTGATCGGCCGCCACCAGCACCCCGGCGACGCCGTGCTGCCCGACAACGAGGAGGGCGGCTACCTGGCCGGCCGTCATCTGTTCGAGCTGGGCCACACGACAATCGCGGCCATAGCCGGCCCGCCGTCGCTGACGACAACAGTCGACCGCTTGGCCGGCCTGCACCGGGCCGCCGCCGAGCACGGCGCCACCGTCCACGTGACCCACTCCGACTTCACCCGCGACGGCGGCGAGGCCATCACGGCGAAGCTCCTGGCCGACGATCCGTCCCTCACGGCGATCGCCGCCCTGAACGACTCGATGGCGGTGGGTGCCCTGGCCGCCATGCGCGCCGCGGGCCGCCGCCTGAGCGTCATCGGTTTCGACGACATGCCGATCGCCCGCGACGTGACCCCCGCCTTGACATCGGTCCGTCTGCCCCTGACCGAGCTGGGCGAACGAGCCATGACCCTGGCCCTGGACGCGGCCACCGACAACGCCCCGCGCGTCGAGCACGTCCCCGCCGAATTGATCCTCCGCGACAGCACCTGGCCCTTGAAGTAGGCCGCGTTTCGAAGGGCGCGGAGCCATTGGTTGATGGCGGCGATGGCTGTTTGAGCTGGTTGATGCCGCACTCAACAGCGTGGCGTAGGCGGTAGCCACCGGGTGGGTCCTTCTGAAGGTGGCCGTCGCGGCGGGCTCCGGCCGCGTGCTGGTGGGCGCGGCTGATGGTCGAGTCCACGCTGACCGTCCGGCCGATCATCCCGGCGCTGTCCGCCCGGGCTTGCAACGCCGCGAGGATCTGCGCCCCGACGCCGTCACGCTGCCATCGGCGGAACCAGCGAGCGTCTGCCGCGGCGGATACCCGGCAGGCGCGTCGCGCCACGGAGCGCCGGTTTTCGCGGCTGAGGAGCAACCCGTTGGCCGTCGCTGTCACTTTGAGTGAGTATTCGATGACACGGAGTTGGAGGTTGTGATGACTGCTGAGGACGGCCGCGGTGTGTCGAAGCGAGGCCCCTTCGAAGAGCTTGTCCTTCGCGGGGTGATCGAAGCCGGCGCGCAATCACACGGCCGGCTCATCGCGCTGATGACCGGGCCCGCGGCGCCCGTCGTGGCCGGGCCCGCGGTGAAACTCATCCGCGGCGCGCTCGTCGAGCATCGCACTCGGGAGCGGGCCGAGGAGAAGGAGATGAGCTGGGACGAGTACCGCGACAGGCAGGATGAGTACCGGCGGGAAACCCTGTATTGGGCCATGCGGTTCTGAGCTGGGCGCCGCGGCCCTACAGCCTCATCCGGGCGGCGATCGGCAAGTGGTCGCTGCCGGTTCTCGGCAAGGTGTGCAGGCCGGTCACGGTCAATCCGCGGGCCAGGATCTGGTCGATGCGGGCCACCGGGAAGCGCGCGGGCCAGCTGAAGGCGAAGTCTCTCGAGGTCGTGACGTGGTCGAGGACCGGGGCGAGGCCGCGGTCCTCGACCGTGCTGTTGAGGTCGCCCAGGACGATGACCCGGGGGAGGGGCTCGGCCGCCAAGAGGTCACCGAGCAGCGCCGCGCTCTCGTCGCGGGGGTCGGTGTCGAAGCCGGAGACGCCCATGCGGACCGACGGCAGGTGGGCCACGTAGACGGCGACGGGACCGTGCGGGGTCTGTGCCACCGCGCGCAGGCCCCGGTTCCAGTCGGGGCCGAAAGCGGCGGGGCGGATGTCGATCGCGGCCACCTCGGTCAGCGGGTAGCGGGACCACAAGGCGACGGTTCCTTGGACGCTGTGGTGGGGATAGGCGGCGGCGAGCGTGGTCTCGTAGTCGGTGACGGCCGGGAACGTCACCTCCTCCAGGGCGATGACGTCGGGATTCGCCTTCATCAGGGAACGGGCCGTGCCGGCCGGGTCGATGTTCTCGTCACTGGCGTTGTGCTGGACGGCGATCAGGTCGGCGGTGCGGTCCCGGTCCGGCACGACATGGCCGCCGAAGACGGCGAGCCAAGCGATGACCGGCAGCAGCACGGCCGGGAGCGCCATCCTTGGGCGCCGCCACCACGCCAGGGCCGCCAGCACCGGGACGGCCAGGCCCAGCCAGGGCAGGAACGTCTCCAGCAGGCTGCCCAGCCGCAGTCCGAGGCCGGGCACCCAGCGGTGCAGGGCCAGCAGTCCGGCCAGCAGCACGGACATCGCGATGATCAAGTAACCCCGCACCGCACGAATGCTCTCAGGGGCGCGCAACCGGGATGACGCGGTCGGGTGGCGCCGACGGGCGCGGGCGTACGTGCAGAGCGCCGTCGACCAGCTCGGCGCGGGGGTCGGTCCAGCGCTCCTCCGGTGTGGGTACGAGGACCTGCTCGATCGAGCGGTCCGCGTCGTAGACGACCAGCGAGTTGATGGTCGAGGCCAGGTACCCCATCGTGTATTCCTGGTCCGGGTGGTCCTCGGGGCCCTCGGCCGGCACGACGAAGAAGCGGTCGCCGACCCACTGCCCGTACGGCTCCATCGTCTGGTCCTCGCCGACCGGCCGGCCGTCGATCCACAGGCGCTTGCCGGAGAGGACGGCCCGGTGGCGGTTGTCGGCGCTGAAGCGGACCCAAAGGTCCTGGGTGAAGGAGGTGAAGGAGTCGCAACCGCCCGGCACCGGGCCCTCGCGGCCGCCGGCGCCGGCCGGATCCTGGGAGCAGATCTCGGGATCGCGGCAGGAGCGGTCCAGGCGACGGGTGCAGCCCAGCCCGGCGGCGGCGCAGTCGCGGCGGTCGGCGAGCGCCATCACCCCGGCCAGCTGCGTGCCGGCGGTGCCGGAACCCAGCAGCAGACGGTACGAGTCCGGGTCGTTCACCCGCATGAAGACCTCGACGCCGATGGATGAGCGGCGCAGCCATTGCCGCCAGGGTTCGCGTACCCACTCCCACTTCTCCGGCACGTCGGCTCCCCAGCGTCGTTGATCGGACAGGATCTTAGCGGCGGCAGCGGCCCTACGCTGGGGCGATGACGCAGGTGGACAGCGCTCTGGCCGCGACCGTCTCGCTTCCCGAGTTCCTCGCGACCAGCGAGGTCGGGCGGCTCACGCTCGACGAGCGGCGGCTCATCGTGCGGCAGGCGCTGCTCCTCCTGGAGCACAACTACGCCCTGCTCGCGTTCAAGACGGCCCGCTACGGCATCAACCCGCTGCAGCGGCTCCGGCTTCTCGACCAGCGCCTGGCCCGTCAGGAGGACGACCCGGGCCGGGAGTGGCGACTGCACGAGGAGCTCATCGAGATCTTCAATTCGCTGCGTGACCTGCACACCCGGTACACGCTGCCCGAGCCGTTCAACGGCGCCGGGGCGTACCTCCCGTTCCTGTTGAAGGAGTTCGTGGAGGACGGCCGGCATCGTTACCTGGTCGGTCGGGTGACGGCCGATCTCGGCGACGACGCGTTCGGCTTCGGGGCCGAGGTGACCCACTGGAACGGCGTGCCGATCCATCGCGCCGTCGAACGGTTCGCCCAGTGCCTGCCGGGTGCCAACCCGGAGGCGCGGCACGCCCGCGCGGTCAGCATGTTCACTGTGCGCTCGCTCGCCTTCGGGCCGCCGCCCGACGAGGACTGGATCATCATCCGGTACGTCGGCCGGGACGGGCAGGTTCGCGAGACGCGCCAGGTGTGGACCGTGGTGCCGATCGCCGCCACCACCGAGGGGCCGGCCGCCTCGCTCGACACGCCGCTCGGCGTCGACGCCGAAGGGGCCCAGCTGGCCTGGCTGCGGGCCGCCCTGTTCGCGCCCGAGGCCCTGGCCGGCGACCCCACCGGGCCGGGGATCATCTCGGAGGCGCCGACCATCTTCGAGGCGCGCCGCGTCCCGGTCGGCGACCGCGTCGTCGGGCATCTGCGGATCCGCACCTTCATGCCGACCGGCAGCGGCGTGCTCGGCTTCGTCCGCGAGTTCATCCGCCTGCTCGGCCTGCTGCCCTCCGACGGCCTGGTGCTCGACATCCGCGGCAACGGCGGCGGCGCCGTGCTCGCCTCCGAGATGTGCCTGCAGGCGCTGGTGGCCCGCCCGGTCGAGCCGGAGCCGGCCCAGTTCGCGGCCACCCCGCTCAATTTGCGGATCGCCCGGCAGAACGACCAGTTGAAGGACTGGCGCAAGTCACTCGACCAGGCGATCGAGTCGGGCGCGCTCTATTCGGCCGGCATCCCGCTCACCGGCCGCGACATGCTCGACGTGGTCCCGCAGTCGTACTTCGGGCCGATCGTGCTGCTCACCGACGCCCGCTGCTACTCGGCGGCCGACATCTTCGCGGCCGGCTTCCAGGACAACGGGATCGGCCTGGTGCTGGGCGTCGACAACAACACGGGCGCCGGCGGCGGCAACATCTGGCAGCTCGGCGACCTGCTGGCCCGGCTGCCGAACGCGCCCGACTCGCCCTATCGGGCGCTGCCGCACGGCGCCAACCTGTCCCTGGTGATCCGCCGGGTGCTGCGGGTCGGCCCGAACGCCGGCACCCCGCTCGAGGACTACGGGGTGGTGCCCCGCAAGCTGCACCGGCCCACCCGCCGCGACCTGCTGGAGGACGACGCCGACCTGTTCGCCGAGGCGGTCAAGCTGCTCGACGAGCTGCCCCGGCGCCGCTTCGACGTCGTGCTGGACGAGGTGGACGGCCGCCTGACCGCCTCGTTCTCGGTGTCCGGGGTCGACCGGGCCGACGTCGTCGTCGACGGCCGCCCGCGCTGCACGACCGACTTGGGCGGCGACGAGGGCCCCCTGGCGATCCCCGGCGCCACCGGCGGCCGTGAGGTCCGCATCCTCGGCTTCGACCGGGGTGACCTGGTGGCCCTGCGTACCTTCGTCCGCACGACCCCGGGCCTGAGATTGCGCCGGACCCTCGGCGATTAACCTGGGTGCCGTGACTGACCTTGACGAAACCGCCGTGCAGCCCGACCTCATCGCCACGCACTACCTGACCAGCATCGACGACGTGACCGAGCACCTGCGCGCGGCCAACCAGCTGGGCCTGGGCGTCCGCGTCCGCAGCTACCTCGAGGCCGACGAGGAGGGCGAGGGCCTGGTCGAGCACTGGGAGGTCGAGCTTCTCACCGCCTCACCGGTGATCGAGGAGGAGACGGCGGCGGTAGGGGCGGACGGCCCAGGGCAGGCCGAGCTCTGACGGCAGGGACAGGGTCGCGGCGGCCTTCACCAGCACCTCGTTGATGCCGAGGATCGTGCGGTGAGGGCCGTCGACGGCAACCGTGTCGCCGTCGAGAAGCTGGGGGAGCGGAGCGCCGGCGAGGGCCTCCAGCACCGAGGTGAAGTCGGCGGTCGCGGACAAGGGGACCAGCAGCGGGGTGCCGTCGGCCCGGTGATCCAGCACGTTGGTGAGCAGGTCGACGCGGCCGGGGACCTCGGTCAGGGTGGCCGCGCCGGGCAGGGCCAGACGGTCGGTCGGATATTCGAGCAGGGCCCGGCCGCCGGGCCCGCGGGCCTCGATCTCGCCCGCGATGAAGTCCTCGCCGGCCAGGGTCACGGCCACCAGCAGTTGCAGGCCGCTGTCGAAGGTGATGCGGGCGAACGCGGTGTCGTCCACCTCGATGTCGCGGGTGCGGTAGCGCTCGACGGCCAGCTCGCGGGGGCGGCCCGCGCCGGCCGCGGTGCCGGTGGCCAGGGCCTGCATGACGGCGTGGGCCAGCGGGTTGACCAGGGCCCCGTCGACGCCCCGGCGGCCCGCCCACGAGGCGCGGGCGTAATAGGTGTCGTCGCGCTTCCACGACGCCACCGCGCCGATCCCCGTCAGCGGGGTGGGCAGAGCGTCGCGGAAACGGGACCACGCGGCCGAACCCAGCGCCTGGAAACCCACCTGACAGACGCGGCCGGCCGCCGTCAGGGCCGCGGTGAGCGTGTCGTGCTCGGCCCGCGACAGCACCGGCGGTTTCTCCAGGAGCAGGTCGCAGCCGTACGCCAGGGCGTCCAAGGCGATCGGCAGGTGCGTGTGCGGTGGCGTGCAGATCACCACCACGTCCGGCTGGGTGGCCGACAGCAACGCCTGGTGATCGGTGAAGACCGGTGCCTCGGGTGACGAGACCGGCCGCACGTCCGCCATGCCGACGAACCTCAGCCGCGGATTGCCCGAGATGTTCCGGCGGTGCCACGACCCATGGCCGTTGGCGCCGATGAGAGCGACCTTCATCGCAGACCGGCCAGGGTGTCCTCGACGCCGTGCTCCGTCAGGGCCGTGAGCCAGGAGACGATCTCGGCGCGCAGCTCCTTGTCGTCGGCCAGGTCGGCCGCGAAGACGGTGTCCAGGCCGAGCAGCGCCTCCACCACGTCGGCCGGGGTGGAGCCGGCGGAGGCGAGCCGGGCCCGGATCCGGTCGGCCAGCGGGTCGTCCAGGGGCAGGTCGCGGCCGTCGTCGGCGGTGCCCTGCACGAAGCGCATCCAGGCCGCGACCACCAGCGCGCCCCAGCGTGGCATCGAGCCGGCCTTCCGGCAGTCCTGGATGGTGTGCAGCACCCGCTGCGGCAGCTTCTGCGAGCCGTCGCCCGCCACCTGGAGGGTGCGATAGGCGATGGCCGGATTGGCGAACCTGGTCAACACCTCTTCCCCGTACGCCGATGGGTCGACACCGGGCGGCGGCGACAGGCACGGCGTGATGTCGCCGGCGATGAAGTGCCGCATCGCGGGCAGCATTCCCGGCATCTCCAGCGCGGCCGAGATGGTCTCCCGGCCGGCCAGCGCGCCCAGATAGGCGATGGCCGAGTGCACGCCGTTGAGCGTGCGGATCTTCAGGCGTTCCCAGGGCTGCGCGTCGTCGGTGAGTACGGCTCCGGCCAGATCCCAGGCGGGGCGCCCGGCCGGGAAGTCGTCCTCGATGACCCACTGGAGATACGGCTCGCCGCTCACCGCGGCCGCGTCCCGCACGCCCAGGGCCCGCTCCGCGATCGCGTACGTCTCGGCCGTGCTGGCCGGGACGATCCGGTCGACCATGGTCCCCGGGAACGTCACGTTGGCCGCGACCCACTCGGCGATCCCGGTCGCCGCCGCCAGGTGGTGCACGAGCCCGCGCAGCCGGTGCCCGTTGGACGGCAGGTTGTCGCAGCTCATCAGCGCGATCGGCCCGGCGTCGGCCCGCCGCCGGGCGGCCAGGCCGCTGATCAGCAGGCCGGGCACGGTCCGGGGGGCGCGGCCGGTCTCGAGGTCGGCCCGCAGGTCGTCGTCGAGCAGCAGCCGCCCGGTGGCCGGGTCGAGCTTGTAGCCCTTCTCGGTGACGGTCAGCGTGACCACCCGGATCGCCGGGTCGGCCAGCAGCTTCACCACCGCGTCCGGGTCGGCCGAGGCCGCCATCGCGCCGGCCAGGGCGCTGATCACCCGCGTGCTGGTGCCGTCCGGGCCGAGGGTGGTGACGCTGTAGAGGTAGTCCTGGGCGCGCAGGGCGTCGACCACGGCCCGCGAGCGTGGCGCGACACCGACGATGCCCCAGTCGCCGCCCGCCGCGGCCATCGCGTCGTCGGTGTAGACGGCCTGATGGGCCCGGAAGAAGGCGCCCAGTCCGAGGTGGACCATGCCGGCCGTGGGCAGGGAGGCTCGGGTCAGTTCCATGCCGGGCCGTCCGGGAAGGAGAACTCGGCGATCGACGCGGGCTTCAGGTCGGAGCTGTATCCGGGCTGCTCCGGCACCAGATAGCGGCCGTCGCGGGTGCGCACGGGGTCGGTGAAGTGCTCGTGGAGATGGTCCACGTATTCGACCATGCGGCCCTCCAGCGACGTGCCCACCCGCAGATAGTCGAAGATCGCCAGGTGCTGGACCAGCTCGCAGAGGCCGACCCCGCCCGCGTGCGGGCAGACCGGCACCCCGAACTTGGCCGCCAGCAGCAGCTCGGCCAGCACCTCGGGGATGCCGGCGACCCGGCACGCGTCGATCTGCATGACGCCGATCGCCTCGGCCTGGAGCAGCTGCTTGAAGATGACCCGGTTGGCCGCGACCTCGCCGGTGGCGACCCGGATCGGGGCGACCGCCCGCTGAATCCGAGCGTGGCCGAGCACGTCGTCCGGGTGGGTCGGCTCCTCGATCCAGTACGGGTCGAACTCGGCCAGCCGGGCCATGTTGGCGATCGCCTCGTCGACGCCCCAGATCTGGTTGGCGTCCATCATGAGCAGCGCGTCCGGGCCGATCTCGTCGCGGATGATCCGGGCCCGGCGCACGTCGTCCTCGATCGGGCCGCCCACCTTCATCTTCATGGCCCGCCAGCCCTCGGCGTACGCGGCCCTGGTCAGTGCCCTGACCTTGTCGTCGGGATAGCCGAGCCAGCCGACGCTGGTGGTGTACGACGGGAAGCCCTCCGAGCGGAGCCGGGCCAGCCGGCCGGCCATGCCGTCGCGGCCCTTGTCGAGGATCGCGGCCGCCTCACCGGGGGTGAGCGCGTCGTCGATGTGCCGGAAGTCGACGCAGGCGACCAGATCGGCGGTCGGCATCTCGGCCAGCAGCTGCCACATCGGCTTGCCCTCGATCTTGGCCTTCAGGTCCCAGACCGCGTTGACCAGGGCGCCGGTCGCCATGTGCAGCGCGCCCTTCTCGGGCCCGATCCACCGGAGCTGGACGTCCGCGGTAAGCGACCGCAGGAACTCGAGTGGATCGTCGCCCATCGAGAGCACCGCCGGCGCCAACGCCCGTACACAGGCCGCCGTTATCTCATTGCCCCGGCCGTTGGTAAAGGTGAATCCGGTGCCCGTGAAGGGTCCGTCGGTGATCAACTCGACGTAGGTGGCGGAATAGTCGCCCTTGTTGATCGAGTCGGAGCCGTCGCCGGCGGCCGCCGTGGGGAAGCGGACGTCGTGGACCCGTACATCAGTGATCATGCGGTCCTGCCGATCTTGAAGATGCGCTTGGGGAGGTGGTAGGCGAGGTCGGCCATCGTCGCGGCCGCCTCGTCGAGCGGCAGCCGGTCCTGCACGACCAGCGACGCGAGATAGGCGGCGTCGACCCGGCGGGCGATGTCGTGCCGGATCGGGATCGAGCAGAAGGCCCGCGTGTCGTCGACGAAGCCGGCCGTGTTGTAGAAGCCGGCCGAGTCGGTCACCGACTCGCGGAAGCGCCGCATGGCGTCCGGCGTGTCGAGGAACCACCAGGGCGCGCCCAGGAACAGCGCCGGATAACCGCCGGCCAGCGGTGCGAGCTCCCGGCTGAAAGAAGTCTCGTCGAGGGTGTAGAGGACCAGGGTCAAGTGCGGTTCCATGCCGTACGCGTCCAGCAGCGGCCGAAGCGCGTCGACGTAGGACGTCGCCTGCGGGATGTCGCCGCCCACATCGGCCCCATGTGCCGCGAAGAGGCGGCGGTTGTGGTTGCGCACCGCGCCGGGATGCAGCTGCATGACCAGGCCGTCGTCGAGCGACATCCGCGCGAACTCCAGCAGCATGTGCCCGCGGAAGGCCTCCGCGTCCTCCGCGGTCGCCTCGCCGTGCAGGGCCCGGTCGTAGATCGCCGCCGCGCCGGCGGGGGAGAGCGCCACCGTCCGCGCGGTCGGGTGCCCGTGGTCGGACGAGGTCGTGCCGGCGTCGATGAACGCCTCCCGGCGCCGGCGCAGGGCCTCCAGATAGCCGGCGTACGTGCCGGTGTCCTCGCCGGCCAGCTCGCCCATCCGGGCCACCGCCTCGGCCCAGTCGTCGCGGTCGAGGTCGACCACGTTGTCCGGCCGGAAGGTGCTGATCACCCGGCCGCCCGGGCCGCCCCAGCCGTCGGCGGCCAGCTTGGCGTGCCGGCTCAGGTCGTCGGTGGGGAACTCGGTGGTGGCCAGCACCTCGATGCCGAAGCGCTCGAACAGGGCCCGCGGCCGGAACTCCGGCTCGGCCAGGCGCGCGGCGATCTCGTCGTACACGTCGTCGGCCGTCTCGGCGCTGAGCCTTTTCTCCACGCCGAAGACCGTGCTGAACGTCCGCTCCAGCCAGAGCCGTGACGGCGTACCCCGGAAGAGATGCCAGTTGTCGGCGAGCAGGCGCCAGATGACCCGGCCGTCGGTCTCGACCGGACCGCCGTCGCGGCGCGGCACGCCCAGCCGGTCGGGCGGGATGCCCTGGCTCAGCAGCATCCGCGTCACGTAGTGGTCGGGCACGATCAGCAGGCGGGCCGGATCGGGAAACGGCTCGTCGTCGGCGAGCAGGCCCGGGTCGACGTGCCCGTGCGGGCTGAGCAGCGGCAGGTCACGCGCGACGGCGTACAGCTCGCGGGCGATGCCGGCCTGCGCCGGGTCGGTGGCGAAAACGGGATCGGTCACGCGGTAACTCCCTCTCCGAGCAGGCCGGCCACCTTCACGGGGGCCGACTGCTGCAGGCTGCGGTTGGCGGCCAGGCCGGTGAGCAGCGCCAGCGCGCCGTCCCGGGCGGTCGCGGAGCGGTCCATGGGGTCGGCGCGGCCGCCCAGCAGCACGCCGGTCATCCGGGCGTCGGCCCCGCCGTGCCCCTCGCGGCTGTGCGGTTGCAGCTCGACCGCGTACGGCGGCGCCCAGAACGGCCTGATGGTCAGCGTCACCGACCCCTCCTCGGGGGACGCGCCCTGCTTGACCTCGCCGGCCGCGGCCGGGCTGACGTGGTCGCTCTCGACCACCTCGAGCTCGAGCCGGCCCTTGCTGCCGTTGACCATCACGCGGTAGCCCTCCCAGGGCGCGTACGCCGTGAGGTGATAGGTCATGGTGGCGCCGGTGTCGTAGCGGACGAGCACGGCCAGGTCGTCCTCGATGGTGATGCCGGGGTCGAAGACGTTGCGGTCGCGCAGATAGTCGTCGTCGCCCTCGGCGTCCAGGTAGAGCGCCTTGAGCTTGTCGTTGCCGGCCAGGTCGAGCGCGAACGGGTCGCCGGCCGCGCCGGGGTCGCCGGTCGACCGCTCGTAGTCGCGGGCGTAGCCGTGGCGGCGGCCGTCGGCGCCGTAGAAGAAGAGCCGCCCCTGGGCGTAGACCTCCCGCGGTGCGGCGCCCAGCCACCAGTTGACCAGGTCGAAGTGGTGGCCCGACTTGTGCACGAGCAGGCCGCCGGAGTTGGCCTTGTCGCGGTGCCAGCGGCGGAAGTAGTCGGCGCCGTGCCGCACGTCGAGCAGCCACTCGAAGTGCACCGAGCCGATCTCGCCGATCTCGCCGCGGGCCAGCAGGCTGCGGACCATCTCGTGCACCGGGTTGAAGCGGTAGTTGAAGGCGACCTGGACTTTTCGTCCCGTCCGCTCCACCGCGTCGAGGATGCTGCGGCAGCTCTCCGCGTCGACGGTCATCGGCTTCTCGGTGATCACGTCGCAGCCGGCCTCGAGAGCGGTGACGATGTGCCCGGCGTGGGTGCTGTCGACGCTGGTGACGATCAGCTCGTCGACCCGCTCCTTGGCCAGCATGGCGGCCAGGTCGGCGGCCTGATAGGTGGGTACGGGGTTATCGAGCCAGCCGTTGTGCGCGTCCATGCGCGACTGGTTCACGTCGGCCAGGGCGACGAGTTCGGCGTCAGGTTCCGCGGTGATCGCTCTGATGAACATCTCGGCGCGCGAGCCGGCGCCGACGACGGCGAAGCGTCTCATTCGGGAGTCCTCCCGGGCAGCAAAGGTTTGCAGGGAAGTTAGACAGATCGATTCCCTCGCGTCAACGATCGTTGCCCATTTGCCCTATTTTATGTAAACAACGGCGTCCGTTTGTCATCTCCCTGCAACACAACGCCATTGACATGAGTGCAACCGCTTGCATTAATGGGCGTCAACCCGTGACCCCGACCACAGTGGAGGCGTTGATGTCGGTGACGATTCGCGACGTCGCCAAGGCGTCGGGCGTGCACATCTCGACGGTGTCGCGCACCTTCTCGGCGCCGCATCTGGTCAACCCGAACACGCGCAGCCGGGTGCTGGCCTGCGCCGAGCAGCTCGGCTATCGCCCCAACCGGGCGGCCCGGGCGCTCATCACCGGCCGCACCTACAACATCGGCCTGATCGTGGCCGACATCGCCAACCCGTTCTTCCCGCCGCTGATCAAGGCGGCCGAGAGCCAGGCCCGCAAGCACGACCACCACATCTTCGTCGCCGACACCAACGAGGACCCGGCGCTCGAGGAGGAGGTCGTGCGGGCCCTGGCCAAGCAGGTCGACGGCGTCCTGCTGTGCAGCCCGCGGATGAGCAACGCGCTCATCGAGCAGCTCAGCCGCGAGGTGCCGCTGGTCGTCGTCAACCGGCAGATCACCGGCATCCCGGCCGTGGCCATGGACGTGGCCGGCGGCGCCCGCCGCGCCGTCGAACACCTGGCCGGGCTCGGTCACCGGCACATCGCCCTGGTCAGCGGCCCGCGCGGGTCGTGGACCAGCCGCGAGATCCGCCGCTCGGCGGCCTCCACCGCACGCGCCGCGAACGCCGAGCTCACCATCATCGGACCGAACCCGCCGACCGAGGTCGGCGGCCTGACCGTGGCCGAGGACGTGCTGCGGGCCGGCGCCACCGCGGTGCTGGCCTACAACGACCTCATGGCGATCGGTCTCATCGAGGGTCTGCTGGCCGCCGGGGCCCACGTGCCCGGCGACGTCAGCGTCGTCGGGATAGACGACATCATGCTCAGCCGGCTGACCCGCCCGAAGCTGACCACGGTGGCGACTCCCACCGCCGCCGCCGGTCGGGCTGCCGTCGACATGCTGCTCGCGCATGGCGACGACCGCCGTACCACCGCTCACGTCCATCTGCAGACCGAACTGGTCATCCGCGACTCGACGGGGCCGGGCCCGGGTCCGCACAGCCCTGCGGACCCGGGCGACGTGATCGCCCCCGGAGGTGTCGCCTCCTAAAAAGGAGTACGCGTCATGGAGCCCATCACGAGGGGTCTCACGCCCGCTCAACGTACCCGACGCCGACTGCTCGCCGCCGTTCTCACCCTGCCGCTGCTCCTCGGAGCGGCGGCCTGCGGTGGCGACGACGACAGCGGCGGCTCGGGCAATGACAAGATCGAGCTGTCCTTCTTCTGGTGGGGCGCCGAGAAGCGCGCCGAACTGACCGAGAAGGCGCTCGACCTCTACACCGCCAAGCACCCGAACGTGACGTTCAAGAAGACCTGGCAGGCCAACCAGGGCTACTTCGACAAGCTGGCCACGCTCACCGCGGGCGGCAACGCCCCGGACATCTTCCAGATCGACGACAACTACATCTCCGAGTACGCCGAGCGCAACGTCACGCTCGACCTCAAGCCGTACGCCGAGAGCGGCAAACTCGACATCACCAAGATCTCCAAGGGCCTCATCGACTACGGGACGGTCGACGGCAAGCTCGCCGGTCTGTCCATGGGAGAGAACACCCAGGGCCTGGTGTACGACAAGACGCTGCTCACGAAGAACAAGCTGCCCGAGCCGAAGACCGGCATGAGCTGGGAGGACTTCATCGCGTGGGCGGCGACCGTCTCCAAGACGGCCAAGGTGCCCGGCACACAGGACCCGAGCGCGGTCTACCAGGCCCTCTGGGTCTATCTGCGGCAGAACGGCAAGGACCTCTACAAGGACAAGACGCTCGCGTTCGACGAGGCCGACATCACCAAGTGGTTCCAGCTGTGGAAGGGCGCCCGCGACACCGGCGCGACGCCGACCCCGGACGTGATCCACGAGGGCAACGCCACCGACATCAGCAAGCAGCTGGTGGTCACCGGCAAGGCCGGCACGTCGTGGGTCTGGGTCAACCAGATGCCCGAGCTGAAGAAGAACACCAAGAGCGAGCTGGGCGTCGTCGCGTACCCGGGTGACCCGAGCGCGCAGTGGGCCCGCGCCTCGATGTACTTCTCGGCGTTCCGCGGCACCAAGCACAAGGACGCCGTGGTCGACGTGCTGAACTTCATGGCCAACGACCCCGAGGCCGGCAAGATCCTCGGCACCGACCGTGGCCTGCCGCCCAACCTCGAGGTCCGCAAGACGGTGGCCGAGACCGCCACCGACCCGGCCATGAAGCAGACCATCGCCGTGCAGGACGAGCTGAGCCAGAAGTTCGGCCCGACCTCGCCCAGCGTGCCGCCGGCCGGCCACAGCAAGGTCAAGACCGAGCTGGTCCGCATCGCCGAGGAGGTCCAGTACGGCCGTCAGACGCCCGAGCAGGGCGCCGCGGCCTTCGTCACCGCCGCCAAGGCGGCCATCGGACAAGGCTGAACTCAAAAGTGACAACCGCTCAGATGCCGGTCCGTCCGACCGAGCCGGTGCCCCCGCCCCCCGCCGCCACGCGGCGGGGAGGCCGGGCGCGCCGGCGCCGGGAGGACCTGGCCGGATACGTCTTCCTCTCACCGTGGCTGCTCGGGCTCCTGGGCATCACCGCGATCCCGATGCTGCTCTCGCTCTACCTGAGCTTCACCGACTACAGCCCGCTCATCGACGTCGGTGAGGCGCAGTGGGTCGGGTTCGACAACTACCGCGAGATGTTCACGGCCGACCCCTCGTACTGGCACGCGGTGCGGGTCACGGTCACCTTCGCGCTGGTCGCGGTGCCGCTCAAGCTGGCCGCCGCGCTCGGCGTGGCGCTGCTGCTCAACAAGGCGTTCAAGGGCATCGCGTTCTTCCGCGGCCTGTTCTACCTGCCCTCGCTGCTCGGTGGCAGCGTGGCCGTGGCCATCGTCTGGCGCAGCATGTTCAACCGTGAGGGCGCCTTCAACTCGTTCCTGGCCCTGTTCGGCATCGAGGGCGCGCCCTGGGTGAACGATCCGCAGTGGGCGCTCGAGACGCTGATGCTGCTGGCCATCTGGCAGTTCGGCGCCCCGATGGTGATCTTCCTGGCCGGTCTCAAGCAGGTGCCGACCGAGCTGTACGAGGCGGCCTCGGTCGACGGGGCCGGCGCGTGGCGCCAGTTCACGCACATCACGCTGCCGATGCTGTCGCCGGTCATCTTCTTCAACCTGGTGCTGGAGACGATCCACGGCTTCCAGGGCTTCACGTCGGCCTTCGTGCTCAGCGGCGGCACCGGTGGCCCGGTCGACTCGACGCTGATGTACACCCTGCACCTCTACAACAAGGGCTTCGTCGAGCTGAACATGGGCTACGCGTCGGCCATGGCCTGGGTCTTCCTGCTCGTGGTGGGCCTGATCACCGTGTTGCTCTTCAACACCGGCAAGTTCTGGGTCCACTACTCCGACAGCGAGGAGAAGTGATGACGCGCCCCTACGTGCGCCTCACGGCGCTGATCGTCATCGTGGCGATCGTGCTCTATCCGCTCGTGTGGATGGTCGGCACGTCGTTCAAATCGCCCGAGGAGATCGTCAACAACATCGGGCTGATCCCGAGGGAGTTCACGCCGTCGAACTTCAGCGAGGGCTGGAACAAGTTCGACGAGGCGTTCGGGCGGTTCTTCCTCAACAGCGCCATGGTGGCCGTGCTGACGGTCGTCGGCAACACGCTGAGCTGCCTGCTCGCCGCGTACGCCTTCGGCCGCCTGAAGTTCCGGATGCGCGGCTTCTGGTTCGCCATCATGATCGGCACGCTGCTGCTGCCGGGACACGTGCTGATCATCCCGCAGTACATCCTGTTCCGGACGCTGGGCTGGGTGGGTGGCGACTGGCCGTACCTGCCCCTGCTGGTGCCGCACTTCCTGGCCACCGAGGCGTTCTTCGTCTTCCTGATGGTGCAGTTCATGCGCGGCATCCCGCGGGAGCTGGACGAGGCCGCGGTGATCGACGGCGCGTCCCCGTACTCGATCTTCCGTCATGTGATTCTGCCGCTCTCGCGCCCGGCGCTGGTCACGACGGCGATCTTCTCGTTCATCTGGACCTGGAACGACTTCTTCCGGCAGCTGGTCTATCTGTCCGAGCTCAAGGACTACACGGCGCCGGTCGCGCTGACGCTGTTCATCGACTCGACCAGTGAGAGCTCGGTCGGGCCGATGTTCGCGATGTCGCTGCTGTCGCTGGTGCCGGTCTTCCTGTTCTTCGTGGCCTTCCAGCGGCTGCTGGTCGAGGGCATCAACACGAGCGGGCTGAAGGGATGAAACACGACTCGTGGCGGGTGGCCGCCGACCTGGCCCTGCTCGGCATCGTGGTGACGCTCCTGTCCCTTCCGGTGGTCACGCTGGGGGCGGCCTTCCTCGTCGGGGCCGCCTCCATCCACCACCACATCGTGTACGGGCGGTGGCTCACCTTCGCGGAATCGTGGGCGCTGTTCCGTGCCCGTTTTGTCCACGGTCTCCTGGCCGGCCCGCTGCTGCTCGCGGCGGTGTGGCTGATCGCGGTCGACGTGGCGGCGCTGTCCCGTGGCGCTGTCCCGGGCGGCCGGCTCATGATCACCGTGGTTTTGATCATCGGAATTGGGCTTGTCGCATTTGCGGCCTTGGTGGCGAGTGTCGGGTCGCTCCGCCTGGCACGGGCCACCGTGGTGGCCCGTCCGGCGTTGCTTGCCCCCGTCGGCGGGATCGTGGCGATCGTGGCCGTGCTGGGGATGCTCGTACACCCCGTACTGGTGCCTGTTCTTGTGGGTTTTGCCCTCTTCGCCGTTCAGTCCTTCTTGTCGACGAAGTCCAGCGCGGTCGCCGCGAACAGGGGGGAGTCGACGACGTTGTAGTGGGTCAGGCCCGGCAGGATGGCGAGCGCGTGCCCGCCCTTCGGCCGGCCCTCACCCATCCAGCCGCCGTCCCGGTGACCGCCGTCGAGCAGCCCGAACACCTCGACGAAGTGACTCGGCGGGCACATGTCGGCGTCGGCCGCGACGATCTGCGTGGGCACGCTGATCTTCTTGACGTCCTCGGTGTAGTCGAAGTCCTGCGCCATGGCCTGGCCGATCTTGTCGAGCAGACGCGGGAAGTCCCCGGGCCGCGGCGCGACGCGCTGGTAGAGCTCGTACATCGGCGTCTCCTTCATGAACTCGGCCGCCGCCGCGCCGACCTGACCCTGCTGGTCGAGGATCTCCTGATAGGTGGCGCTGCGGCGGATGCCGGCCGACCCGGAGACGACACGGCCCACCTTGTCCGGGTGGCGGATCGCCAGCAGCAGGGCGACGCCGCCGCCGAGCGAGAAGCCGACCACGTCCGGCTTCTCCAGTCCCAGGTGGTCGATGAGGGCGGCGATGTCGTCGGCCATGTCCGGGATCGACAAGGGCCGGTCGATGTCGGCCGTGCGGCCGTGGCCCTGAAGGTCGGGCAGGATCACCCGATGGTGGTCGGCGAAGGCGGGCAGGGTCGCCGCGAACATCTCGCCCGAGCCGAGGCCACCGTGGAGCAGGATCAGCGGCGCGCCCTCGCCGTGCGTCTCGTAGTAGAGGTTGAGTCCGTTGACCTCGGCGTACATGGTGTCTCCTCGTTTTATCGGGTCTGTGCCGGGTCAGACTCGCCCGCTCGGGGAAACTCATCGCGGCGCGCCACAGTTTTTCGGCTAAATTCGTCGGGGTGAGCGATGTCGCTACCCCGATCGAGACGCAGCTGGAGGCCTTCCGGCCCGAGCTGACCGGCTACTGCTACCGCATGCTGGGCTCCGGCTTCGAGGCCGAGGACGCCGTGCAGGACACGATGGTGCGGGCCTGGAAGAGCTACGACAGCTTCGAGGGCCGGGCGGCGCTGCGGTCGTGGCTCTACCGCATCGCCACCAACGTCTGCCTGACCATGCTCGGCAGCGCCCAGCGCCGGGTGCGGCCGATGGATCTCGGCCCGGCCGGCTCGGGCCACGCGACCCACCCCGGCGAGCCGCGACCCGAGCAGATCTGGGTCGGCCCGGTCCCCGACGACAAGGTGGTCGACCCGGCCCACGTGATCGCCGAACGCGAGTCGATCCGGCTGGCCTTCGTGGCGGCGCTGCAACACCTGCCGGCCAAGCAGCGGGCGGTGCTGATCCTGCGCGAGGTGCTGGCGTGGTCGGCCCAGGAGGTGGCCGACCTGCTGGACACGTCGGTGGCCGGGGTGAACAGCGCCCTCCAGCGGGCCCGGGCGACGCTGGCGGCGCAGGAGTCCTTCGACGTCTACAAGCCGCTCGACGAGGATCAGAAATCGTTGCTGGCGCGCTATGTGAGCGCCTTCGAGGCGTACGACCTGAAGGCTCTGACCTCGCTCCTGCACGAGGACGCGACACTGAACATGCCGCCGCTGCCGCTCTGGCTCCAGGGCCACGACGACATCACGGCCTGGATGGCCGGAACGGGCTCGGGCTGCCGAGGCTCCCGCCTGCTGCCGACGGCGGCGAACGGCCTGCCGGCCTTCGGCCAGTACCGGATCGCCGCGTCGGGGGAGGGGCACGACCCGTGGGCGCTGATCGTCCTGGAGATCTCAGAAGGGCGGATAGCGAGGGTCACCAACTTCCTCGACACGGCGCGGTTGTTCCCGCTCTTCGGCCTCCCGGCCCACCTCGAATAACACTTCGTCCAGTCCGAGCAGCGACGCGAGCTCCCGCAGGCGGGGGCTCGCACCGCGAACCCTCATCTCACGGCCGTGCCGCCGAGCCGCAAGCTTGAGCCGGGCAAGCGCTTCAACAGTGACCACCGAAGGCTCAGCCACAGCACTGGCGTCGACGACGACCATGCCGACCCCGCCGGTTCTGCCTTCGGTCCCGCCGCCCCCGGCCTTGCCCCCGCCGCTCCCGCCCTCGCTGACATCCCCGCCCTTGCTGGTGACGCCGCCCTCGCAGGTATCCCCGCTCTCGTTCTCGTGGCCCCCGGCGCCCTCGCCTTTGTTGGCGCCCCCGCCCTTGCTGGTGCCGCGGCCCTGGTCGCCCTCGCGGCCCCCGCCCCCGTTGGCGCCGCCGCCACGGGCCTGGCCTCCCACGCCTTCGCCCTTGTTGGCACCCCTGCCCTTGCTAGCTGCGTCGCTCTCGTTCTCGCTGTCCTCGCTTGCCGCGCTCTGTCTGTCGAGTGCGAATCCGATTTTTCGGCACAAGAGCGAAATGTCGGATCGCTTGAGCGTCGCGGGCAGGGCTAAGGTCGTCATGAACGGTACGACCGGTTATGCGCGCGAAACTCATCGTCATGTCGTTCAGGTAAAAAGTTGATCTTTAAGTTCGGCGCTGTTCCTCCTACGCTGGGTTGATGAGCGAGCGAGTAACGAACTGGGCCGGCAACATCGTCTTCGGTGCGCGGCGGGTCCTGCGTCCCACGTCCGTCGACGAGGTGGCCGAGATCGTCGCGGCCGGCGGTCCGATCCGCGTGCTCGGCAGCGGCCACTCCTTCAACCGGATGGCCGACACCGACGGCACCCTCGTCTCGCTCGCCGGTCTGCCCCGCGTCCTCGAGATCAGCGCCGACCGCCAGTCCGTCCGCGTCGACGGCGGTGTCCGTTACGGCGAGCTGGCCGCCTTCCTCTACGACAACGGCCTGGCCCTGGGCAACATGGCGTCGCTGCCGCACATCTCGGTGGCCGGCGCGATCATGACCGCCACCCACGGCTCGGGCGAACGCAACAAGAACCTGGCCGCCGCCATCTCCTCGGTCGAGCTGATCGACGGCACCGGCAAGCCGGCCGTCTTCCACCGCGGTGACGCCGACTTCGAGGGCGTGGTCGTCGGCCTCGGTGCCCTCGGCGTCGTCACCGCGCTCACCCTTGACGTGAAGCCCTCGTTCGAGCTGCGCCAGTACGTCTACGACGGCCTCACCCGGGCCGAGCTGGGCGCCCACTTCGACGAGATCGTCGGCAACGGCTACAGCGTCAGCCTGTTCACCGACTGGACCAGCGCCGACATCAACCACGTCTGGCTCAAGCGGGCCGAGGCCATGGAGGGCCCGTGGTTCGGCGCCACCCCGGCCCCCGAGAAGCGCCACCCCGTCCCCGGCATGCCGGCGACGAACAGCACCGAGCAGGCCGGCGTGCCCGGACCCTGGTACACCCGGCTCCCGCACTTCAAGCCCGAGTTCACCCCGAGCAACGGCTCCGAGCTCCAGTCGGAGTACCACGTGGCCCGCGCCGACGGCCTGGCCGCACTGGACGCCGTGGCCGCCATCCGCGACCAGGTGGCCCCGGTCCTCCAGGTCTGCGAGGTCCGCACGATCGCCGCCGACAACCTGTGGCTGAGCCCCAACTTCGAGCGCGACAGCGTGGCCCTGCACTTCACCTGGATCGCCGACACCGACGCCGTCCTGCCGGTGGTGGAGGCACTGGAGGCCGCGCTGGCCCCGCTCGACCCGCGCACCCACTGGGGCAAGGTCTTCACGACGGACCCCGCGGTGATCCGTGCCCAGTACCCCCACTTCGCCGACTTCCAGGCCTTGGCTCAGCGCCTCGACCCGAACGGCACGTTCCGCAACCCGTGGGTGGACGCCCTCCTCGGCTGATCAGGCGGAGTTGGTGGCGCCGAGACCGAGCAGGATCTGGTCGAACAGGTTGCCGTCGTTGTCGTCGGTGTAGGCGACCGGCACCTCGCCCCAGGGGGAGACGGCCACCGCGAACTGGTCCTGCCGCCCGGTCGTCGTGTTGGTCAGGGTCTGCGCGCCCAGGCGGCCGGTGAAGGTGCCGTCCGGGTTGAGCCCGCGCAGCCAGCCGTCGGTGCCGCTCACCGTCCAGCCGACCACCGCGTACGCCTGATCGTCGAGCCCGACCGTCGGGGCGGCCGCGCCCGTCGTGGTCGAGACCTGCACCTCGGCGTGCCGGCCGGCCGCGGCCGGGGTGAACGAGCGCGCCCACACGCCGCCCGACTCCCAGGCCACGATCAGGTCGCCGTTGAAGTTGGCCGCGACCGCCGGGCGGCGCTGCTGGCCGGTCGTGGTCACGTTCGCGAGGCGCGGGGTCAGCAGCACGGCGCCGTTCGCCTTGGCCAGCCGGGTGAGGCCGATGTCGTCGCCCGACTCCCAGACGATCGTGGCGTCCCCGGAGGCGGACACCGCGACGTCGGGACGGTGGTGCGCGCCGCCGGCCGGCGAGGCCGTCACCTCGTACGCCTTCGTCGTGACCCCGGTGTATCCGGCGGCTTTGACACTGTAGGCCGTTCCCTGCACGTCCTCCCAGACGACGGTGAAGGCCACCGCGGCCGCGTTCGAGGGAGTGCCGTCCGGGTCGACGGCGACGTGCGGCACGAGTTGGTCGCCGGCCGCGTCCGCGTTGGCGCGCCCCGAGGCCAGCACCGTTCCGGCCGGCGAGACGACGCGGTAGGGGATGTTGAAGACACCGTTGCCGTCCGGGTCGTCCGCCCACACCACGACGGCGTTGCCGCGGTCGTCGAGGCCCACGTCGGGCGTCACGTGCTTCCAGTTCGTCCCCGCGGTGCCTCCGGAGGACAGCTTCATCTCGTACGCCGGGGTGCCGTTGCGGAACAGGCGAAGGTAGATGTCGGAGTGGTTGTCGTTCGCGGGTTCGGTGGTGTCGCGGTCGTCCTCCCAGACGACGGCGACGTCACCGGCCCGGTTGGTGGCGATGGCCGGGCCGTCCTGGTCGCCCGTGGCGACGCTGTTGGCCGTGGTGAAACTGACGGCGGCCGCGAGGACGGCCGGGAGAAGGGCAAGCATCGGGGGCTCCTAAAGCAGTTCGAGGCCGGGAACGCCGTCCTGGATGACGTACGAGCGCAGGGTGGACACGGCCGCGCCGTGCTCGGTGACCACGGGGATCGAGCGGAAGTCGGCCTTCACCTCGGCCGGGCTGATCGTGGTGAGGACGTAGCCGCGCCGGTTGGAGTAGAACTTGAGGTGCGGGTTGGTCGCCGCGTTGGGGATCGTGGTGGTCGCCGAGCCGTTCCCGCCCGACGCGATCGAGGTGCAGACGAGTTCCGTGCCGATGGTCGCGGAGTTCGGGTTGGCGTAATCGGCCTTCAGGTCGTTGGCCCAGGCCGCGTGCACGTCGCCGGTCAGCACGAGCGGGTTGCGGACGGCCCGGTCGCGCCAGCCCTGCTGGATGCGTGAGCGCGAGGCGCGATATCCGTCCCACGCGTCCATGCTCGCCGCGCCCGAGGCGTCGTACTGGCGGGCGAAGAAGACCTGCTGGCCGAGGATGTCCCAGGTGCCGTAGTGCTGGGCCAGACCGTCGAGAAGCCATGCCTCCTGCGCCGCGCCGGTGAGCGTACGGGCGCTGTCGTCGGCGGCGGCGCAGACCTTCCAGCCGTCGCCGCAGGCCTGGTCGTCGCGGAACTGACGGGTGTCGAGCATGTGGAACGTGGCGAGCTGCCCCCATCGCACCCGCCGGTAGAGCGGGATGCTGTTGCCGGTCGGCGCGGCCGCCGGGCGCAGCGGCATGTTCTCGTAGTAGGCCCGGTAGGCGGCCGTCCGCCGGGCCGTCCACTGGGCGGCGGTGAGCGCCGGGCTGCTGTCGGCGCGCACCATGTTCGCGTAGTTGTTCTCGACTTCATGGTCGTCCGGCACGACGAGCCACGGCGCGATCGCGTGCGCGGCCTGTAGGTCGGGGTCGCTCTTGTACTGCGCGTACCGCCGGCGGTAGTCGGCGAGCGAGACGATCTCGGCGCCGGCATGCTCGCGCACCGACCCGGTGGTGGTCGCGTCCTCGTAGAGGTAGTCGCCCAGGTGCAGGATCAAGTCGGGCCGGTCCTCGGCCATCCGGCGGTAGGCGGTGAAATATCCGGACTCGTAGTGCGCGCACGAGGCGAAGGCCATTTTCAGCGTACGGCCGAAGGTGCCGGCCGCCGGCGCGGTGCGGGTGCGCCCGACGGCCGAGATGTGGCCCTGAGCGCGGAAACGGTAGTAGTAGTCGGCGTCGGCCGCGAGCCCGCCGGCGACGACGTGCACCGCATGGGCGTCGGCGTAGCGGGCCGTGACCGTGCCGCTGGCCCGCAGCGTGGCGAAGGTGTCGGTGGTCGAGACCTGCCACTCGACGGTGACGTCGGCGTTGGGCATGCCGCCCTGGCCGTCGGCGTTGAGCGGGGCCGGCGCGAGGCGGGTCCAGAGCACGACGCTGCTGGAGTCCGGTTCGCCGGAGGCGACCCCGAGCTTGAACGGATAGGGCGTGGCGGCGTTCGCCTGCTTCGTGAGGACGGTCATTCCCGCGGTGGCCAGTCCACCTAGGACGAAGACCCGGCGCTTGATGGCAGTCATGAACGCGTACGTTCCTGATGTCATGTGAATGCCCGGCGGTGCTCGCCCGTCCGCCGGATGGCCGATCTTGCAAGCTATCGAAAGAAGCCGATGAAGCGGAGTTGGCCGAAGGTTTTCGGCGTCGTGCGCGGACGAGCTGAGCTGCCGTGTCGCGCCGCCCGAAATGTTCGCTTGACTCCGAGGTGGTGTACGGCGTCAGACAATGAAAAACGGCCGGTGCCCGAAGGCGCCGGCCGCTTGTCGTGCCGGGGTCGTCAGTCGGAGGGCGACGACGCCGAGGTCGCGTCGGCGGCGACCGAGACCGCGGCCGACTCCGGGGAGACCGAGACCGGGAGGCCGGGGGCCGGGCTGGTGCCGGGGGCCTCGCCCCGGGCCACCGCGCCAGGGGCGGTGTCGCGGTCCACGCCGGCGGCGGCGTAAGCGTCGGCCTCGTCCAGCGTCTCGGTGTCCAGGAGGCGGTGAGCCAGGCGGTCCAGCTGGTCGCGGTGGGCCCTCAGGACCGAGAGGGCCTCGGCGTGGCATTCCTCGACGATCTTGCGGACCTCGGCGTCGATCAGCTCCCGGGTGGCCGGGGCGATGCCGTCCAGGCCGAACGGGGACTCCTGTCCGGGCGGGGGCAGAACCGTCACCGGGCCGATGGCGTCGGACATGCCCCAGCGGCCGACCATCTGGCGGGCGATGTTGCTGACCTGGTCGAGGTCGCTCTCCGCGCCCGTCGTCATGTCGCCGAAGACGACCTCTTCCGCCGCCCGGCCGCCCAGCGCGCCGATGATGCGGCCGCGCAGATATTCGGCCGAGTAGCCGTAGCGGTCAGTGTTCGGGCTCTGGAACGTGACGCCCAGGGCCTGGCCGCGCGGGATGATCGAGATCTTGCGGACCGGGTCGGCGCCGGGGGTCAGCATGCCGAGCAGGGCGTGGCCCGACTCGTGATAGGCCGTCCGGGTCTTCTCCTCGGGGGTCAGCATCAGGCCGCGGACCGTGCCCAGCGTGATCTTCTCCAGGGCGTCGGTGAAGTCGTTGTTGGCCACCTGGTCGTGCTTGCGCCGGGCGGCCAGCAGGGCCGCCTCGTTGACCAGGTTCTTCAGATCGGCGCCGACGAAGCCGGGCGTGGACGACGCGATGCCCTGGAGGTCGACGCCGGGGGCCAGCGGCACACCGCGGGTGTGCACCTGGAGGATCTGGCGGCGGCCGGCCAGGTCGGGCGGGCTCACCGTGACACGGCGGTCGAAACGGCCGGGGCGCAGCAGCGCCTGGTCGAGGATCTCCGGTCGGTTGGTGGCGGCCAGCACGACCACGCCCTCGCTGCCCGTGAAGCCGTCCATCTCGGTCAGGATCTGGTTGAGGGTCTGCTCGCGCTCGTCGTTGCCGCCGAACGACTGGCTCCCGCCGCGGGAACGGCCGATCGCGTCGAGCTCGTCGATGAAGATGATCGACGGAGCGACCTTCTTGGCCTGGTCGAACAGGTCGCGGACGCGGCTGGCGCCGATGCCGACGATGGCCTCGATGAACTCGGACGCCGAGATCGAGAAGAACGGGACCCTGGCCTCGCCGGCCACCGCGCGGGCCAGCAGCGTCTTGCCGGTGCCGGGCGGTCCCGACAGCAGCACGCCGTGCGGGATCTGCGCCCCGAGCTTGCGGTACTTGCCGGGTTCACGCAGGAAGTCGACGATCTCGGTGACCTCCTGCTCGACCGATTCGATGCCGGCCACGTCGGCGAAGGTCGTCCGGGGGCCGCCCTCAGGCTCGTACAACTTGGCCTTGGACTTGCCGAATCCGCCGAGCCCGCCGCCGGAGAGCGCGCCCGCCGAGCGCCGCGCGATCCAGACGAAGATGCCGACCAGCAGCAGCGTGGGCCCGAAACCGACGAGGAGCTGCTGCCACAGCGGGGCCGGCGCGTCCGGCGGGTTCGCGTTGACCGGCACGTTCTTGGCCTGGAGCTGGGCGAAGAGGTTGTCGTCGGCGAACGACGGCCGTTCGGTGCTGAACCGCTCGACCTTCTCCGAGTCGGTCTCGCCGCTCGGCGTGTAGGCCACTTCCTTCTTGAACTGGCCCTCGATCGTCTCCCCGGTCGAGGTGATCTCGGAGACGTTGTCGGCCTGGACCTGGGTCAGGAAGTACGTGTACGACACCGCGGTGCGCTCGGGCGGCGCCAGCAGCACCGACGAGATGATCCAGTTGAGCGCCAGGAGGATGACCAGCGTGACGCCGAACCGGACCCACGACGACCGCTGGGGCTTCTGCGGTCCGGGCGGGGGAGCGGGCGGCGCGCCCTCCACCTTCCACGGGTGGGGGCGGTGCGGCTGGTTCTGCTGCGGCGTGTCGGCGGGCATGTTCGCGAAGCTACCCCCGTCGAATGACGGGAATGCGTTCACGTGATGAGCGTGACTTCCCGGCCGGCGCGAAGGCCGGCCGGGAAGATCTTTCAGCTGTTCAGGGAGCAGGGCGCGAGGCCCTCGGCGTTCAGGTTCGGCTTGGCGGCGTTACGCCCGATAGCGGTCTCGATGCGGTTGATGGTGGCGAAGCGCTTGTCCTCCAGCGGGCCGAGAATGGCGTTCTGGATGAAATTCGGGCCACCCTGTCCGACCGTCGAGGCGATGCGGTTGTTGGCTTCCCGGATCTGCGTGTTCAGCAGTTCCAGGTTGCGCTGCACCTCGGCCTGCGCCTGGGCGGGAATGGCCGGCAGGTTGTTCAGAGCCGGGCAGTTCACCGTGGCGACCGCCACGTTCCCGCCGTTACCGCCGTCGTTTCCACCGTTGCCGGCCGCCGGCACCTCGGTCGGCTGGGAGGTCGAGGCCCCGCCGTTCTGGTTCAGCGAGCAGGGTGCGAGGCCTTCCGCGTTGAGATTCGGCTTGGCGGCGTTACGCCCGATGGCGGTCTCGATGCGGTTGATGGTGGCGAAACGCTTGTCCTCCAGCGGGCCGAGAATGGCGTTCTGGATGAAGTTCGCGCCGCCCTGTCCGACGGTCGAGGCGATCCGGTTGTTCGCTTCCTGGATCTGCGTGTTCAGCAGTTCCAGGTTGCGCTGCACCTCGGCCTGCGCCTGGGCCGGAACGGCCGGCAGGTTGGTCAGCTGCGGGCAGTTGACGGTCGGGAGAGCCGCGTTGCCGCCGGTGTTTCCGCCGCCCGCGTTGCCGGAACCAGCGGCCGGCACCTCAACGGGCTGCTGCGCCGACGAGCCGCCGTTCTGGTTCAGCGAGCACCCGGAAAGCCCTTCGGCGTTCAGGTTCGGCTTGGCCGCGTTGCGCCCGATCGCCGTCTCGATGCGGTTGATGGTCGCGAAACGCTTGTCCTTCAGGGGCCCCAGAATCGCGTTCTGGATGAAGTTCGGCCCGCCCTGTCCGACGGTCGAGGCGATGCGGTTGTTCGCCTCCCGGATCTGCGTGTTCAGCAGTTCCAGGTTCTGCTTCACTTCGTTCTGGGCCTGCGCCGGAACGGCCGGAAGATTGTTCACCTGTGGACAGTTCACCGTCGGCACGGTCTCCGCCGCCGATGCCACTCCGAGCCCCACGCCCGTGAGAACCACCGCGACTCCCGCCACTCCCGCGCCGATCTGCCAGCGGCGCGCGTTCGCACGAGACTTGTTGAACCGGGATCTGTACATTGGGACTGCGCCTTCCGCCATGGGAGAACCAACGTGCTTCACCCGTCCTTACGGGAGCGCTCCCACGAGCGGATCAAACCCCGGAAAAGATTTTTGGGATTTGTACGCGGCGTCCGGCCGCCCAGCCGCAAAATCCCAGCTCCGGCCTCTCGCGATCGGCTGAGTGCGGCGCGAGGCCGCACTCAGCTTCCGGCCATGTGGGTGGTTCAGGCGTCGTACGACCCGTTCGCGATGTCCTCCAGCAGCGACGGCCGCGACGGCTTCCACGACAACACCGTGCGCGCCTTCTCCCCGGACGCCTGCTGGTCGAGCAGCAGCGCCTCGCCGAACAGCCCGAGACGCTCCACCAGCGATTCGGCCGTCTCGGGCCCGGCACCCTCGAGGCCGAGCCGGCGGGCCACCGCCTCACCGATCTCCCGGGTCGTCGGATTGTCGCCGCCCACGCCCAGGAAGGTCGAGCCCGTCTCGGCCCGCTCCAGCGCCGCCACGTAGAGCTCGGCCAGGTCGTCCACGTGCACGGTGGTCCAGTGCTGGGTGCCCGGCCCGACGAAGGTGCCGGCCCGCGCCGCGGCCACCGCCACGTTCGGGATGCCGCCGCCGTGCCCGTAGACGATGCCCGGCTCGATCAGGATCGACCGGATGCCCGGCGCCTGGAGCACCCGGGTGTCGACCGCCTCCCGCCACGCGGTCAGGGCCGGCGCGTCCCGCGGCGTGTCCTCGTCGATGACGCCCGCGCCATGGACCCAGACCCCGCCCGTACGGACGAAGGTCTTGCCCGAACCCAGACCCTCGAGCACCGCCTCGGCGAAGGCGGTCTCGTCGTCCTTGCTGCTCGCCCCGCCCGGCGACGCCACCGTGACGACGGCGTCGGCCGCCGACGCGAGCGGGGTGACCAGCGCGCGATTCGTGATGTCCCCGACGACCGTGGCCGCACCCTTACCCCGTACAGCCAAAGCCTTTGTCTCGTCGCGCACCAGCGCGGTGACCGAATGACCGGCCGTGACCAGCGCCGGAAGCAGGGCCGACCCGATGTAGCCGGTCGAGCCGGCCAGAAGAATGTTCATGGGTAAAGATCTACCCGCGGCGGCTATCCGCCACCAACGAATAGTTGTGATCCCACTCATCGTGGTGGGCGATAAGCTGGTCGCGTGGAACAGCGCCAGCTCCAGTTCTTCGTCGCCGTGGCGGAGGAGCTCAGCTTCACCCGCGCCGCGCGCCGCACCCACGCGGTCCAGTCGACCGTGTCGGCCAGCATCCGCGCGCTGGAGCGCGACCTGGGCGCCCCGCTGTTCGAGCGCAGCACCACCAAGGTCACACTGACCGAGGCCGGCCGGGCCCTGCTGCCGGAGGCCCGCCGCGCGCTGGACTCACTCGACCAGGCCCGCGAGGCGGTGAACGGCGTGCTGGGCGGCGTCACCGGCAGCCTGCGCGTGGGCACGCTCAGCGGCCTGACGGTGGTCGACCTGCGCTCGCTGGTCCGCGACTTCCGCGAGCGCTACCCCAAGGTCCAGCTGAGCCTGAGCATCGACGCCGCCGGCACGGACGGCCTCCTCGAGGCCTTGCGGGCGGGAACGCTGGACGTCGCTTTCGTCGGAGTGCAAAACCCCGTTCCCGGCGTACGCCTCGACCCGATCACGACATTTCAGCCGCGCCTGCTCGTCCCGGCCCACCACCCGCTGGCCACCCGCGACAGCGTGACCCGCCCCGAGGTGGCGGCCGAGCCGTTCATCGACCTGCCCACCGGTTTCTGCAACCGTTCCCGCACCGACCTGGATTTCCGGGGCGCCGGCATAACCCGCCAGATAGCGGTCGAGGTGAGCGACCTGAGCACGGTCCCGAGCTTCGTCGAGTCGGGCATCGGCATAGCCCTGGTCCCACCGTTGGTCACCGAAACCACGACGACGGTGGTCGCGGTCCCGCTCGACCCACCGGCCGAGACGTGGACGCTGGCCGTGGCCACGGCAGTCTCCATGGCCCCGACCAGGGCGACAAGGGCGTTCCTGGACCTGATCGACGCTCACGTGGTCCAGCGCGAACGCTACTGACAGCCCTCCCCACGACGGTCAGCAACTCAGTCACAGCCAGCCCGTCTCGTCGGCTGAGGTCTTTCGTCCTTCCGGCGACACGAGAATCCTCGGCGGACCGGCACCGGCACCGGCCACCGCCCTGGCCTGCGGCCGGAGAGCACCATGGCTCGACCGGATGGCCGTCTTCGATCAGGCCTCCACCGAGGGATCAGCTTCTTTTCGATGCAACAAACCTGCAAATGCTATTCATTGACCCCGATGGATGCTGGGTGGCATATTCGGGCTGTGTTGCGGTTGTGGGAGGCTGCAAATACGCGGGCAGATGTTGCAGAGATCGGCTGTAATTTCCGCGCCTGGGCTATCGCGGAGTCGTCCATCGCTCCAAGGAGAAAAGCTCATGTCAACCTCCCCTCGTGCGCGCTGGGCCGCCGGCGCCGGATTGACGGCCGCGCTCGTGTCGGCCGGAATCGCGCTCACCGTGGCCGACGCTCAAGCGGCCACGGTCTTCTCGGCCGACTTCGAGTCCGGGGCCGGCGGATGGTCGAAATCGGGTGGCACCTGGTCGGTCGTCGCCGACGGGTCGCAGGTGTTGCAGCAGTCCGACGCCGGCAGTGCGCGGGCCCGCGAGTTCGCCGGTGACACCGCCTGGACGAACTATTCGGTGCAGGCGCGGGTGAAGGCGACCTCGTTCGGTTCCAGCGCCGGAGTGGTCGCGCTGACGGCCCGGGCGGCCGGCGCCACGAAGATGTACCGGCTGTCTCTGACCCCCAACCGGGTCCAGCTCGAGGCCATGAACGGCAGCACGGTCAAGGTGCTGGGCGGCGTCAGCCAGACGATCTCGTCGAGCACCTGGTACACGCTGCGGCTCACCGTCGACGGCAGCACGATCAGCGGGACCGTGAACGGGACGAGCGTCGGCTCGGCCACCGACACGTCGATCGCGGCCGGGCGGATCGGGCTGCTGACCGAGGCCGCGGCCGGGCGCTTCGACGATGTGGTGGTGGACTCGTCGGGCGGAACGACGCCGACGACACCGCCCGCCACCACACCGCCTACGACTCCGCCGCCGACGACGCCGCCACCCACGAGCGGCGCGCTCTATGTCGCGCCGAACGGCAGCGCGTCGGCGGCGGGCACGCAGGCCGAGCCGACGACGCTGGCCAGCGCGATCACGCGGATCGCGGCCGGCGGGACGATCTATCTGCGCGGCGGGACCTATGCGTTCTCGCAGACCGTCACCATCGCGGCCGGCAACAATGGAACATCATCGGCCCGGAAAGTGCTCACGGCGTACCCCGGCGAAGCCCCGGTCCTGAATTTCTCGGCCCAGGCCGAAGACCCGGCCAACCGCGGGCTGGCCGTGAACGGCAACTATTGGCACGTGCGCGGAATCGTGGTCGAGCGAGCCGGCGACAACGGCATTTTCGTCGGTGGCAGCAACAACATCTTCGAGCGCACGATCACGCGTTTCAACCGGGACAGCGGACTGCAGATCTCGCGCATCGCCTCGGACACGCCGAACTCGCAATGGCCGGCGAACAACCTCGTGCTCAGCGCGGAATCGCACGACAACGCGGACTCCGACGGTGAGGACGCGGACGGTTTCGCGGCCAAACTGACGGTCGGCAGTGGCAACGTCTTCCGGTACGCGGTGTCGCACAACAACATCGACGACGGCTGGGACCTCTACACCAAGACCGACACGGGACCGATCGGGGCGGTGACGATCGAGGATTCCCTGGCGTACGCCAATGGGACGCTCACCGACGGCAGCCAGGCCGGCGCCGGCGACCGTAACGGATACAAGCTGGGCGGCGAGGACATCGGCGTGAACCACACGATCCGCCGGAACATCGCCTATCGCAACGGCAAGCACGGCTTCACGTACAACCGGAACCTCGGCACCATGACGATTTCCAACAACATCAGCATCGACAACACGGAACGGAACTTCTCGTTCGACGGCGGAACGTCGGTCTTCCGGACGAACACGTCGTGCCGTTCCGGCAGCGGCTCCAACGACAAGATCGTCGGGAACAGCGACAGCTCGAACCAGTTCTGGAGCGGCTCCAACGGCTCCCGATGCGGCACGCTGTCGGGCGCGCTGGCCTGGTCCTACGCCTCCGACGGCACACTGGTGGTGACCCTGGGCGGCAGGGTGGTCACGCCATAGCGGGAACGATGCCGGGCCGCCGGTCACCGACCGTGGTGGCGGCGGCCCGGAAGCCGGCCGTGGAGTTACGGGGTCCAGCCGGCCACGTTGTCGCCGGTCTCGCGGGAGATCGTGGAGTCCTTCTCGGGGGCGGCGCCGAAACGGTTCTCGTGGAGGTGGGCGAAGAAGTAGCACATCTCCTCGCAGTCGGCGTCGAGCACGGCGACGGCCGGATCGCGCCGGACGGCCTCGTAGTAGTCGCGGCCCAGGGCGACGATGAACCCACGGGCGTACAGGAAACCGTCGTCCGAGCCGTCGGTCACCTCGTGGATGTCGGCCCGGTCGAGGTCGTGGAGCTTGCGCTCCAGCACCCGGTCGAGGTCGGCCAGGTCGGCGCCCGGCAGCTCCGCCGACAGCTCGGTCAGGGTGCGCAGGAACGGGGCCAGCCAGCCGTCCAGGGCGTACACCTCGAAATCCTCGTCGCCCGGATCGCGCGCGGTCAGCGCCCGGCGCAGCGCGGCCGGCTCGGGGCCGAGGCGCTGCCAGGCGGACTCGATCAGAGCCCAGAACCGGTCCTCTTCCGCCGCCGTCGGCACGCGGCCCGGCTTCTTCAGCGTCTCGTCCACGCGCGGGATGCTATCGCTCGTCCAAACTGGACGGACGGCGGCACCAGGATCGCAGCGCCCACCACCACCGGACGGTCTCGGCCACCGGCAGCGCCTCGGCGAACCCGGTGAGCTCGGTCAGCCGGTGGAGGCGGTAGCGGACCGTGTTCGGGTGCAGATGCAGCGCCGCCGCGGTCAGGTCGAGGCGGTGCCCGTGGTCGAGATAGGCCAGGGCGGTGCAGGCGAGCTCCCGGTGGAACTCGTCGGCCGGGTCCAGCGTGGCCAGCAGCTCCGCCCCGAGCAGCGACCCCAGCAGGGGCTGAGCGGCGAATGCGGTCTCCACGGCCAGGTCGGTCACCCAGCGCATCCCGCCCACCGAGGCGGACGGCGGTGTGCCCGGCGGCTGGCGGCCGCCGGGCGGCTCGGAGGCGCGGGCCGATTCGGAGGCGCGGGCTGGCTCGGAGGCGCGGGCTGGCTTGGAGGCGCGGGCCGGCTTGGAGGCGCGGGCCGGTTCGGGGGCGCGGGTCGGCTTGGAGGCGCGGGGGGTCGGCTCGGGGGCGCGAGCCGGCTTGGAGGCGCGGGCCGCGTGGAGACCGGCGACGCAGAGGCGGTGGGCGGCCGGTGCGGCGGCGAGCGGCACCGGTGGTGTGGCGACTATCAGCACTGGTGGCTCGACCACGCGACCCGTGGGCAGCCGTGGGGTCAGCCCGCCGATGCGGCCCGCCACCGGGGCGAGGACGCCGCCGCAGTGGGCGACCGCCTCCTCCAGGGCGCGCACCCGGGCCGGATCGGCCACGTCCGAGAGCAGGCAGTGGTAGAGGCCGTCCTCGCGTAGGCCGAACCGGGCCGGGTCGTCCGGGATCGACGTGTCGTCCAGCAGCACGCGCCGCAGCACTCGCATCCGGGCCGCGCGGTCGTCGCGGTCGAGTCCGCTCGCGGCCGACCGGTGGCCCTCGATGACGTGGCGTTCGAGCGCTCGGCCGTACGTCTCCAGCTTGAGCAGCCCGCGCAGCAGCGCCTCGTCCGCGACGCCGGCCGCGCGGCCCCGGTCGACGGCGATCTCGAGAAGGCGGCTGCGCCCGGCGTGCACCCCGGCGATCAACCCGGCCACCGGAACGCCCCGCGCGGCCAGCTCGGCCCCGAACCGGCAGGCCGCACTGAAGTCGACCACGAATCCGAACTCCGCGTCGACCGGCGAGGAGGCGCCAGCGGGCAAGGAGGCGCCGGCCAACGAGGAGGCGCCGACCGGCGAGGGGGCACCGACAGGGGAGGAGGTGCCGGCCAGCGGGGAGGCGCCGACCGGCGAGGAGGCACCGACAGGGGAGGAGGTGCCGGCCAGCGAGGAGGTGCCGGCCGGGGAGGAGGCGCCGGCCGGGGAGGAGATGCCGGCCGCAGCGGGCACCGGGCTCCCCGAGGCCGGCGTGGGGTGGGCGGCGGGTGCGGAAGGGCTGTCGGACAAACGGAGGAAAGCTTCGCAGCCGGCGGCCAACAGCGCGGCGACCTGGGACCGGGTGGCCGCGGTGGGGCCGCCGGCCGCCCGGAGCACCTCGTCCACCAGCGCCTGGTCGGCGGCGAGGCCCCGGACCAGCTCGGTCAGCATCGGCGCCTCCTCCGGCGTTGTGTGCGGGGCACAACGCGGCGGCCCGGGCTTGGCCGCCGGCCTCTATCGATGCGAGAGATTCTCTTGTTTCGATGTCGTTACCGCAAGGTAACCCCCGGGAGGATGGCATGTTTGCCGGTCGAATGGTCGGGGCGGCGACGGCCGTCCTGCTGACGTTGACGCCACTGGCGAAACAGGACGAGCTGCGGGAGGTCATGTTCGTCGGCAACAACTGGGAGGGCACCGTCGACGTCATCCGGTCGAGCGGCGACTACGCCAAGCTCGGCCGGCTGAACGTCGTACCCGACAAGAACCAGCGCCTCACCGAGATCGCCCTCAACCCGATCCGCCTGGCCTTCTTCCTGGGCATCCGCTCCGGCCCGGGTGAGGGGCACGATCAGCTGGTCGACGACATGTACACCACGCCCGACGGCACCGCTCTGGTCGCCTCACGGCCCAGCTTCGCCGACGTGGTCTCGATCGACCTGGCCACCGGCGCGCTCAAGTGGCGCTTCCCCGTCTCCGGTTTCCGCAGCGACCACATGGCCGTTTCGCCCGACGGCCGTTCGGTGGCCGTCTCGGCCTCCACCTCCAACACCGTGCACGTGCTCGACATCGTCACCGGGCGCCAGCTCGGCTCCTTCACGGCCGGCGACAAGCCGCACGAGAACATCTACACCGGCAACGGCCGCTATCTCTGGAACTCCTCGATCGGCGAGGTCAACACGGCGCTCGACGACCCGTGGCTCGACTGGACCAAGGGCGACCGCCACCTCACGATCGCCGACACCAGGACCTTCCAAGTCGTACGGACCATCGACATGCGCCAGAGGCTCGACGCGTTCGGGCGGCGCGACCTCTCCGACGCCGTGCGCCCCGCGGTGTTCACCCCGGACGAGTCGAAGCTGTACTTCCAGGTCTCGTTCTTCGCCGGTCTCATCGAGTACGACGTGGCCGCCGACCGGATCACCCGGGTCAAGCCGCTGCCGCTGAATCCGGCCACCAGCACCGACCGCACCACCTGGGTCAACGACTCCCGCCACCACGGCCTGTCGATCAGCCCGGACGGCGCCAAGCTCTGCGTGGCCGGCACGATGGACGACTACGCCACCGTCGTCGACCGCGCCACCCTGGCCGAGGGCCCGCTCGTCGAGGCGTCCAAGCCCTACTGGGCCACGGTGAGCGGCGACGGCAGGGACTGCGTCATCTCCGAGTCCGGCGCCGACCGGGTCAGCGCCATCAGCTTCGCCACCGGCCGCCGGGTCGCCTCGGTCCCGGTCGGCGACCATCCCCAGCGCGTCCGCATCGGCCATCTCCCGGCGAGCTGGCAATCGCCGGCATGACAGAGGGAAGCCCCCGGCGGGATTGCCGGGGGCTTCTGGACGGCCGACGGGATCAGCGGCGGCCGACCAGCTCCGGGGTGGGAGCGGCGGGGGACACCGGGGCCGCGTGCCGCCCCCGGGGCCGCATGAAGCGCGGCGCCCACCAGTTCTTGTCGCCCAGCAGGGTCATCAGTGACGGCAGGACCACGGCCCGGATGATCGTCGCGTCCAGCAGGATCGCGGCGGCCAGGCCGATGCCCAGCTGCTTCATGTCGATGGTGCTCAGCGTGGCGAAGATGGAGAACACCGCCACCATGACCAGGGCCGCGCTGCTGACCGTGCCGGCCGAGCCGGTGATGCCCTCGGCCACCGCCTCGCGGGTCGGCACGCCGCGCTGCACCGCCTCGCGGATGCGGCTCACCACGAAGACGTGGTAGTCCATGGACAGGCCGAACAGGACCACGAACAGGAACAGCGGCAGCCACGAGACGATGGCGCCCATCGACTCGAAACCGAGCAGGCCTTCGGCCCAAGTGCCTTGGAAGACCAGGACCAGCAGGCCGTACGCCGCGGCGGCCGACAGCAGGTTCAAGGCGATCGAGGTGAGCGCGACGACCACCGACCGGAACGTCCACGCCATCACCAGGAAGGTCAGCACCAGCACGAACCCGGCCACCAGCGGCAGCGTCCGCCAGACGTGGGCCGCGTAGTCCTCGCTCTCGGCCACGCCGCCGCCCACCGCGTATGTCGCACCGGGCACGCCGGACAGGGCCGCCGGCGCCAGCGTCTCGCGAAGCTTGTGCAGGGAGTCCGCGGCCTCGTCGCTGCGGGACGAGTACGGCGTCGCCACGTCCAGGATCGTGATCGTCTTGTCGGCCGACACCTTGATGTCCGGGCCGGTCTCCTCGAGCGGGGCGAACAGGGAGTCGCCCTGGGTGCTCTGCGCGAGCTTGGTCAGCGCCGCCTTGACGTCGGCGGCCGACGACGCGGGCGCCTCGACGACGACGTCGTGTGCGGTGCCGTTGCTCGGATAGGCGGCGGTCAGACGGTCGTACGCCTGCATCGCCGGAGTGGTCCGGGGAAGGTCCTCGGTGCCCGGGAACTTGAGCTTCATGCCCAGCGCGGGCGCGGCCAGGGCCAGCAGGGCCAGCACGCTGACCAGGAGTGTGGCCGCCGGCCAGCGCAGGGCCGGGTGCAGGATGGCGCGCCAGACGCGGCTGCCGGATGACGAGGACGAGCGGGCGCTGAGACGCCACAGCAGCGGCACCCGGGGGCGGTCGACCCAGCGGCCCAGCTTGGCCAGCAGGGCCGGCAGGACGGTGAGCGAGCCGATGACCGCGACCGCCACGACCAGGATGGAGCCGACGGCGAGCGAGGAGAAGACGGCGTCGCGGGCCAGGAACAGCCCGGCCATGGCGATGATGACGGCGGTGCCGGAGACGACCACGGCGTGCCCGGAGGTCTCGGCGGCGACCTCGACCGCGTCGACGTGGCCGCGGCCCTTGGCCCGTTCCTCGCGTTCGCGCCGGACGTAGAACAGTGAGTAGTCGACGCCGACGGCCATGCCGATCAGCAGGATGACGCTGTTGGTGGTGTCGGTCGACGGGATCAGGTGCGAGGCCAGTGTGGACAGGCCCATCGCGGCCGCGACCGACATGAGCGCGAGCAGCACGGGCACGCCGGCCGCGATCAGCGCGCCGAAGACCAGGATGAGGATGGCCAGGGTGACCGGCAGGCTGAGGATCTCGGCCCGCTGGAAGTCCTTGCCGAGGGTGTCGTCGAGCGCCTTGCCGATGGTCGGCCCGCCGACCGGCTCCACGCGCAGCTCGGGATGCTTCTCCTGCACGGTGGCGATCGCGTCGTGCAGCGGGCCGACCCGGTCGGAGGCGGTGTCGGGGTCGCCGCTCATCGTGATCGGCACGAGCAGCGCCGAGCCGTCACGGGACGGGATCGGCTCGCCCACGGCGGACACGCCGGTGGCGTTGCGCAGGGCGGTGGCCGCGTCGGCGGCCGCGCGGTCGCCGGCCGCCTTGTCCAGGGCGCCGGAACGGGCCGTGATGAGCACGTTGTCCTCGGCCGGCGCGGAGTCGAACCCGCCCTTGTCGATCATCACGTAGGCCTGGCCGGCCTCGCCGATCGCACTGTCCTCGGCGGTCGCCTCCTTGGCCCCGGCCATGTTGCCGGCCATGAAGCACACCGCGACGAACGCCACCCACAACGCGATGGCGCGCCACGGATGCTCGGCGCTCCATCGCGCCACGCGTACTGTTACCGGCCGCTTACTCATTCGAGAGCCCCCCAGAAAGTTTTCTGTGTCGAACCTGAAATTAGGCAGGCGGGGAGCTGGGAACATCCGGGCCGAACCCCCGTCGTCCCCCGAGGACTTCTTGGCGGACAACTGTCGGATAAGCAGCGGGAACGCCCCTCCAAAGCGACCGAATCGGGCGTGTCGGCCGGAAAAGTCTCAGGGCTTTCCCCGGAATGCCCCTGAGGCGCGGCTGTACTAGCGTCCTCCACATGAGACAGCGAATAGGGTCGATGCTCGTCGCCGCGGCGACGATCGGCGGCGTGCTGTTCGGCGTGACGGGGCCCGCGAACGCGGTCGCGAACGGCGAACCCGTACCCATCGGCAAGTACGCCTTCTCCGTCAAACTGACCATGACCGGCATTCCCACGGCCGACGGCGGCAAGCGGAACAGCGCCTGCTCGGGCGCCCTGATCTCGTCGCGCTGGGTGATCACCGCGGGGCACTGCTTCCGGGACGCCGCCGGCGTCCGCGTGGAACGCCCGGTCGCCGACCTGACCACCGCCACGGTGGGGCGCACCGATCTGACCGACACCACCCGTGGTCACGAGATCGAGATCGTCGCGGTCCGCCAGTCGCCCACCGCGGATGTCGCCGTGGCCCAGCTGGCGAAGCCGGTGCGCGACATCCGCCCCATCAAGATCGGCCGGACCGCGCCGGAGATCGGCACCATCGTCCGCCTCACCGGTTACGGCTCCACCACCAGCGTCAACCCGGCCCCGGTGACCCGCCTGCAGACCGGCCTGCTCCAGGTGGCCGAGCTGAGTGCCAACGTGACGGGCCTTCAGGGGTACGCCCCGTCGCCGGACACGACGCCATGCCCGTACGACTCCGGCGCGCCGTTCTTCACCAAGCGCGGCGAACTGGTGGCCGTGGTGAGCACCGGGCCCTCCTGCCCGCACATGGGCATCGAGACCGCCGCCCGGACCGACAACATCGCCTCCTGGATCAGGCAGGCCACCCGCTAGAACACGATTCAACGGCCGGCCGTGGGGAACAAACCCCACGGCCGGCTTTCTGCTCTGTGAGGACCGCCACGGTCGGTTACCGACCAACATGGTCCGCTACCGACTACTCTGGTCCGCATGCCGCGCCCGACCAAGCAGCAGATCGACGACGAGATCCTCGAAGCCGCGGCCAGCCTGTTCGCGCGGCACGGCTTCAAGGAGACCTCCGTCCAGCGCATCGCCGACGCGGTGGGCTACTCCAAGACCGGCCTGCTCCACCGCTATCCGACCAAGGAGTCGCTCCAGCAGGCGGTGGTCGACAAGGCGCTCAGCGCGGTCCGCGAGATCGCCGAGCAGGTGCAGGGCCTGCCGCCCGGCCCCGGCCGCGACCGCGCGGTGCTCACCGAGATCGCCCAGCTGGCCATGGACTTCCCCGGCACGGTGGCCCTGCTCCTGTCCGGCCTGCAGAGCGATCCCGAGTCCGATCTGGGTCTCGCCCTGCACGAGCTCGGGCAGGGCATCTTCGCCGCCTTCGCCCTCGAGCCCGAGTGTGACAACGCCCGCGCCATCCGCGTGGTGGGTGCCCTCGGCGCGCTCGTCCTGCTCGGCATCACCATGCGTGACAAGCCCCTGGTCGTCACCCTCGACGACCTCATCGCCGTCAGCTACGACACGCTCGGCCACAAGTAAGGAATCTGCTCATGGCAACGTTGCTGCATCGCCTGGGACTGGGCTCGGTACGACACAAGGCCATAGTCATGGTCGTCTGGCTGGCGGCGCTGATAGCCCTCGGCGTGGGCGCGGCGACGCTGTCCGGCAAGACCGTGAACACGTTCGAGATCCCCGGCCAGGAGTCGACGGTCGCGCTCAAGCTGCTGCGCGAGCGCTTCGGCGCCGCCTCGGCGGGCGCGTCGGCCCAGGTGGTCTTCGAGGCCCCCAGCGGCGCCAAGATCACCGACCAGGCCAACGCGGCCAAGGTCGCGGCCACTGTCGAGAAGCTGGGCAAGCTGCCGGGCGTGCTCGCGGCCAGCAACCCGCTCGACCCGAAGTCGCCGACCGTCTCGCGCGACCAGAGCACGGCGTACAGCACCGTGAGCTACGGCGTGCAGAACTCGGAGATCACCGTCGAGGAGCGTGAGGCGCTGACCGCGGTGGTCGACGACGCCCGCGCGGGTGGGCTGACCGTCGAGGCGCGCGGCGACGCGACGCAGGAGTCCGGGGCCGACATCGGTGGCACGGGCGAGATCCTCGGTGTCGTCGTCGCGCTGGTGGTGCTCGCGGTGACGTACGGCTCCCTGGTCCTGGCCGGTATGAACCTGCTGACGGCGCTGGTCGGTGTGGCCATCGGCGCGCTCGGCATCACCACCTTGACCGGCTTCGTCGACCTGCAGTCGACCACCCCGATCCTCGCCGTCATGCTGGGCCTGGCCGTCGGCATCGACTACGCCCTGTTCATCGTCACCCGGCATCGACAGGAGCTCCGGCGCGGGCTGCCACCGGCCGAGGCGGCCGCGCTGGCCGTCGGCACGGCCGGTTCGGCGGTCGTGACGGCCGGCCTGACCGTGGTGATCGCGCTGGCCGGCCTGTCGGTCGCCGGCATCCCGTTCCTCACCGAGATGGGCCTGGCCGCGGCGGCGACGATCGTGGTCGCCGTGCTGGTGGCGATCACCCTGCTCCCGGCGATCCTGGGCGCGCTCGGCATGCGCGCCCTGCCGAAGAAGGCCCGCTCCAACCCGGCCGCGGCGCCGGTGCGCGACCGGGGCTTCTTCCGCGGCTGGGCCGGCCTGGTCACCGGCCGCCGCGTGATCAGCCTGGTGCTGGCGGTGGCGGCGCTGGCGGTCGTCTCGATCCCGTTCTTCTCGCTGCGCACCACGCTTATCCAGAAATCGCCCGACGGCAGCAGCGCGGCCAAGGCCGACGCCATCATCGCCGAGCGTTTCGGCGCCGGCTTCGCCGGTCCGCTGCTGGTCCTGGTCGACGGTTCCGGTTCCCCGGCGTACGCCACCACGGTCCAGCAGAAGGTGCAGTCGCTCCCCGGTGTCGCGGTGGTGGCCCCACCCCAGCCCAACCAGGCCGGAAACGCGGCCCTGATCACCATCATCCCGGCCTCGGGCCCGGAGGACACCGCCACGATCGACCTGGTCCACGCCATCCGCGACGACGTGGCCGACGGCCCGGAGGCCAAGGTCTACGTCACCGGCACGACAGCGGTCAGCATCGACGTGTCGCAGAAGCTGGACGAGGCCCTGCCGCGCTACCTGATCCTGGTCGTAGGACTGGCCTTCATCCTGCTGGTGCTGGTCTTCCGCTCACTGCTGGTCCCGGTGGTCGGCGTGCTCGGCTTCCTGCTGACCATCGGCTCGGCCCTGGGCGCGACGGTGGCGGTCTTCCAGTGGGGCTGGCTGTCGGATCTGGTGAACGCCCAGACCACCGGCCCGCTGCTGAGCCTGGCCCCGATCATCATCGTCGGCATCCTGTTCGGCCTGGCCATGGACTATCAGGTCTTCCTGGTGTCACGAATGCACGAGGCCCACGCACACGGAGCCTCCCCGAAAGACGCCGTGGTGACAGGCTTCAAGCAGGCGGCCCCGGTGGTGGTGGCGGCGGCCACCATCATGTTCTCGGTCTTCGCCGGCTTCGTCCCCGAGGGCAACGACACGATCAAGCCGATCGCGTTCGCCCTGGCCATCGGCATCCTGTTCGACGCCATCGTGGTCCGCATGATCCTGGTCCCGGCCGCGATCGCCTTGATGGGCCGCTCAGCGTGGTGGCTCCCACGCTGGCTGTCCTGGCTCCCGGTAGTGGACGTGGAAGGCGCCGCCCTGGAACGCGAGACCCCCACCAACCGCCACGAGGAGCAGACCGTAACCACGTCCTGACCTCACTGGCGCCCGAGACCACCGGGCGCCGCACCGCATCGAGCCGGCGTCCGGATCACCGAGCGCCGGCTCGGCTTTTCCCGACCGTCGACGACCCGTGCCGATCACGGACGTCTGCTTTGGCTGCCTCCGCGCCTCGGCTCCGATTCCGGGGTCGCTCCTGTCCGCCGGAACTAGCATCTGATCCCGCCCATGCCCGATATTTCGGGCATGGGCGGTAATACGACTGATCGAGTCATGTGTGCGGGCGACAGCCGTTCCGTCGCGTAGCCGGGTTGGTCGGGGATGGGGATGGTCGCGTTGTCGGGGAGTTGGGCGGGCGGGCCGGTCCCGTCGCGCAGCCGGTGGCTGAGGTGCGGGGTCGAGGGTGAACTGGTCCCGTCGCGCAGCCGGGCCGACGAGGAAGGCGGGGTTGGGAGGAGAATGACGGGAATGTCGCGGCGCGGGCGAGAAGGGGCTCGCCTGGCCGTGACCCTGCGAGGCCGGCGATGGCTCGGGCCGGAAGCTGGGTCCGCCGGAGGAGTCCGGCACCCGAGCAGGCTGCGGCATTTCTGAGCGTTCAGGTGGCGGAGACTTACCGGCGATATCGTAAATATCCGGAAGTAAGCGGCCAAATGACCAGCGTGACAGCCGTTCGGTTGCTGGAATTGAGGGCATGTGGCCGGAGTCTGAAGTTGAAGCGGGCGGGTTACCCGGTGCCGAGGTCCGCGGCGCCCTGGAGACCTGGCGCGAAGGGCTGGTCGATCTGACCGGCGCCAACCCGCTCCTCAACTTTGCCCGGATCGCCGCGACCTCTGTCGAGATCACCGGGCCCTCGCCGAAGGCGATCGTCAAGGTTCTCCAGGAGGGCGGCGGCTACGCCTTCGAGAACGACGGGTCGGCGCATGTTCTGCGCACCGATCTGCCCGACGAGGTGCTCGGCGCTCTGCTGCACCGCTTCTACCGGCGCTCCCGGGCCGAGCTCCAGGACCGTGGCGTCTCGCCCCTCTATCTCGGCGTCGGCATGATGCACTGGGCGGACGACGACGGTTCGCCGTACGAAAGCCCGATCCTGCTCGTCCCGGTCGAGATCGACCCCACCGGGCCCAAACTGGTCGCCCGGCCCGAGGATCCGATCGTCAACCCGGCGCTGGTGATCCGGATGGCCGACCTCGACATCGAGATCCCTGAGATCAACTCGCTGGCCGAGCTCGACGTGACGGTGTTGTGGGCCAAGGTCGACGTGGCCATCGGTGAGCGCCGCGGCTGGTACGCCGACGAGACCGTGGTGCTCGCGTGCCTCAGCGTGCACCGCGAGGCGATGTACTACGACCTCTACGAGAACGAGCCCCACATCGTCGAGCACCCCGTCGTGCGGGCGCTGGCCACCCATGACGCCGACCGGGCGTTCGCCTTCGAGCCGATCGCGCCGGAGAAGATCGATCAGGTCGCTCCGCCCGAGGACACTCCGCTGCTGCTCGACGCCGACGCCTCGCAGCGGGTGGCCGTCGCCGCCGCCCTGGCCGGGCGCAGCTTCGTGCTCGACGGGCCGCCCGGCACCGGCAAGTCGCAGACCATCGCCAACATCGTCGGCGGGCTGCTGCACGCGGGCAAGCGGGTGCTGGTCGTGTCCGAGAAGGCGGCCGCGCTCGACACCGTGCAGCGCCGCCTGACCGACGCCGGCCTCGGCAACTATCTGCTCGCCCTGCACAGCAACCTGGTCGGCCGGCGCGAGGTGGCCACCGCCCTGGCCGCCTCGCTCGAGACCGACCCGCCGGCGCTGGCGACCATGGACCCGATCGACCGGCGGGCGGTCCGGGAACGGCGGGAGCGCCTCAGCGCGTACGCCGAAGCTCTGAACCGCGTTCGTCAGCCGCTCGGCCGGAGTCTGTTCGACGTGCTGGGCGTCTGCACCCGGCTGCTCGACGCGCCGGCCGCGCCGGTCGCCACCATCAACCCGCAGGACCTGACGGCCGAGTCGCTCTACCGCATCCGCGACGCCGTGGCCCGGCTCGGGCGGGTGAGCAGCGAGAGCTATCTGTGGCGTGAGGCCACCGACCGCGAGCCGCTCGACGGGCGGCTGCGCCAGGCCCTGACCTCGCTGACCAAGCTGGCCGAGGCGGTCATCGCCAACTCCACCCTGGCCGACGCGTTCGACCTGCACGAGCCGGCCGGCGCGGCCAAGCTCGCCGCCCTGGCCGGGCATGCCGCCAAGCGGCCGCCCAAGGTCGAGGAGGAATGGCTGACCATCGAGAGCCTGGCCCCGGTGCAGAAGGCGGCCACCGACCTCACCCACCACCTGGCCGCGCTGCGCTACGGCGGCATCCCGTGGGCCGAGCTGCCGTCGGCCGAGGAGCTGACCGGCGTTCCGGACCTCTCCGAACTGGTGCCCGAGGCGGTCGACCTGGGACCGCTCAACGCCGCCCAGGCCGACCACCTGGCCAACAAGTTCGCCGAGGAGGCCGACCGCCTGGAGAGCCGGCACGAGAGCATGGACCGGGTCACGGCCCGGCTCGGCCTGCCCAACGTGGTCACCTTCCCCGACTCGGCCCGCGTCATCACCATCGCCGACCTGATCGGCCGCGAGCACAAGCCGGAGGCGGCCTGGTTCGAGCCGGGCGGCATGGCCAGGGCGCACGCCGCCGTCCGCGCTCTGCGGCTGGCCGTCGAGGCCGTGGCCGAGACCGAGACCCAGGCCAAGCGGCACTTCAGCGAGGAGGTGCTCAACGAGCCGGTCACCGAGATCGCCGACCGGCTCACCCGGCACCGCGGCCCGCGCAAGCTGCTGCGGCCCTATCGCCGGGCCAAGGACGCCGCCGTCGAGGCGGCCCGGCCCGAGGTCAAGCCGGCCGAGGCGATCGCCAACGTCGAGGACGCGGCCGCCTGGAAGCAGGCCCTGGAGGACCTGGCCGACGTCGAGGCCGAGCACGCCGAGATCCTGGGCCGGCACTGGAACGGCCGCGACACCGACTTCGCGGCCATCCAGGACGCCCTGCACAACGCGGACGAGGTGATCCGCGAGGTGCCGGCCGACGCGCTGCCCGCGGTGACCGTGCACGTCTGCGCGCCCCGGCCGAACAGCGCCCTGCTGCGCATCGTCGGCGAGGCCCGCGACGAGTTCACCCGCTTCCGCACCACGCTGCGCCCGTCGCCGGCCCGCGCGCCCCGCCCCGAGCTGGGTGAGGGCCCGATCGCCGACGCCGTCACCTGGTTGCGCGCGCACATCGCCCCGCTGCACGCGGCGGCCGAGATGATCCGCGCCTACAGCGTGCCCACCGGCCGCGACCTGACCCTGACCGAGGCCCGCGAGATCGCCGCCCAGCGGCAGAAGGCCACCGACGCCGAGACGGCGATCTGGGCCGACGCCGCCACCCACGCGGCCGTGCTCGGCTCGGTCTACCGGGGCACCAAGACCGACGACGAGGTGATGAACGAGATCGTCGCCTGGACCGCGCACGCCCGCCGGGTGCTCACCGGCGAGGACGCCCCGCTCAGCCCGGCGCAGGCCCACGCCCTGATGGAGGCCCACCCGACCGAGGGCCTGCCGGCCGCGGTGGCCGGCTGGGAGTCGGCCCGGGGCCAGGTGCTCGACGCCTTCGGCCCGGCCCGGCACGGCGAGCTGGTCGAGCGGCTGGGCGACTACGACAACGCGCGTGACCTGCTGGTCGAGCTGCTGCACGACACCGAGGGGCAGCACGAGTGGTTCCGCCACGAGGACGCGCGCAGCGTGCTGGTCGAGCACGGGCTGGAGGGCGCCCTGGCGTACTGCGCCGGCGAGGACATCCCGGTGGAGCACGTGTGGCCCGTACTGGAAAGGGCTTTGCTCCGGGGTTGGGCCGACGCCGTGATCCGGGACGACCCCGGGCTGCACCCGTCGTCGGCCGAGGAGCGCACGCACATCGTCGAGGTGTTCCGGCTGCTCGACAACGAGCTGACCGCGGCCGCGCTGGCCGACATCGTCTACGCCGTCGAGGCCCGCCGCCCGTCGTCGTCGGCCACCGGCGAGCCCGGCATCCTGCGGCGCGAGGGCAACAAGCAGAGCGGTCACCTGGCCGTGCAGGACCTGCTGGCCCAGGCCCGCCACTCGGTGCAGGCGCTCAAGCCCTGCCTGCTCATGTCGCCGCTCGCGGTCAGCCGCTATCTGCCGCCCGAGATGGAGTTCGACATGGTCATCCTCGACGAGGCGTCGCAGGTGACCACGGCCGACGCCATCAACTGCATCTACCGCGGCGACGCGCTGGTGGTCTCCGGTGACCATCAGCAGCTGCCGCCCACCTCGTACTACGACCGGGTCGAGGACGACGTCGACGACTTCCCGTCCATCCTCGAGCTGGCCCGCGACACCTTCCCGGTGCTCCACCTGACCTGGCACCACCGCAGCAGCCACGAGGCGCTGTTCGCCTTCGCCGACCTGGCCTACTATCACGGCCGGCTGGTCAGCATGACCCGCGCCTATCCGCAGGAACCGGACCACGGCGTCGAGATGTACCTGGTGGACGGCGTCTACCGGCGGCAGACCACCTCGGACAACCCGATCGAGGCGGACGCGGTGGCCGAGCGGGTGCTGCACCACTACACGACCCGCCCCGGGCAGACGTGCGGCGTGGTGACGCTGTCGGTGGCGCAGGCCGACGCGATCGACGACGCCGTGCGCCGGGCGGTGGCCGAGCGCCCCGACCTGGAGCATTTCTTCACCGACGACGATCGGCTCACCGGCTTCTTCGTGAAGAGCCTGGAGGCGGTGCAGGGCGACGTCCGCGACGTGATCATCCTGTCCGTCGGCTACGGCTACGACGAGAACGACAAGATCAGCACGAACTTCGGCGCGCTCAACCGCCCGATGGGCTGGCGCCGTCTCAACGTGGCCATCACCCGCGCCGCACGCCGCATCGAGGTGGTCTCCTCGATCCGCTCGGGCGACGTTCCCGACATGGGCAACGAGAGCGTGCGTCATCTCAAGGCCTATTTGGAGTACGCCGAGAGGTCCGCCGCGACACTCGGGCGTGACATCGCCGATCGCGAGGGCGCGTCGCCGTTCGAGGACACGGTGTCGGCCGCGCTGGTCGAGTGGGGCCACCGGGTACGGCGTCAGGTCGGCGCCGCGGGTCACTGGATCCCCCTGGCCGTGCTGCATCCGGGCGAGGAGAAGGACGTCTTCGCGCTCGGCATCGAGTTCGACGGCCCCGAGTACGCCCGGGTCCCGTCCGCCCGCGAACGCGACCGCCTGCGCGACGAGGAGCTGCGCGAGCTCGGCTGGCACGTGCACCGCGTCTGGTCGGTGGCCTGGTATCAGGACCCCGAGGCCGAGAAGGAGCGGCTGCGGCTGGCCATCGAGCGGGCCCTGGCCGACCCGGTCGGCGTCGACCAGTTGGCCGCCCCGGCGCCCTCGTCCTACCGCGCCATCTCGGGCGAGCTGCTGCCGCCGGTTCACTCCGACGAGGACGTACCACTAACGAGTGAATAGCCGGTATTCGCGCATGGTGATCTCTTCGCCGGGTAGGCGTGCCCGTTCATGTACACGTGTCGTTGGCCGGTCATGCAGAGCCGACCTCAGCATGCCCTTCTGGCCCTCGCCTGCGAGGCCGTCGTCACGTTGCGCGAACTGCCGCTCGGTGCAGGCGGTCATGCTTAGACGCCATCCGTTCGCCCGCCGCACCGTAAGAGAAGGCCGAGTTTCTGTCACGGCGGACATCGACAACGCCGTCACCATCGTGACCGTGCGGGGATCGTGGGGCCGGTCGCTGAGCCGGGACGCGTTCCTGGCCCTCAAGAGATCACTGGGCGGACACCCCGACGCGGTGATCATCGACCTCTGCGACCTCGACGACCCGCACGCGGCCAGCGCCCTCACCTGGATCACGGCCCGCCGGGTGGCCGACGCCATGGACCCGCCCGTGCACGTGGTGGCCTGCGCGCCGCCCACCGGCGTGCTGGCCGACCGCCTGGAACGGCTCGGCGCCGCGTACTACCTGCCGACCTACGCCGACCCCGCCCTGGCCCGCGCCGCCGTGACCGCCGCCCGCCCGCACACCGACCAGCGGCGCCTGTCCCTGCCGCCCGAGCCGGACACCCCCGCCCTGGCCCGGAACCTGGTCACCGACGCCTGCGCGGCCTGGCGCCTGCCGGCCGCGGTGCTCTATCCGGCCCGGCTCGTGATGAGCGAGCTCGCAGGCAACGCGGTCGAACACGCCCGCACGCCGATCGTGGTCGTCGTCCTGCGCCGTGACGAGGGCGTCCACCTGGTCGTCAACGACCGCGACCCGCGCCTGCCCACACTGCTGCCGATACCGAAAGAGCCGCCGGGCGACCTGTGGAACGCTCGCGGCCAGGGGCTGCGGACCGTCCAGGCGGCCTCGGCGGCATGGGGAGCGCTGCCGACAGCGGAAGGGAAGATGGTCTGGGCGACCATCTTCCCTTCATAGCTATCGCTTGGCCGAAACCTTCTCCGGTTCGACCTGCGTCGTCGACACCTCATCGACCGGTGGCGCGTCGGCCAGGCGGGCCCGCTCGAACGGGTTGCCGTACTCGTGCATGGCCTTTCTCGCGAACGCCTGCTGCTCGGTGGCGACCCGCTCGGAGCGGCCGCGGCCGAGGAAGCTGACCGCCCAGTGCACCACCGTGGTGAACCTGTTCTTGAAACCGACCAGGTAGAACACGTGCACGACGAGCCACATCACCCAGGCCAGGAAGCCCGACAGGCGGATCTTGCTGCCGATGCTGGCGACCGCGGAGAACCGCGAGATCGTCGCCATGCTGCCCTTGTCGAAGTACTTGAACGGCTCACCCGGGGGCTTGCGCCGCAGCCGGCCCTTGATGGTCTGACCGGCGTACTTGCCACCCTGGATGGCGACCTGGGCGACACCGGGCAGCGGGCGCCCGGTCGACGGGTCGTTCAGGTTCATCATGTCGCCCAGCACGAAGATCTCCGGGTGACCCGGTACCGTCAGGTCGGGGTTGACCATGATGCGCCCGGCCCGGTCGACCTCGGCCCCCGTGGACGCCGCGATCTTGCGAGCCAGCGGGGGAGCGGAGACACCGGCCGCCCACACCTTCGTCATCGACGGGATGCGCTGGTGACCGCGCTCCGACTCGACCTCGATGCCGGTGCGGTCGACGTTCACGACCTTGGTGTTCAGCTCGACCTCGACGCCCATCTTGTGCAGCTGGGCCAGCGCCCGCGTCGACAGGTGGTCGCCGAAGGTGTTCAGCACCGCGCCCACGGCGTCGATCAGGATGATCCGGGCCCGGCGCGGGTCGATGTGCTTGTACTGCCCCGGCAGGTTGCGGTGGGCCAGCTCGGCGATCTGACCGGCCATCTCGACACCGGTCGGGCCGGCGCCGACGACCACGAAGGTCAGCCAGCGCTCCTTGGCCTCCTCGTCCTCCTGCAGATCGGCGATCTCGAAGGCACCGAAGATCTTGGCACGCAGCTCGAGCGCGTCGTCGATGCTCTTCATGCCGGGCGCGTTGTCCGAGAAATGATCATTCCCGAAGTACGACTGTGAGGCGCCGGCGGCGACGATCAACGAGTCGTACTCGACCTTGTAGTCGATGCCGGGACCGGCCACGGAGATGACCTTGTTGTCGGTGTCGACGCTCTCGGCCCAGCCGAGCTTCACGTCGACGTTGTCCTGGCCCCGCAGAACCTCGCGGATCGGCGGTGCGATCTCTCCCTCGGACAGGACGCCGGTGGCCACTTGGTAGAGCAAAGGCTGGAACAAGTGGTACGCGGTGCCGTTGATGAGCGTGATGTCGACGTTGGCATTGCGCAGCGCCTTGATCGCGAAAAGACCCCCGAAGCCGGCGCCGATCACTGCCACCCGATGCCGCTGCATTGACACTCCCTCGGTGCTCGGTGACTCGTCTAGTAGAGCACCCTGAACAGGCTCAGTATGCCGTGAGAACCGACACTGTGGAGCGCCCGGCGCAAATCGCACGCCGGGCGCCGATCATCAGCTTGCCCAGCGCAGCGAGGGATTAACCCGCCCGCTCCAGTCGAAAATGGCCATGTTGTCCCAGCCGTCTCCGGTACCGTTGATGTTGGCGGGGTCCCATCCGTTGCCCTTGATGGCGTACCAGGTCGGCTCCCAATAGAAGACGCCGACCGCGCCCGCGTTGCGCGCGGTGTTCTGCACCCAGGTGAACTGCTGCGCCTGCCCGGCCCACGACGCCGGGATGTTGTCACAGAGGACGGTGCCGGGTATCGAGTTCTTCTCGCTGTCCGCGTCGGCGGTGGTGAACTGGTAGGCCGTCTCGGCGATCACCACCGGTTTGCCGTAGCGCGTGCGCACGTCGGTGATGACGTTGTAGAGGTTGGCCAGAGAGCCATGCCACATACAATAGTAGGACAAAGCGGTCACGTCCCAGGTGACGCCCTGAGCTTTGATGCCGTCGTAGAACCAGCGGGCGTTGGCCATGCTGTCGGCGTCGGCCGTGTGGATCCAGACCTGGGTGGCGCTGTTGCAGGCCTTGACCGCGTTGTAGCCCTGCTTGAGCAGCGAGGCCAGCGGCGCGAAGTTGTTGGAGACCACCTGGCCGCGCGGCCACAGCATGCCGACGTTGATCTCGTTGCCGACCTGGATGCTGTCGGGGGTGGTGCCCTGCGCCTTGAGGGCGGTGCAGACGTCGTACGTGTAGTTGTAGACGTCGGACTGGAGCTGGGTGAGGCTGTGCGAGGCCCAGGCGGCCGGTGGATATTGCTTGCCGGGGTCGGCCCAGGTGTCCGAGTAGTGGAAGTCGATCAGCAGCTTGAGGCCCTTGGACTTGATCGACTTGGCTTGCTGGAGCACCTTGGCCTTGTTGTTGTAGCCGCTGGCCGGGTTGTTCCAGATGCGCAGGCGGGCGTAGTTGGCGCCGGCCGACTTCAGGATGTCGTACGGATCGGCGGCGGCGCCGGCCGAGTTGTAGTACTTGCCGCCGAGATCGAGGGTGCGCTGCAACGACGACACGTCGGCGCCCAGCATGGTGAGGGTGTTGGTGGCCTGGGCCGGTGCGGGGGTCAGCGTCGCGATGATCGCCAGGACGACGGCGACCACCGCGGCGCGCGGGGACGGTTTCATTTATCGCTCCTTCACGACGAAGGGGGACGGGCCGGCGCCCTGGAAAGGACGCCGGATCGGTGCCGTGGAGCGGTGGTTCGGTGGAGCGGTGGAGCGCTGGGCGCGGGGAGCGCCCAGCGATGCCGGAAAAATCCTGAAAAGTCGGGCAGGTAGGCAAGCGGGTGATCGCGCCGGCTCCGGGACGATCGTCAGACGGGCCGTTGGGCGGTGGCTGGGCGGGGGTCGGGCGGAAGCGGGGCTGGAGGCGGGCGTTGGGGTGGAGGCGCGGCGGGCTGTCGGGGCCGCGGTGAGGCTGGCGGCCAAGCGTTGTTGGGGCTGGCGCGGTTGGTGGCGGCCAAGTGGTGCCGGGGCTGGGGTGGGGCTGGCGGTCGGCGATGGTCAGGCGGGTGATGAAGCGCGGATGACCAAGGTTGTCGGCACGGTGATGGACAGAGGCGTGCGGCCCGCTATGACGTCGGTGAGTAGTCGGACCATTTCGTCGGCTACGCGGTCCAAGGGGTGGCGGACCGTTGTCAGTGGGGGCTCGGTGGTGGCGGCCAGGCCCGAGTCGTCGAAGCCGACCACGCGGACGTCGTTCGGGACGTCGCGGCCGGCCTCTCGCAGGACCCGGAGGGCGCCGTCGGCCATGGCGTCCGAGGCGGCGAAGACGGCGTCCAGGTCGGGGGCCTGATCCAAGAGAACGCGCATGCAGGCGGCGCCGCTCTCCCGGCTCCAGTCGCCGTGGGCTATGCGGGCCGGCTCGATCGTGACGCCGTGGGTGATCAGGGCGTCGTGATAGCCCTGGAGGCGGTCGACCCCGCCCGCCGTGTCCTGGGGGCCGGTGATCGTGGCGATGCGGGTGCGGCCGGCCGCGATCAGGTGCTCGACCGCGGAACGGCCGCCGTTGCGGTCGTCGGCCATCACCGAGCTGATCACCTGCTCGTATCCCAGGACCCGGCCGCAGGCCACGATCGGCACCTCGGCCTGGACCAGCTGGCTCAGCAGGGGATCGCCCGAGTGCGGGGAGACCAGCAGCACGCCGTCGACGTGGCCGCCGGACAGGTAGGCGATCGTGCGGGCCCGTTCCTCCGGCGTCGAGGCGATCATGAGGATCAGCGTCAGTTCGCGGTCGGACAGCGCCTGGGCCACCCCGCGGAGCAGCACCGAGAAGTTCGGGTCGTCGAACAGCAGGTGCTGCGGCTCGGTGAGCAGGAAGGCGATCGAGCCCGACTTCCCGGTGGCCAGCGAGCGGGCGTGCGGGTTGGCCGTATATCCCGTGCGGGCGATCGCGTCGCGCACGGCCCGGGCCGCGTCGGGGCTGACCCACTCGCGGCCGTTCAGCACGCGGGAGACGGTGGCGTAGGAGACCCCGGCCTCGCGAGCGACGTCGCGGATGGTGGGCCGTTTGCGGGTCGGCACGTTGGGGATCATAGCTACGCCTTGACCGCGCCCGCGCCGAGGTCGACGCGCCAGTAGCGCTGGAGACCCAGGAAGAGCGCCACGAGCGGCACCACCGACAGCAGCGCCCCGGTGACCACCGACGTGTACATGGCGGGCTGGGTCGCACCCTGGTTGAGCAGGCCGCTCAGGCCCACGGTGACCGGGAACAGCTTGTCGTCGCCGAGCATGATGAACGGCAGCATGTAGTTGTTCCAGATGGCCACGAACTGGAAGAGGAAGACGGTCACCAGTCCGGCCCGCATCATCGGCAGCACCACCCGGACGAAGGACCGCCAGTCGCCGGCCCCGTCCATCCGGGCCGCCTCCAGCACCTCGTTGGGCACGGTGGCCGCCGCGAAGATCCGGCACAGATAGATGCCGTACGGGGAAATCATGCTGGGCAGAAGCACGGACCAGTACGTGTTCGTCATGCCGACCTTGGCCAGCAGCAGGTATTGCGGGACGGCCAGGATCACCGCCGGCACCAGCACCCCGGCCAGCACCAGGTTGAAGACGAGCGACTTGCCGCGGAAGTCGTACTTGGCCAGGGCGAAGCCGGCCATCGCGGAGACCAGCGTGGAGGCGGCCGCGCCGACGCCGGCGAACAGGGCCGAGTTGGCCATCCAGCGCCAGTAGAGGCCGTCGCGGTAGCTGTTCAGGAAGCTGATGTTGTCGAACAGGTGGGTGCTCGGCATGAACGTGAACGTGTTGAACAGCTCGCTCGCGCTCTTGGTCGAGGCGACCAGGACCCAGAGGACCGGCATCAGGCAGTACGCGGCGCCGAGCAGCAGCAGGATGGTGGCGGTCGGGCTCGTACGCCGGTTGCGCTGCACCCGCGGCGCGACGGCGGCCTCCTTCACAGGGGCCACGGGGACGGTGGTGACAGCCATGGTCAGCTCTCCTGACTGAAGGCGCGCGAGCCGACGAGCTTGAGGAAGCCGTAGGAGATCACGAACGTGGCGAGCGCGATGATCACCGAGGTGGCCGCCGCGGCGTAGATGTCGTTGCGCACGAAGGCGTCCCGGTAGACCTTCATCAGCGGGGTCCAGGTGGTCGAGATGGTGTTGCTCAGCGGGCGCAGCGTCATCGGCTCGGCGAAGACCTGCAACGTGGCGATGAGCGAGAACAGCGTGGTCATCACCAGCGACGGCCCGATGATCGGGATCTTGATGCGCAGGGCGATGGCGATGTCGCTGGCCCCGTCGATGCGGGCCGCCTCGAACAGCTCGGTCGGGATGGAGCGCAGCGCGGTGTAGAGCACGATCATGTTGAAGCCGGTGCCGCCCCAGATCGCGATGTTGGCCACCGAGTAGAGCACCCACGACGAGCTGAGCGCGTCGGGCGCGGTGATGCCGACTCTGTCCAGCACGTCGACGATCGGGCTCACCCGCGGCAGATAGAGGAAGCCCCACAGCAGCGACGCGATGACGGCCGGCACGGCGTACGGCAGGAAGATCGCCGTGCGGGCGAAGGTGCCCACGCGGGTGCGGCCGGCGTCGAGCAGCAGGGCCATGACCAGGGCCAGGCCGAGCATGCAGGGAACGACGATCAGGCCGTACGCCCCCACGCGGAGCACGCTCGGCAGGAACTCCGGGTCGGTCAGGGAGCGCGTGTAGTTCTCCAGACCGGCCCAGATCTCGGTGCGGGAGCCGGCGCCCAGGCCGAGACCGCTCACCTTGACGCGGCGGAGGCTCAGATAGCCCGCGTACAGGATCGGCGCCGCGAGGAAGAGACCGAAGAGGACCAACGCGGGGGTGAGGAAGAGATAAGGCGCGCCAGATTTGCGGTTCATTGCCACTCCTTGGACAAGCCGGGGCCCCGGGGAGCCCCGGCGTCTCACTAACCGGCGACCTTGAAACCGGTGTTCTTCAGGTCGTCGACGGTGGCCTGCTGCATCGTGGTCAGCGCTCCGGCGAAGGCGGTGGCCTTCTTGGACTCGGCCGCCTTGCCGAACGCGTCGTTGTAGGACGAGTAGGCGACGTTGACGTTCGGCCCGTACGTGAACGGCTTGGTGATCTTGCTGGCCTCGGCGGCCACCGTGTAGAAGTCGGGCTGGTTGCTGAAGAACGCCGGCGGCTCGGTGAGCGCGGCGCTGGAGTCGACACTCGCGGGGTAGACGTTGGCGGTGCCGGCCAGCAGCTTGATCGCGGCCGGGTCGCTGTTGAGCCACTTCACGAACTCGGCCGCCTGCGCCTTGTGCTTGCTCTGCGAGGTGACGCTGGTGGCCGAGCCGCCCCAGTTGCCGGTGGCGGGCGCGGCCGCGTCCCACTGCGGGAGCTGGGCGACCTTCCACTTGCCCTTGGTCGCGGCGGCGTTGCCCTCGAGCACGCCCGGGCCCCAGACCGCGGAGAGCCAGCCGACCTGGGTGCCGTCGTTGAGGGCGGCGTTCCACTCGGGCGTGTACATCGGCTTGTTGTCGATCACGCCCTCCTGCACGAGGCCGCCCCAGTAGTTCGCGACCTTCGTGGTGGTGGCGTCGTTGATGGCGACGCTCCACGAGTCGCCGTTCACGCCCCACCAGCTGGCCCCGGCCTGCTGGGAGAGGCCGGCGAACCAGCCCGGGTCGTTCGACGAGAACGTGCCGAGGAACTGCTTGGCGTTCGCCTTGTGGATCGTGCGCGCCGCGGCGGCGTACTCGTCCCAGGTCGCCGGGGGTTTGATCTTCAGCTTGTCGAGGACGTCGGCGCGGTAATAGAACATCATCGGGCCGGAGTCCTGGGGGACGCCGTAGAGGGCCTCGGAGCCGAGGGTGACGCTGGTCCAGGCACCCTCGGGGAACTTGCTCTTGAGATCGCCGGCCTCCTTGGAGATGTCGGCCAAAGCGTCGGCCGAGACCAGCGTGGGGATCTTCTGGTACTCGGCCTGCATGACGTCGGGGGCGCCGCTGCCGGCCTTGATGGCGGTGAGCAGCTTGGCCACGGCCGGGTCGCCGCCGTCCTGCTTGTTGACGGTGACCTGGATGTTCGGGTGCGTCGAGTTCCAGCCCTCGACGACCTTGTCCATGTTCGGGGCCCAGCTCCAGTAGGTGAGCGCGACCTTCTCGTTCGGGTCGGCCTTGGCCGTGCCGTCGCTGTCGTCGCCGGAGCTGCAGGCGCTGGTCATCAGAACCGCCGCGGCCAGTGCCCCGGCGAGCAGGTGTGTCTTTTTCACGGGGGGTCCTCCTCGAGTGGGCGAGACGCGCATCACTGCACTGGCCCTGTGACCGGTTACAGTGCTGCTCCGTTGCACGGATGTCAAGGGCTTGATTCCATCCCGTTAATCCGAGGTATCGTGCGTGCTCATCCGGCTGTGACCGGTTACAGATCCAGATCCGTTTGAGGAGTCGCCGTGCTGTTCGTCGCACACCAGCCCTGGTCATCGCCTCTGCGGCGGCCACGGATGAGCAACTCGGTGGACCGGCGGCCCGGGGTGTCGCTGACCAGCCGCTACCTGCTGCGGGACGGGGTGCCGGTGATCCCGGTGTCGGGGGAGTTGCACTACAGCCGGGTGCCTCGGTCGCGCTGGGCGTCCCGCTTGCGGCAGATGCGGGCGGGAGGGGTCACGGTCGTTGCGTCGTACGTCTTCTGGCTGCACCACGCGCCTATCTCGCGCACTGCTTCTTTTTCGGACAATTTGGATGTAGCGGCTTTTGTCGAGGAATGCCGGGCTGCGGGCCTGGACGTCGTGCTGCGGATCGGGCCGTGGGTGCACGGAGAGAGCCGCAACGGGGGTCTACCGGACTGGGTGCAGGCGGCACCGGTGCGGCATCGGACCGACGATCCCGCCTACCTGGCGCTGGTGACGGACTGGTTCGCGCAGCTCGGCGCCGAGGTGGGGGACACCGAGCTGCTCGGCATCCAGCTGGAGAACGAGCTGTACGACCAGCCCGGGCATCTGGTCACGCTGAAGAGGCTGGCGCGGGAAGCCGGCATGTCGGCCCCGCTGTGGACGGCGACCGCGTGGGGCGGCGCCGACCTGCCGGCCGAGGAGGTGCTGCCGCTCTACGGCGGCTACGGCGACGGCTTCTGGGTGGACGCGGATGCCCCGTGGGACCCGACGTTCCGCGACCACTACTTCTTCTCGCACGTCTGGGACGACCCGGGCATCGGCGCCGACCTGCGCCGTCCCGATCTGGGTGCGGCCCGGCCCCGTACACCCTCGCCCTGGTTTCCGCCCGCCACCTGCGAGCTGGGCGGAGGCATGGCCACGGCCTATCACCGGCGCCCGCGCCCGTCGGCCCTGGACATCGCGGCCGTGGCCCATTGCAAGATCGGCAACGGCTCGGCCTGGCAGGGCTATTACATGTACGCCGGCGGCACGAACCCGTTCGCCGGAGCGCAGGAGTCCCACGCGACCGGATATCCCAACGACATGCCGTCGCTCGGCTACGACTTCCACGCCCCGATCGGCGAGGCCGGCCTGCTCGCCCCGTCCTCGGCCGAGCTGCGCCACCAGCACGCTTTCCTGGCCGCGTTCGGACCGTCGCTGGCCGACATGCCGTCGACGCTGGCCGCCGAGCGCCCGTCCGGCGTCGAGGACACGTCGACGATGAGGTTCGCGCTGCGCAGCGACGGCACGTCGGGCTTCCTGTTCCTGGCCTGGCATCAGCCGCACGTGCCGCTGCCGGCCTATCGCGACGCCCAGTTCCAGGTCGATTCCCTGGTGCTGCCGGCCTCCCCGGTGGACATCCCGCCCGGCACCCTGGCCCGCTGGCCGCTGCGCCACGGCCCGCTCGACTGGGCCACGGCGTCGGCCCTGACCGTCCTGCCGGGAGACACTCCGACGCTGGTGTTGGTGGAGACGGCGGGCGTGCCCTTCTCCTACTCCGTCGACGGCGTGGTCGCCGCGGCGTCGCCGTCGCTGTCCCCGATCCACCTCGGTGACCTCGACCTGCTGGTGCTGCCGGCCGTCCTCGCCGCGTCGGTGTGGGTGAACGGCAACCGCCTGCTGCTCTCCGGCGACGAGCTCCGCTGGGGCCCCGACGGCCGGGTCGAGGCCCTGACCTCGGCCGCCCAGCCGTCGGTGCGCGTCTACGACCCCGCCACCGGCGGCTTCGAAACCCTCGACCTGCACCCGGCCGGGGGAGCTTCCCGCACAGAGTCGGTGACCCCCGAGGTCGTACGCGACGCGTCCACCGCCGTGCCCGTCGCCTACGAGAAGTTCGACGGCCGCCAGTCGGCCCCGGCCGGGGAGGTCTTCGACGAGCTGGCCGCGGTGTACCGCCTGGAGATCCCGCCGGGCTCCGACTGGTTCCTGCGCATCGCCTGGTCCGGCGACGTGGCCCAGCTCCGCGTGAACGGCCGGGTAGCCACCGACCGCTTCTGGGACGGCTCACCCTGGCTGGCCAACCTGGAGGACCTGGGCTGGCACCCGGACGCCACCTTGACCTTGCACATCCTGCCCTTGGCCGCCGGCTCAACCGTCTCGTTGCCGCCGGAGGCGCGAGACCGCCTCGTGGCCGCCGAGACCCAACTGCTGTCCATCGACGAGGTGACCCTTTTCAGCCGCTCTGTCTGGCACGAGTAACCCATTTGAGGGCTTGATTGCACCCGGAGGAGAGCTGCTCGGTCTCCGACCTGGCCCAGCGGTTGAAAGCGTCGCAGTCCACCGTCAGCCGGGAGGCCGACCGCCTCACCGAAGCCGGCCTCGTCCGGGAGGAGCGCAGGGGCAACCTGCGGCTCCTGCGCGCGGACACCGACAACCTCCTCGCTCGGTCACTGACCGAGCTGCTCGCGTTGACCTACGGCCCGGTGGCGGTGTTGGCCGACCTGCTCTCGCCGCTCACCGGAGTCGAAGCGGCCTACATCTACGGATCATGGGCATCGCGTCACGCCGGCCGGCCCGGGCCGCCTCCGCGCGACGTGGACGTGCTCGTGGTCGGCGACGTCGACGACGACGACCTCGCCGACGCGGCCCGGGCCGCCGAAGGCCGTCTCGGCCGTGAGGTGAACATCCATCGCGTCTCGCCGGCGAACTGGCGGTCGGCGACCGACGATCCGTTCCTGACCTCGGTGCGCTCCCATCCGCTTCATCCCCTCATCGAGGAAGGGCGTCCGGCGTGAGGTGGGACCAGGGCCGGCCGGCCATCGAAGGCATGCTCGCGCGAGGCGAGCTCGAGCGGGTGCCCGCGAGCCGCGACCGTACCGGCGCCGGTCGACATCCCATCCGGCACTCTGACCCGGTGGCCGCTGCGCCGCGGCCCGCTCGACTGGGCTACGGCGTCGGCGTTGACCGTCCTGCCGGGAGTAACCCATTCGAGGGGGGTCACGCGTCCGGCTGACCCCTCTTGCCCCGGCTGTGCCTGGCTGGAACCTTTTCAGTCCGTGCATCGCGTTCTCGCCAACGACGACCTCTTCCCGCTCGCTGTCCGAGCCCGCCTGCCCTATCTGTTGCTGGATTCGGCGTGAGCCGGGCGACCGGCCGCCCTGGGATGTGCGATTATCGCACCATGGCGGCGCAGCAGGAGTGGGTCAGCATCGGGCAGCGAGTGCGCGAGGCTCGTTCAGCCGCACAGCTCTCCCAGGAGGAACTGGGCCGGCGTCTCGGCCTCGACCGAACGATGATCGCCAAGATCGAGGCGGGCACCCGGCGTATCGACGCGGTGGAACTTGTGCGTCTGGCGACCAGTCTCGACCTGCCGATCGACCACCTGTTGCACGAACGACCCGCAGTGCTGTCGCGGCGTGCGAGCCTCCAAGAGGGAACGAGCGGTCGCGATGCGTTCCGATTGGAGGTCGCCCTCACCAGTTGGCTGCGCGACGTGCGGCAACTGCAGGCGCTCGGTGTGCTCGAACCGCACCCTCTTCTAGTCTTTCCGGGATCGGTCGACTCGGCCGCAACGGCGCGACAAGCGGCGGACTGGCTCCGGGAGCGGTTGGAACTGGGCAGTGGGCCCATCGACTCGATGGTGCAGGCGTGCCAGGACACCGGGCTCTACGTGGCTGTCACCGACCTGCCCGGTGACGGCGCCTCGGTCCGAGACGACGACCTCGCGGTCGCGGTGGTCAGACGGCAAGGCGATCCGGGTCGCCGGCGGGCGACCGCCGCACACGAACTGGGGCATCTAGTGCTCGGCGACGAATATTCGAGCGATCTCGGAGTCCACGCCTCCCGCGCCGGAAGGGAGGCCGTCATCGACGCGTTCGCGGCGGAGTTCCTGCTGCCGGCAACGGTGATCGCCGCTGTGGGCCGCGAATTCGGCCGAGAGGCGTTGATCCGGCTCGCCTCTGAATACCGCACGTCGTGGACGCTCGCGGTCCGCCAAGCGGTGCGCTCCCAGGTCCTCGATCGAGGTGATGCCATGTCCTGGCTGCGCCGCACTCCCACCAGGACCGAACTCCTCGATGCCACCGGATGGACGCCCCAGCCCGACCTGGAGTGGATCCGTGTCCCGGCGGCCTATGCCCACGCCGTTCTGAGGGCACGCGCCGAGCATTTCATCACCACGGCCCGCGCGGTCGACATGATGCGCGGCCAGGTCGAGGAGGCCGACTTCCCGCCCCGCGGTGACGAGGAACTCCCGCCGTGAGACGAACATTGGTCTTCGACACCACATGTCTCAGTCATTTCGCCCGAGCCGATCGGCTGGACGTTCTCGGCGACCTTCTGACCGATGTGAAGACTCTGGTGCCGCTCGACAACCTCGACCGGTTGCGGCGCTTCACTGTTTGGACCGCGCGAGTGCGCGCCGGCGCCCGGAACCTCGGGGAGGCGAGCGTTCTCGCGGTCGCGGAGGAGTTCGAAGCCGTGGCGCTGATCGACGAGCGCGAGGCCACTGAGGTGGGGCGCAGGAACGGCGTGGAGGTCCACGGCACGCTCTGGTTGCTGGCGGGCGCCCTGCGTAACGGCGACATCGCGGAGGCCGGCGCGGAGAACCTTGTGGACGCGCTGGCGGCGACCGGGATGAGGCTTCCGTGCAAAGGAGCGGGCTTCGTCAGGTTCGCAACGCGGCATGGCCTCCTCTGACGGGCAGCCGAGCGGGCTGCGAAGTGCGAGGCGGTGGGGCAGGGTGAGGGCATGGCGGATGAGCGGATTCACCTTCAAGCCTATGACCCGGCCTGGGCGGAGCGGTTCGAGCAGGAGGCGGAGAAACTCCGGGAAGTGCTGGGCGAGCACGTTGTCGGTGGGGTGCACCACGTCGGCAGTACGGCTGTTCCGGGGCTGAAGGCCAAACCCATCATCGACATCATGGTGGGGGTTCGGGACCTCGAGTCGACGAAAGGGTGCATCGAGCTGGTGGCGGGGCTCGACTATCTGTACGCGCCCTATCGGGTGGATGTCATGCACTGGTTCTGCAAGCCGGATCCGGCGCGGCGGACCCATCATCTGCATCTGGTGCCTGTGGGGTCACCCCGGTTTGTCGATGTGCTGGCGTTTCGGGACCATCTGCGGAGCCGGCCGGAAGCGGCTCGGCGCTATGAGCGGCTCAAAGTGGAGCTTGCCACGCGGTATGCGGACGACCGGGACGCGTACACCGAAGGGAAAAGCGCTCTGGTCGCCGAGATGACGGCTGAGGCCCGGTCTTGACAAACGTGGCGGATTTCCGTCATGGCGCTTCTTCGCCATGGGTGGAACAGGTCCGAAAGGCGCGCGCCAGCCAAGAATTGGCCCCTACCTATGTTGGAGGGGCTCTTGTCAGGGAAGAAGCTCAGGTGGCTGGTGGCGGCCGCTCTGGTGGCGCCCATGCTGATGGCGCCGGCGGCCGCTGCCGCGCCGGCCGGTGCGGCCGCGAAAGTGGATCCGCGGCTGCTGCAAGGGTTCGCGGCGGGGGATCGGCAGACGTTCTTCGTCGATCTGGCGGATGAGGGGCGGCTGGACGAGGCCGCCCTCGACCGGGTGCAGGCCGCCCGGCCGGGGCGGGCGGGGCGGGTGGCCCGTACGGCCAAGGTCTATGACGACAAACGGGCGCACGCCGCGAGGACGCAGCGCGGGCTGACGGAGCTCCTGAAGGAGCGCGAGGTGGCGTACACCTCGTTCTGGATCTCGAACACGATCGAGGTGACGGGGGATCTCGGGCTCGTGCGTGAGCTGGCGGCCCGCGCCGACGTCGGGTGGATCTCGCTGCCGGCGGTCGCGGTGACTGTCGACCCGCTGGCGAAGGCGGCGTCGGGCGACACCGAGCTGCCGTGGGGGCTCGGGCAGATCGGGGCGGACAAGGTCTGGCGGGAGTACGGCGTCAAGGGTGACGGCGTCGTCGTCGGCAGCCTCGACACGGGTGTGCAGTTCGACCATCCGGCGCTGGTGCGGCAGTACCGCGGCAACGACGGGGACGGCACTTTCACGCACGACTACAACTGGTTCGACGCGACTCGGACGTGCCCGGAGCGGGGCACGCCGTGCGACGACGTCGGGCACGGGACGCACACGACCGGGACGATGGTCGGTGATGACGGGGCGGGGCACGCGGTCGGTGTGGCCCCGGGTGCGAAGTGGATCGCGGCCAAGGGCTGCCAGTACAACGGGTGCACCGAGGAGGCGCTGCTCGCGGCCGGGCAGTGGATGCTCGCGCCGACCCGGGCCGACGGCTCGGAGCCGCGGCCGGATCTGTCGCCCGACATCGTGAACAACTCGTGGGGCGGGCCCGACGACGGCAACCGGTTCTACGACGACATCATCGGCGCGTGGGCCGCGGCCGGCATGTTCCCGGTCTTCTCCAACGGCAACGACGGTGAGTACGGCTGCGACACCGCCGGCTATCCGGGGGCCAATGCGCAGACGTACGCGGTGGGAGCGCTCGACAGCAGCGGCGCGGCGGCCTATTTCTCGAGCCGGGGCGCGGCCGCCGACGGGTCGACCCGGCCCGACATCGCGGCGCCGGGCGTGGACGTGCTGTCTAGTGTGCCGGGTGGCGGGTACGCCATCGAGAACGGCACGTCGATGGCGGCGCCGCACGTGGCGGGCGCGGTGGCGCTGCTCTGGTCGGCCCAGCCGAACCTGCGGCGCGACGTGGAGGCGACCCGGGCCCTGCTCGACGGCACCGCCCACGACGTCGACGACCAGAGCTGCGGGGGCACGGCCGGCGACAACAACGTCTACGGCGAGGGGCGGCTCGACGCGTACGCCCTGGTGCAGAGTGCGACCGGCGGGCAGCACGGCGGCGTGACGGTGACCGTGACCGGCGCCGGTCAGCCGATGGCGGAAGCCAAGGTGACGCTGGCGAACGACGTGGTCACCCGGACCGTGCGCACCGGCGCCGACGGCAGGGCCGAGCTCGGCCGCGTGCCGGCCGGCACCTACACGCTCACGGTGTCGCGGTTCGCGCAGCTCACCCAGCGCCGGACGCTGACCGTTACGGCCGGCGACCAGCCGGCCGTCGAGGTCGACCTGAGTGCGGCGGCGCCGTGGCACCGGGTGAGCGGCGCCGTGAAGGACCCGGCCGGGCGGCCGGTGGCGGGGGCGCGTCTGCGGCTCGCCGATGAGACCTTCCCGGGCTTCGTGACCGGTACGGACGGCCGGTACGCGGGGCAGCTGCCCGAGGGCGACTACGACGTGGTGGTCTCCTACGGTCGCTGGCTGGCCCCGGCGACCGTGGCGCTGACCGTCGACGGGGACGAGAGCCTCGATGTGGCGCTGGCGGCCAAGACCGACGGTTACGGCTACACGGTCACCGAGTCGCGGGCGAAGTTCACCACCGGTGGCACCCTGGTCAAGCTGACCGGTGACGACGCGTCGAAGGTGGTCCCGCTGCCGTACCCGGTGACGTTCTACGGCACCACCTACCGTGAGGTGACCGTCCACACCGACGGCTACCTGACCTTCGGCGACGGCGCGACGGTCAACGGCTTCCGCACCGATCTGGTGCTGGACCGGCGTTCCCAGGTCCACACGCGCCCGACGTCGAGTGGCTTCGGCGTGACCTGGACCGGGGCGCTGATCAAGGGCACGACGGCCCGCGCCGACGTGCAGATCCTGCTGGGCGAGAGCGGCGCCGTCACCGTGCAGTACCGCTTGGACAAGCCGCGGACCGCCACGGTCGGCATCGCGGACGGGAAGAACGTCGACCTTCTGTCGTACGCCGAGGGCGACCTCCCGCTCGACGACAGGGTGGCCGTCACGTTCGCCGTGCCGGGGGCCGGGATCGTCCGCGGGAAGGTCCTGGACGCCAACGACCGCCGGCCGGTGACCGAGGCGGCGGTGCAGGTGTCGCGGGCCGGGGACGCGCCGGTCGTGACCACGACCGGATCCGACGGCGTGTGGCAGGCCCAGGTGCCGGCCGGGGCGGCGACGGTGACGATCAGCAAGCCCGCGTACGCGAGCGCGTCGCTAGCCGTGACGGCGGTCGCGGGGACCGTGCGTGTGGCCGACGCGAAACTTCGTACACCCTTGTTGACCGCAAGCGCCAAGCAGAGCGTGACCATCCGGGCGGGCGCGTCAGCGACCGTCGACATTCCGCTGCGGAACAAGGGCGGTCTGGACGCGACGTGGGACGCCCGCGAGATCAACTCGGCGGCGCCGCCGAGCGGGGAACCGGGCAAGGTGCTCGGATCGTTCGGGGTCGGCGACCTCTACAACGCGTACGGGGTGGACTGGCACGACGGCAAGGTCCTGGTCACCGACACGTACTTCTGGGGACAGGTCGAGCGCTTCGACGAGCAGGGCAAGCTGCTCGGCAAGGGCGTCGTCCCGATGAACGGATGGGCCTCCGACCTGACGTCCGTGCCGTCACGCGACGTGTCCTGCGGGCCGAGCATGTCCATCGTCGGTGACCTGCCGATCGTCTGCTTCGACCGGGCGTCGCTCAAGGTGGTCTCGGAGATCCCCACGCCGAAGCCGGGCACGCTCTACTACGGCCTGGCCTACCGCGAGTCGGACGACACGTTCTTCCTGGCCGGCGACGGCGCGATCCGGCACCTCGCGGGCCTCGGTCACGCCCAGCCGGGCGCCGTGCTCGGGCAGTGCGTGCCGGCGGTGCCGTGGACCACGGGCATCGAGCTCAACCAGGAGCAGAACGTGCTCTGGAGCATCAACCAGGACGCGGGCTCGACGGAGAAGATCCGGGCGCTCGACCCTGCGACGTGCGCCGAGTTGAGTTGGATGCCGGATCCGGACGCCGACGACTACAGCGGGGCCGGCATCACCCTCGACGACAAGGGTGACCTGTGGACGATGGGCCAGACCCGGATCCCGGGCAAGGCAACCGTTTACCACCTCTCGGGGCAGCTGCCGGCGTACAGCGACATCCCGTGGTTGACCGTGACGAACCCGACCGGCTCCCTGAAACCCGGCGCTGGGTCGTCGCTGAAGATCACTGTGAACGCTCGCGAGCCCGGTCGGTACACAGCCACCGTGCTGCTCGTCAGTAACGGGGCCACGGCGCCGTCCGTGCCGGTGACGATCTCGGTGACAGTGCGGTGAGTTCCGGCTGGTTCGTCGCTCACAGCCAGTCGTTCTGGGCGACGAACCAGCCGAGCTGCATGCGGGTCGCGGAGCCGGTGACGTCCATCAGCTGCCGCAACCGGCGCTGGACCGTCCGGAGAGACATGCCGAGCTGGGACGCCACCGCTTTGTCGGGCATCCCCGACATGAGCAGCGAGAGCATCTGACGGTCGGTGGGAGTGGGGACGTTCCAGCGGTCGAGGTTCTCGATCTCGTCGGCGGCCGGCGCCAGCCGCAGCGGCGTCGCCCGCTCCCACACCTCGCCGAACAGCGCCACGAGCACCTCGACCCAGGTCGGGCCGCGCATCACGAACGCCCACGGCTCGGCCGGCACCTCGCCCGGCCCGGGGAACGACAGCATGCCGATCCGGCCGTCGGCCACCGCCAGCTTCGCCGGGACGTCGGCCGCCACCCGGGCCCGCTCGCCGGCGGCGACACAGGCGCCGATCCGCTGGGCCGCCATCGGCCGTTCCAGGGTCCGCCGGTCGTAGACGATCCGGAACCGCACCCCCTTGGCCAGCAGGGCCAGCTCGGTCGGATTGTCGTGATAGGCGCCGAGATAGGGCGGCCGGTCGAAACCGAGCACCTCCTCCTGCGCCCCGCGCAGCACCTGATCGAAGACCTGGCTCACGGCCGCCGCGCCGACGACCGCCTCCACACCCTGATCGGGTGGCTTGTCACCCTGCTGGCTCCGCACCCAGTCCCGCACACCGAGCCGGGCCTCCTGCAACTGCCGCATCCGGTCGAGCAGCAGCGAGTCGAGGGCCAGGTCGGGCGGCGCGGGCGACACCCGGTCGCCGTCCACCCCGGCCAGCCGCCGTTCCCGCAGCCCGTCCACCGCTGCGCGGACTTCAGTCAAGCCCGATTTCGTACGCTCGGCGAGCTCGGCGACCGTGGAGGCGCGCCCGCTGAGCACCTCCACGTAGACCCGCTGTTCGAGCTCGGTCAATCCCAGCGCCGCTAGCACGGCACCGATTGTAAGGACCAGCGATCAAGCGATCCGGCGCAACCGATTGATGGTCAGGCCGTTCTCGTCGAGGAGCCCGCCCATGATCTCGGCGAAGTGGACCAGGTGCGGCGTCTCCAGGTGGGCGTCGAGGTGGCCCGCCGACTCCCAGTTCTCGTAGAAGAAGAAGGCCGCCGGATCCTCCGTACTCTGATGAAGGTCGTAGTTGACGTAGCCCGGCTCCTGGCTGGTCGGCTCGATGAGGGCCTCGAGCGCGGCCCGGAGCTCGGCCTCCTTGCCCGGAGCGGCCCTCATGTAGGCGATCACGGTGAGCAGGTCGCGACGGTCGTCGGTCGGTGTGGTCATAGTTGCCTCCCGCTGTCTTAGATTGAGGCTATGACTGAATCCTCCCGGCGCGAAGTGGCCGCCGCGATGGCCGAGGCGGCGGTGTCGTGGCTGGACCAGCTGGACGCCACGCAGCGGGAGACCGCCGTCGCGACGATGGGCGGGGAGGAGCGGCTGCGCTGGTTCTACACGCCGACCGACCACGGCGGGCTCACCCTGCACGAGCAGCGCCCGGCCCAGCAGCGGGCGGCGATGCGGCTGGTCGCCTCCGGGCTGTCCCGGGCCGGCTACGTCACGATGGCCACGATCATCGGCCTGGAGAACGTCCTCGACCACACCGAGGGCTTCACGGCCCGCTTCGACCGCGAGCGGGGCCGCGACCCGGGCCTGTACTACCTGAGGGTCTTCGGTTCGCCCTCGGCCGGGGGAACGTGGGGCTGGCGCTTCGGTGGGCACCATGTGTCGCTGAACAACCTGGTGGTCGACGGTTCGCTGGTGGCGACGACGCCGTGCTTCATGGGGGCCGACCCGGCGGCGTCGCCGTTGCTCGGCGGGGCGGTGAACCGGCCTCTCGGCCGCGTCGAAGACCTGGCCCGGGAACTGGCCGTGTCGCTGGGGGACCGGGCGCTGCTGTCCCCGAAGGCACCCTCCGACCTGGTGACGGGCAACCGCAGCACGATCGCCGAGGGCGATCGGGTGATCCCGCTGGCCGGCATCTGGCGCTCCGACTTCGCCGACCCGGCCGAGTGGGCGAAGCTGCGGGCGGCCAGCGACGCCATCGACGCCGCGGCCGGCTACGGGGACCGGGACCACGAGGCGCTGGAATACACGGCGAAGCCCAAGGGCGTCGCCGCGGCCGACCTGTCGGAGGGCCAGCGCGACCTGCTGGACAAGCTGGTCGGAACCTACTTCGAACGCGTGCCGGTGCCCACGGCGTACAACGTGGAAGATCTGCACTTCGCCTGGGCCGGCTCGACGGCCCCGGGAGCGCCGCACTATTACCGGGTGCAGGGCCCGCGCCTGCTGATCGAATGGGACAACACGCAGCGCGACGCCAACCACGCCCACTCCGTGTGGCGCGACCCGTCGAACGACTTCGGCCTCGACGTGCTGGCCGCCCACCGGCGGAGCCACCATTGAACCCGTTCGAGCCGGGCCCGTCACAGTGGACCGGCCCACCCGTCGACGACGCCATGGTCCGGCGAGCGGAGGAGACGCTCGGCCATCGCCTGCCACCCGCCTACGTCGACGTGCTGCGCCGGCAGAACGGCGGCATCCTGGCGAAGAACTGCTACCCCACGGATTTCCGTACGGATTGGGCCGCCGACCATTTCCAGATGGACGTGCTGCTGGGAATCGGTCATCCGGAGGGCGCCGACACCCAGTCCGCATATCTGATCCAGGAGTGGGACTACCCGCCCATCGGCGTCGTGATCGGCGTGACGGCTCTCGCCGGCCCGGACACGGTCATGCTCGACTACACCACCCAGGGCGAGCCCGCGATCGCCTACATCGGCGAGGACCGCGTCCCCCGCCGGGTGGCGGAGACGTTCGCCCATTTCATGGCTTTCCTCGTCGACGAGGACCAGTTCGAGGACGACTAGAGCGGGCGGTGCTCGACGAGACCGACGAGGTTGCCTTCGGAGTCGCGGATGAAGGCGTGGACCTCCTCGGTGCCGGCCGGTCCGAGCAGGTCGTCGTGGTGGGTGAAGATGACGTGGGGCTCGGTTTCGATCGGGGTTCCGGCGGCACGCAGGCGCTCGACGGTGGCGGCGACATCGTCGACCAGGAAGTAGTGCAGGGCCGAGGGGGCGCCACGGTCGAGCAGCAGGCGCTGCCCTTCCAGGTCGAAGAAGACCAGGCCGGGCGGGTCGAAGGTGGCGGTGGGCGGCGCGCCGAGCAGGTCGGTGTAGAAGGCGGTGGCGCGCGGCAGGTCGTCGGCGTGCTGAGCGATCTGGACTGCTCTCATCAGGGCACCTTACGAGTTACGCGCCCGTGTCATCGAGGGGCGCGGGCCTGAGTTCAACGAATTGGTAGCGGGCGTAGTCACCTTGGGTCCCCGGACCAGGCGACAGGGTCGATCGGCTCGAGGGCTTCCCGTAACGTCTGTTCGCCCGTCGCCAGTTCGAAGCCGGCGTCCTCAGCGTCCGCGTTGTCGTAGGGAAAGCGCGCGGTGGCCTCACGGACCGTGGCTACGTACTGCTCCAACGACGAGTTCAGCAGGAACTCTTCGCCGGTGGAAAGTCCTGACGAGTCGGTTCGCATGTCGACGACGTGACCGCTCGCGGGGTCGAGACACCTCACCGGGCGATGACGCGGCCATTCGCCGGACTTGACGAGCGGACGTCCATCAGCCGCCGTCAGCAACTGCAGCGCGGTCGGAGGGCTCGCACCGATGGCATGCTCGCTCGGCAGCTCCAACGACGGTCGGCAGCGCGTCGCCGGAGACCGATGTCAGCTCGAAGCGTGGCCACGGAGAGCGTGCGGCGTAGCTGGACACGCTGAGAGCTTGGCACACTCTCAGCGGCCGCCGCCCCGGAAGATGCGCAGGAAGAACAAGAAGACGTTCAGGATGTCCAGGAAGATGGCGGCGGCCATGAGCGGGGCGGCCTGGACGTCCGAGGAGCGGCGCAGGCGCTGGAAGTCGAACATGATGAAGCCGGCGAAGATGACCAGGCCGAGGATCGAGTAGATCAACGAGCCGTACGGGATGTTGATGAAGATCAGCACGATGCCGAAGACGATGAGGGCGAGCAGGGCCCAGAAGCAGACGCGGGCCAGGGCGCTCAGGTCGCGGCGGGTGGCGTAGCCGGCGGCGCCGAAACCGGCCACGAACAAGGCCGTGGCGGCGCCCGCCTGCCAGACGGCCTGGGGGTCGGTGGTGGCGTAATAGACGATCGTGGGGGCAACCGCCACGCCCATGAGCAGGCCGAACGCGGCCAGCAGGGCGACCGTGGTTTGCCGCGACCTCCGTACGCTGAACTGCATGGCGATCAGGGCGGCGAACGCGCCCAGCCACGCGATGAAGGCGCCCAGGCCGGACAGGTTGCGGCCCAGGTAGGCGCCCAGGGCGAACAGCGCGGTGGTGGCGGCGACGTAGGCCATCGTCTGGGCGAACAGGGTGCGGCCGCGTGCGGCGGTCACGGCCGGACGGTAGGCGTAGGTCTCATCCATGCCACCACTGTGAACCGGCTCGATCGTGCGGAAACCCTTCGCCGGGGATGAGGTCCGCGCTGTGATTGACTAACCACCATGGCTGTGACCACGAGGCCGCGCAACCGCAAGCAGCTCATCGTGGAGGCGGCGGGGCAGGTCTTCAGCGAGCGGGGCTACCACGCGGCGTCCATGGAGGAGATCGCGGCGGGAGTCGGCATCAGTGCCGCGGCGCTATATCGGCATTTTCCCAACAAGTACGCCCTGTTCGCCGAGTGCGCCGACGTCATGGCCGACCGGCTGACCGCGGCCGTCGACGGGGCGCCGGAGGGCGCGAGCCTGACCGAGGTGCTGACGGCGCTGATCCGGGTCACGGTCGCGCACCGGGGCTCGGGTGGGCTGTACCGGTGGGAGGCCCGCTATCTGGAGCGGGAGGACCGGCGCAAGCTCGGGGTGAAGTTCGGGCACGTGGTCGACCGGATGACCGAGGTCGTGGGACGAGAGTTCCCGCTGCCGGACGCGCGGCTGCGGGCCGTGGCGGCGCTCGGCGCGATCGGGTCGATCACCATGCATCACACGTCGACGGCGCAGCGCCGGATGGAGGAGCTGTTGCTGGCGGCCGCGCTGCGGGTGGCCGCGACCGATCCGGCGGCGGGACCGGTGAGCACGGAGGCGGTGGAGTTGCCGGCGCCGCCGGTCGCCCGCACGAGGCGGGCCGAGATCCTGGTGGCGGCGGTGCCGCTGTTCGCCCGGGACGGGTTCGCCAACGTCACGAACGGGCAGATCGCGCAGGCGGTGGGTCTCGCGCCGTCGGCGATCTACCGGCACTATCCCGGCAAGGTCGACATCCTGGTGGCGGCCTGCCTGCAAGCGGCCGGGCTGCTGAGCCAGGCCGTCGATCGGAGCCTCGACCACACGGCCGATCCGCGGTCGAGCGTCGTGGCGCTGGTCAGGACCTATGTGGCGTACAGCTTCGAGCACAACGCGCTGAACAGCGTGGCCGAGGCGGAGATCCGCGGACTGCCGGACGATCTGCGGCGTCCGTTGATCGCGGCCCAGCGCGAGCACATCGCGGTGTGGGAGCAGCAGTTGCGGGCGGCGCGGCCGGAGCTCGACGCGCGCCAGGCCCGCTTGCTGGTGCACGCGGGCTTCGGCGTGGTGGTGGAGGCCGGGCGCGCCCTCCGCTGGGAGGACACGCCTGGCCACCGGGACGCCGTGACGGCGCTGGCCGCGGGCGCTTTGACGCTTTGAGGTACGTCAACAGGTGCGACATTTCGGATAAATCCGAAATGTCGGACGGGAAGGTTGGCGGTCGGGCCGAGGCGGTCGACCCGGGGTGGTTGGGCAGCGGTGGTCGGGCTGCGGTGGTCGGCCCAGAGTGGTCGGCTGTGGTGGTCGGCCCTGGGTGGTCGGCTGTGGTGGTCGGCCCGGGGTGGTCGGCTGTGGTGGTCGGCCCGGGGTGGTCGGCTGTGGTGGTCGAGTTGTGGTGGTTGGGCCGGGTGGCCGGGTTGTGGTGGTCAGGCCGAGATGGTCAGCGTGGTCAGGGCGAGGTGATCAGGACCCGGGCCGGTTTCCGGTCGGGATGGTGATCGGTGTGTACGTAGCCGACGTGCCGTTGTTCAGGAACAGCATGGCCAGGCCGCGGACGAAACGGTCGAACATGGAGAAGCCGCTCGGGATGATGGGGGACAGGCCCTCGCGGAAGGCCACGTACGCCGGCCAGCCGACCTCGATCACCGCGCGGGAAGCGTAGTCGCGCGGCAGCCGCAGCCAGTCGCCGATGCGGTCGCTCAGCAGGTAGCGGGCGAACTCGCGCTGGAAGCCCCTTGTCACTCCCAGGTCGACCTGTGAGGTGAGGCCGAGCAGGATGTCGGCCAGGTTGATGCCCTCGGGGGTGGCGGCCAGGAGCGGGGTCAGCGCGTACGCCGACTGCTGCTCCGCCGCGGCCCAGGTCGCCGGGATGAAGTCGTCCCGTACGCCCAGCAGATGCAGCGCCACCTGCCACTGGTGCAGGAACGCGGCGTCCTCGGCGGCCGAGATGCGGATGCCCCACGACTTCATCTTGCCGCGGACGAACGTGCCCAGGCTGTGGAAGGTGATCAGGATGTCGCCGTTGCTGATCGGGATGAAGTCCTGGTCGTCGGTGACCGCCCGCCATTTGGCCGATTGGGGCAGCAGGTGCCGTACCGCCGCATGGGTCAATCTCGTCTTGTTCGACGTGGTGATGAAGTGGCCGCTCGGCTGGAAGGCGTCGACGGCGTTCAGGTCGTAGCCGTAAGTGAACGTCTTGGCCGCCCGCGCCTTCATGTCGGAGCCGCCCTCCGACCAGTAGACGTTGCGCGCCTCGCGCGGGATCACCGTGCTCATGATGCCGCTGCCGAGGCCGTAGAGCAGGAAAAGATACATGCTGGCGCGCTGGTTGAACTGGGCCGCGCGGGCGAGTTTGGCCTGGTCGGCCCAGGACGGCAGGGTGTTGTGCTGCTGGAGCCAGGTGGTCAGGCCGGCCGGCAGCCCGGCCGGGATGGGGTCGCCGTTGCGGATGAAGGAATCGAAGGCTGTGTTGACGGCTGGGATCTGGCCGTTCTGGAGGAGCGACGCGACCAGGGGGTCGGTGGCGTCGTCCCAGACACCCCAGGGGTCACTCACCGTGTCGGTCGCGGCGATCGAGCCGGCCGACGACCAGGCCCACGCCGTGGACGGGGCCGCCGCCCCGGCCAGGCCCAGCGCGGCGCCGAGGGTCAGGACGCGTCTTCTACTGAGATTCTGCATTCGCTTACCTCATTCCAGCGAGGGCTCCACCACATGTCACGATCTTGCTTCGACGGTCATCGATGTGTGATTTCCCGTTAACATAGCGCCATGCGGCAGGCGGGGCAAGCGTCAGCCGTGGAGTCGAGGAGGTCAGAGCGCTCAATATTTCGGGCCGATTTCCAGTTCCTTTCTTGACAACGTTGTCAGTCGGGGATGAAGCTGACGATCTTCGATTCTGTCTGCGTGCACAGTGGAGTCCGTATGAAGTCAGTTCTGCCTCGGCGGTGGGTGGCCGTCGCCGGCGCTTTTCTCCTGCCCATAGGCCTGGTCGGGCTTCCGTCGGCGGCGAGCGCCGCGGTCAAGCCCGGCAATTTCGACTCCTCCTTCGAAGCGGGCGACCAGCAGCCCGCGGCCAGCACGGCCGAGGTCGGCGCGGACGGCAAGCCGGTTCAGGGCAACCTGAGCGGCTCGATCCGCACCGGGCTCCCCGGCAGCGTGCTGAGCCAGGTCACCGCGGTGACCGCCAGCGGCGAGAACCCGCCCAACGAGACCGCGGTCAAGCTCAAGGACGGCGACTCGTCGACCAAGTGGCTGGTCTTCGCCCGGACCGGCTGGGTCACCTACCAGCTGTCGGCGCCGGTCGCCGTGGCCAAGTACTCGCTGACCTCGGGTGGCGACGCGCCCGGTCGTGACCCCAGGGACTTCGCCCTGCAGGGGTCGAACGACGGCTCGGCCTGGAACGACGTCGACAAGCGGACCGGCCAGAGCTTCGGCGGCCGCTACGCGACCAACACGTACACCTTCACCAACACCACGCCGTACGCCTACTACCGGCTGAACGTCACCGCGAACTCCGGTGACTCGATCGTGCAGCTGGCCGACTGGGACATCAGCGACGGCTCCAACGTGCTGCCGCCGGCCACCCCGATGGTCAGCGTCGTCGCCGACGGGCCGGTCCGCGGGGCCAACATGCTGCCGAAGGCCGGGTTCACCGGTGTCGCGTCGCTGCGGTACGCCGGCGGGTCCCAGGAGGACGGACGGTCGTACGCCACCAACAAGCTCTTCGACGTGAACATCCCCGTCGGGCCCAAGTCGCGGCTGAGCTACAAGATCTTCCCCGAGCTCACCGGTGAGAACCTGCAGTACCCGTCGACCTTCGCGGCGCTGGACCTGCACTTCACCGACGGCACCTATCTGAGCAAGCGCTCGCCGGCCGACCAGCACGGCAACGCGCTGACCGCGGCCGGGCAGGGCGCGGCCAAGGCGCTGTTCACCGACGAGTGGAACGCGGTGCAGTCGGACATCGGCGCCGTCGCCAACGGCAAGACGATCGACCGGATCCTGCTCTCGTACGACAACCCGGGCGCCACCGCCGCCACCAGGTTCCAGGGCTGGATCGACGACGTCGCCGTCACCGGTACGCCGGTCGCGATCGACGGCTCGACGCTCACCAACTACGTCGACACGCGCCGCGGCACCAACGCCACCGGCTCGTTCTCGCGCGGCAACAACCTGCCGATCGCGGCTGTCCCGAACGGCTTCAACTTCCTGACGCCGGTCACCAACGCCACTTCCAATTCCTGGGAGTACGACTACCAGCGCGCCAACAACGCGGCCAACCTCCCGCTGCTGCAGGGCCTGGCGATCTCGCACGAGCCCAGCCCGTGGATGGGCGACCGCAACCAGATGTCGATCATGCCGGTGCTCGCCGGTGGCAACACGACCGGACAGCCGAGCACACGGGCCGTATCGTTCAGCCACGACGACGAGATCGCCCGGCCCGACTTCTACAGCGTCAAGCTCCAGAACGGGCTGACCGCCCGGATGGCGCCGACCGACCACGCCGCGATCATGGACTTCACCTTCCCGGCCGATCAGACCTCGGGCGCGCTGGTGTTCCACAACGGCAACTTCACCTTCGCGGCCGACGGCACCTTCACCGGCTGGGTCGACAACGGCAGCGGCCTCTCGGCCGGCCGCACCCGCATGTTCGTCAGCGGCGCCTTCGACCGTGTGCCGATCGGCACCGCGTCCGCGTCCGCCTCGTTCGACCTCGCGGCTGGTTCGCGGGTGACCCTGCGCTTCGCGACGTCGTTCCTCTCGGTCGACCAGGCCCGCAAGAACCTGGACCTGGAGGCCACCGGCAAGAGCTTCGACCAGATCAAGGCCGCGGCCACCGCCGCCTGGCAGGACCGCCTCGACCGGATCTCGGTCAAGGGCGCGACCGAGACGCAGCTGGTCAGCCTCTACTCGAACCTGTACCGGCTGAACCTCTACCCGAACTCGCAGTCGGAGAACACCGGCACCGCCGCCGCCCCGCGCTGGCAGTACGCGAGCCCGGTGTCGGCCGCGACCGGCACGTCGACCGCGACCACGACCGGCGCCAAGATCGTGGACGGCCAGATCTACGTCAACAACGGGTTCTGGGACACCTACCGCACGGTGTGGCCGGCGTACACGCTGCTCTACCCGGAGATCGCCGGGAAGATCGCCGACGGGTTCGTCCAGCAGTACCGTGACGGCGGCTGGGTCGCCCGGTGGTCGTCGCCCGGCTACGCCGACCTGATGACCGGCACCAGCGCGAACGTGGCGCTCGCCGAGGCGTACGTCAATTATGTGAAGCTCCCCGATCCTCTCGCCGCCTACGACTCGGCGGTGAAGGACGCGACCGTGGCCTCCGGGCGCAGCGCGGTCGGCCGCAAGGGCATCGAGACCTCGCTGTTCCTCGGCTACACGCCGACCACGACCGGCGAGTCGGTGTCCTGGGCCCTCGAGGGCTACATCAACGACTACGGCATCGGCAACATGGCGTACGACCTCTCGCGTGACCCGGCCACCCCGAAGGCGCGACGGGCGCAGCTGGCCGAGGAGTCGGAGTACTTCCTCAACCGGGCCCGCAACTACGTCAACATGTTCGACCCGAAGTCGAAGTTCTTCCAGGGCCGCAGCGCCAACGGCACGTTCAACGACAGCAACCCGCTCGACTGGGGTGACGCCTACACCGAGACCAACGGCTGGAACTTCGCCTTCACCGCCCCGCAGGACGGCCAGGGCCTGGCCAACCTCTACGGCGGCCGGGACGCGCTGGAGAAGAAGCTCGACGAGTTCTTCGCCACGCCGGAGAAGGCCGACCACCCGGGCGGCTACGGCGGCATCATCCACGAGATGCTCGAGGCGCGCGCGGTCCGCATGGGCCAGCTCGGCATGAGCAACCAGCCCTCGCACCACATCCCCTACATGTACGACTACGTGGGCGCCCCGGCCAAGACGCAGTCGCTGGTCCGCGAGATCCTGCGCCGCCTCTACGTGGGCAGCGAGATCGGCCAGGGCTACCTGGGCGACGAGGACAACGGCGAGATGTCGTCCTGGTACATCCTGAGCTCGCTGGGCCTCTACCCGCTTCAGGTCGGCTCGTCCGGCTGGGCGTTCGGCTCGCCGCAGTTCAGCCAGATGACGGTGCACCGCCCGGGCGGCGACCTCACGGTCAAGGCCAACAACAACAGCGTCAAGAACGTCTACGTGCAGAGCCTGAAGGTGGACGGCCGGGCGTACAGCTCGACCACCGTCGACTCGTCGATCTTCCGGACCGGCAGCACGATCGAGTTCACCATGGGCCCGAACCCGTCGAAGTGGGGTTCCGCGGTCAAGGACGCGCCGCCGTCGCTGACCGAGGGCACCGAGGCGCCGAAGCCGTTGCAGGACACCACCGGCCCCGGCCTCGGCACCACCAACGCGGCCCCGCTGTTCGACGACTCGTCGGGCACGCAGCTGACCTTCGACTCGGCCACGCCGACGGTCACCTGGGCCTACCGGGGTGGCAAGCAGACGCCGACCTACTACACCCTCACCTCGGGTGCGGTGGCCGGTGACGCCACGGACTGGAAGCTGCAGGGCTCGAAGGACGGGATCACCTGGACCACCGTCGACTCCCGCAAGGGCGAGGTCTTCGCGTGGCGCAACCAGACCCGGCCTTTCAAGATCGCCAAGCCGGGCAGCTTCACGCAGTTCCGTTTGGTCGTCGGCAAGTCGACTGCCGCCTCCGTCACCCTCGCCGAGGTCGAGCTGCTCGCGGGCGGCGATGTCGAGCTCGGCGGTGGAGCGGTCACGGTGGACGGTGTCAGCACGGTGCCGGCCACCTCGGGCACCGCGGTGTCGGTGCCGCTGGCCACCGTCACCGGCGGCACGGCGAGCGGATACAAGGCGACGATCGACTGGGGTGACGGCACGCCGGTCACCGACGGCACGACGGCGCTGAGCTCGCGGGCGGTCTACAGCGTGAGCGGTTCCCACACGTACGCCGAGCCGGGTTACTACCAGGCGTCGGTCACCGTGACCGACGGCGTCAGCCAGGGCTCGGCCACGGTCGGCGTCGACGTGGCGTACGCACCGGCAGGCGGCCTGGTCCGCGCGTTCGACAACGTCTGCATCGGCCAGGACGGGGTGCGGGCGGCCAACTGCGACGCCAAGAACTGGGCCTACTCGGCGACCGCGCTCGCCGCGGCCGGCGTCGAGCCGGGCAAGCAGGTCACGGTGCCGGGGACCGCGCTGAAGTTCACGCTGCCGGCCACGCCGGCCGGTCAGCCGGACAACGCCACGGGCAACGGCAGGACGATCACGCTGAACCTGCCGGCCGACGCCAAGAACATCTCGTTCATCGGCGCCGGCACCCAGGGCAACCAGAGCACGACCGGTGTCCTGAAGTTTGCCGACGGCAGTACGGCGAACATTCCCCTCCAGATGAGTGACTGGACCCTCGGGGGCAACCCCAACGGCACGCCGTCGTACGGGAACGTGATCGTGGCCAAGTCGGCCTACCGGCTGCTGGGCACGAGCCGGGACAACGCCCAGCCGTTCCTGTTCGCCACCGCGCCCTACCAGATCCCGGCGGGCAAGACCCTCGTCTCGGTGACCCTCCCGACGCAGACCGGTGACCCCGGCTCGGCGGGACGGATCCACGTGTTCGCAGTGGCCGACGACGGCACGCCGCCGCCGGCGCTCGAGCTGACGGCCCCGGCGAACCAGACGGCCACCGCTGGTCAGTCGCTGGCGGCCCAGCTCGGCACCACGACGGGCACGAACGCCCGCGTCCAGTGGGGCGACGGCACGGCACCGGCCGACGCCACGGTCACCGCCGGGGCGATCAGCGGTTCCCACACGTACGCCCAGGCCGGCACCTACACGGCGCATGTCACCGCGTGGGACGGGCTGTCGAGCAAGACCGCCACATTCACCGTGACAGTGGCGTCCTCTCTGAAGGCGACAGTCACCTCGGTCAAGCCGGCCGCGAAGTCGGTGGCTCCGGCGGCGGCTCCGGAGGCGTCGTTGTCGGTCACGTCGGGCCCGCGCGGCACGGCGATCACCGTCGACGGTTCGGGCTTCGCCCCGAACGAGACCGTCACCGGCACCTTCGGCGACGGCCTCACGACGACCACGCTGAAGGCCAACGCCGACGGCGTCGTCTCGGGCGAGACGGTCAGCGTCCCCGGCGAGGCCGAGCCCGGCGCCACCGGGGTCACCCTGACCGGCGCCGACTCGTCGGCCACGGTCGAGGTCCCCTTCACCGTCACCAAGTGAGATAACGGGGTAGCGGTTCGGCGACAGCCGGGCCGCTACCCCTGGTGATCATCCGGACGCAGCCCCTACGGTCATCGACAACGACCGATGGGAGATCGCGCCATGACGCCGAACCGATCGTGGACCATCGCCGCTCTGATGACCGTCTCTCTGGCCGCCGCCTGCTCCGGCGACGGCGGAAGTGACGGCGGCGGCGATGCTGCCGGATATCCCGACCAGAACATCACCTTCGTCGTGCCGTTCAGTGCCGGCGGACCGACCGACACCGTGACCCGGATGATCGCCGAGCCGATGGCCGCGGCCCTCGGCGGCAAGATCGTCGTGCAGAACGTCGAGGGCGCCGGCGGCACCGTCGCCGCCGGGCAGGTGGCCCGGGCCGAGCCCGACGGCTACACCGTGCTCATGCACCACATCGGCATGTCGACCGCGCCCGCCCTCTACAAGAACCTGGGCTACAAGCCGCTCGACGACTTCGCCACGGTCGGCCTCGTCACCGAGGTGCCGATGACCGTGGTCGCCCGCAAGGACTTCCCGCCGGCCACGCTGGCCGATCTGGTGACGTACGTCAAAGCCAACGCCGCCAAGGTGACACTGGCCAACGCCGGGCGGGGCGCCGCCTCCCATCTGTGCGGCCTGCTCTTCCAGTCGGCGGCCGGGGTCAAGCTCCAGGAGGTCCCCTATCAGGGCACCGGGCCCGCGCTGACCGACCTCGTGGGCGGCCAGGTCGACTTCATGTGCGACCAGACGACGAACACCACCGGCCAGATCTCGGCCGACAAGGTCAAGGCGTACGCCGTGACCACCCCCGAGCGGGTGAAGAGCCTGCCCGACCTGCCCACCACGGCCGAGGCCGGCATGCCGCAGCTCGAGGTCAGCGTCTGGCACGGCCTGTACGTCCCGGCCGGCACGCCGCCGGAAGTCGTGCAGAAGCTGACCGGCGCCCTGCAGAAGGCGCTGGCCGACCAGGCCGTCATCGACCAGATGGCCAAGCTCGGCACCGCGCCCGTCTCGGCGGCCGACGCCACACCCGAAGCGCACCGCACCCAACTCACCGAGCAGCTGACGACCTGGTCGAAGGTCATCGCCGACGCCGGCGTCCAGGCCTCGTAGATGCGGTCCTTTCCGGACGTGCTGGCCGGGGGGATCTTCACCCTGATCGGCGGCGCGTTCATCGTGGGGTCCCTCGGTTACGACCGGGGGACCGCGCTGCAGATGGGGCCCGGATATTTCCCTTTGCTGGCCGGCGCGATCGTGACCGTGCTGGGCCTGGCCATCGTCGTCAAGGGACTGATCGCCGGGTCTCCCGAGCCGTTCGGCGCCGTGCCGTGGCGGGCGGTCGCCTTCATCGTGGTGGCCATCGTGTTCTTCGGCGTCTTCGTCCGGCGCCTCGGATTCGTGCCCACGTCGGCGGTGACGGCCCTGCTCACGACGCTGGCCAGCAAGCACGTGCGCCTGCTGACGGCCGTGCTCGTGGCGGCCGGGCTGACCGCCGCGGCCACTTTGATCTTCGTGGCCGGGCTCCAACTCCGTACCCCCTTGTGGGGTTTTTGATGGACCTTTTCGACAATCTGGCCCTCGGCTTCTCCACGGCGCTGCTGGTCCAGAACGTCCTCTACTGCTTCGTGGGCGTGCTGCTCGGCACGGCGGTCGGCGTGCTGCCCGGCATCGGACCGACCGCGACGGTGGCCATGCTGCTGCCCATCACCTTCGGCTTCGAGCCGGTGACGGCGCTGATCATGCTGGCCGGCATCTACTACGGCGCCCAGTACGGCGGCTCGACCACCGCCATCCTGATCAACCTGCCCGGCGAGTCGTCGGCCGCGGTCACCGCCCTCGACGGCCACGAGATGGCCCGCCAAGGGCGAGCCGGCCCGGCCCTGGCCGTCGCGGCGATCGGATCGTTCTTCGCGGGCACGGTGGCCACCGTGGCGCTGGCCGTGGCCGCACCGCCGCTGGCCGCCGTGGCGCTGAAGTTCGGCCCGGCCGACTACTTCTCGCTGGTCCTGCTCGGCCTGATCATCTCGATCGCGCTGGCCCGCGGCTCGGCCCTCAAGGCCCTGGCCATGATCGCGCTCGGCGTCCTGCTCGGCACGGTCGGGCAGGACATCTACACGGGCACGCCCCGGTTCGTGCTCGACCAGCGCGAGCTCTACGGCGGCATCGACTTCGTCTCGGTCGCGGTGGGCATGTTCGGCATCGCCGAGATCCTGCGCAACCTGGAGGACGAGCGCGGCGGCTCGGCCATCGCGGCCGTCGGGAAGGTCTGGCCCACCCGCGAGGACCGCCGCCGCTCCCGCGGCCCGATCCTGCGCGGCACGGGCCTGGGCGCCGCGCTGGGAGTGTTGCCCGGCGGCGGTCACGTGCTGGCCTCGTTCACCTCGTACGCGGTGGAGAAACGTCTCTCCCGCCGGCCGGACGAGTTCGGGCACGGCGCGATCGAAGGCGTGGCCGGCCCCGAGTCGGCCAACAACGCGGCCGCCCAGACGTCGTTCATCCCGCTGCTCACCCTGGGCCTGCCCGCCCACCCGGTGATGGCGCTGATGGTCGGCGCGTTCATCGTGCACGGCATCACCCCCGGCCCGAATGTCATCAACGACGAGCCGGCCCTGTTCTGGGGCCTGATCGCCTCGATGTGGATCGGCAACGCGCTGCTGCTGGTGCTGAACCTGCCGCTCATCGGCGTCTGGGTACGGCTGCTGCGCATCCCGTACCAGGTGCTCTTCCCGATGATCGTGCTGTTCGCGGTGATCGGGACGTACTCGCTGAGCTTCAACCCGTTCGACGTCTACGCCATCGCCGTCTTCGGCGTCCTCGGCTACGTCCTGATCAAATGCGGCTGCGAGCCTGCCCCCCTGCTGCTCGGCTTCGTGCTGGGCCCGCTGCTGGAGGACAACCTGCGCCGAGCCCTGATCATCTCCCGCGGCGACCCGTCGGTCTTCCTGACCCGCCCGATCTCGGCTTCCCTGCTGGCCCTGACGGCGGCGGCCCTGATCATCGCGGCGCTCCCGGTGATCCGCCGCCGGCGGGAGGTGGTCTTCGCGGAGGATTCATGACCGCAGGTAGCGCAGGACGGCCAGGACGCGGCGGTGGTCGGTGCGGGCCTGCGGAAGGTCGAGCTTGGTGAAGATGGCGGTGACGTGCTTCTCGACGCTGCGCTCGACCACGTGCAGGTGTTCCGCGATGGCCACATTGGACCGTCCCTCGGCCAGCAGGGCCAGGATCTCGCGCTCGCGGTCGCTGAGGCGGGCCAGCCCGGCGTCGACGGCGGGGGTGGCCAGCAGCTGGCGGACGACCTCGGGGTCGAGCGCGGTGCCGCCGCCGGCCACCCGCCGCAGGGCGCCGATGAACTCGCCGGTGCTGACGATCCGGTCCTTGAGTAGATAGCCGACATGGCCGGCGTTCTCCGACAGCAGGCGGCGGGCATAACCGGTCTCGACCCATTGGGAAAAGACCAGAACCCCGATTGAGGGGTACGAGCTCCTGATCGCCAACGCGGCGCGAAGCCCCTCGTCGGTGTGCGTGGGCGGCATGCGCACATCAACGACGACGGCATCCGGCGGATCAGCGGCGACGGCCTCGAGCAGCGCCTCAGCGTCGGAAACGGCGGCGGTCACGTCGAAGTCGTGCTCGCCGAGCAGCAGAGCGATGCCGTCCCGCAGAAGCGGATTGTCCTCGGCGATCATCACACGCACGTCAGCCTCCGATCATCATGGTCACGGTCGTCGGCCCACCGAGCGGCGAGTCCACGATCAGTTCCCCGTCGAGCGCCGCGGCCCGCCGGGCGAGCCCCGCCAGACCGGTTCCGCTGCCGGTCCTCGTGGCTCCTCCGCGGCCGTTGTCGATCACGGTCAGGCACAGGCGGCGGTCCTCGGAACGCAGCTGGACGCGGACCCGCGTGGCCCCCGAGTGCCGGGCGACGTTGGTCAGCAGCTCGGCCACCGCGAAGTACAGCCCCGACGCGGTCGCGTCCGGCGGGCGTTCCGGCAGCGACACGGTCACCTCGACGGGCACGGCGCTGCGCGAGGCCAGCGTGGTGAGAGCGACCTCCAAGCCGTCGTCCAGAGCCGGCGGATGCATGCCCCGGACGATGTCGCGCAGTTCGGCCAGCGCCTCGGTGATCGCGTTACGGGCGTCCGCCACCAACGGGTCCTCGGTGCGCGCCTCGATGCGGGACAGGGTCAGGCCGAGGGCGACCAACCGGGCCTGCGTGCCGTCGTGCAGATCGCGTTCCACCCGGCGCAGCAGAGCGGCCGCGTCGGATTGCAGGGCCACCCGGCCCGCCTCGAGGTCGGCGATGCGCTGCTGCGCGCGGCTGGGATGCAGCAGGCCTCGTACGAGGACGCCCTCGATCAGCACTATCAGCCGCAACCACCAGGGCGTCACCAGCAGGATGGCCAAGCCCTGTAAGGCGATCCACCATGTGCTGCCCCAGGAGTCGTTGTCGAAGAACCGATGGGGGACGAGCAGCCACCACAGGGGATAGGTGAGGGCCATCGGGGCGAGAACGACACCGGCCAGCCCCGCGTAGGCCCCCGCGACCATGACGGGCCAGTGGGCGAGGCTGTAGCCGAGAGCCCGCCACGCCGCCGGATCACTCGGCAGCGCCCGGATCCGGCCCCACCGGCTCCGGGCCGTCAACGGGGGAGGGTTGCCCCACTCCCAGCCGAGCACCAGGCGGGCCGGGCCCCGGAACCAGCGGGGCGTGAGCCGGGCCAAGGCCAGCACACCGACCAGCAGCGGCAGGCCGACGGTCAGCACCGACGCCACGGAGGCGACGATGCCGGCCAGGGCCAGGACGAACGGCAGCAGGCCCACGAAAACGCCACTGACCACGTAGGCCAGCTCCCGCCAGGCCCGCCCGCTGGCCCAGGCCGTCAGCACCCTCCACAGGAGATGACCCGGCCCGGCGGGCGGCACTCTGCTCAGGAGACGACCTCGATCGGCGGGCGGCGCATGGCGAGCGCCGCGGGCAGGACGGTGCCGGTCAGCACCAGGGCCGCCGTGCCGAAAACGCCGCCGAGCACCCAGCTCGCCGGCACCCAGGGGGTCCATGTGCCCAGGGCGGTGTGCAGCAAGGGCAGCGTCGTCGTCGCGGCCACCGCCGCGCCGACCGCCAAGGCTGTTCCGGTCACGAGGAGAGCCTCGCAGATCACGACCCGCAGCGCGCGCCCCCTTGTCGCCCCGGCCAGCTGGGTCACCGCGAGGTCCCGGCGCCGTGCCAGCACCACCGTCACCAGCGTGTTGACCGCGGCCACGGCCGCGAACCCCACGTAGACGGCCGTGCCGGAATATTCGAGCCAGCGGTCCGCGGCGGGCGGGCCCGTGCCGGTCGTGTGCTCGGTGGTCTTCAGGATGACGACCTTGACCGCGGTGAAGGCGATCGCGAGGGTGAGCGGCACCAACGCGCCCGAAAGCGCTCTGGCTCGTACATCAATGGTGTCTCCCGCCAGCCGCCCGGTGTCGCCGAACAACCGCCCGGCCCGCGCGGCCACCTTGAGCAGGGCCGGGCCGAGCAGACCGGCTCCGACGCAGAGGGCGAGCATGACGATCAGCCCGAGCTGGTCGGTGGTCTCCGCGTCCAGATCGGCGATCGCCACCGACAGTCCCGTGCCACCGGCGACCAGAACGAGACCGGCGACGGTCCGTACGACACCGATCCGCCGCCGGGCGACACCCGACTCGGCCAGTGCGGCGGCGGGCCGGATCCGCGACGGCCGGATCGCCGCGATCAACGCACCGGCCAGCGACGTGCCGACCGTGACGGCCAGGGCGACGGGAAGGGCGGCCGGGCTCGCGTGGAAGGTGACCGCGGCCGGGGCGAGACCGTGCGCGACGACCCCGTCGATCCAGGCGCGGCCGCCGAGCGCGCCCAGCGGCACCCCGGCCAGGGTGGCGGGCACGGCGACGATCGCGGCCTGAGCCGCCACCGCGCGGCGCACCCGGCCCGGGGTGGCGCCGATGGCTCGTACGAGGGCGATGTCCCGGGCCTGCTGGGCGATGGTCGCACTCATCGTCACGCCCACGATGATGATCGACAGATAGATGGCGACCATGATGAAGATGACGGCGACGTCGGCCAGCCCGCCGGCGGCCCACGGCGCCCGGCCGATCGACGCGTTGATGCCGAGCCCGGCGGCAACCAGGGCCGCCGCTAGCAGTTGGGTGGAGAACGGGCCGAGAAACGACCAGGGGTTGCGCCGCAGCGCCTGCCGGATCACGCCGCCACCTTCCGCAGCCGGTCGGCGATCGTGGCGGCATCGGGGGTGGCGGTGTCGGCGGTGACGGTGCCTTCGCGCAGCAGCACGAGGCGGTCGCTCCAGGCGGCGGCCCCCGGATCGTGGGTCACCATCACGACGGTCACGCCGTCCCGGTCGACCGCGCGCCGCAGCAGACCGAGGATCTGCCCGCCGGTGGCCGGGTCGAGCGCCCCCGTGGGCTCGTCCGCGAAGATCACCGACGGCCCGGTGATCAGCGCCCGCGCGATCGCCACCCGCTGCCGCTGCCCGCCGGAGAGCTCACCCACCGGCCGCCGCTCTGTCGCCGGGAGCCCCACCGCCGCCAGCACCTCGCCGACGTCGCGCCGCCGGGGCCCGCCGAGCCGGCCCGGCAGCCGCAGGTTCTGGGCCACGGTCAGCTCGGACAACAGGTTGTAGGACTGGAAGACGAAGCCGACCCGATCGCGCCGCCACCGGGTCAACGGCCCCTCCCGCATCCGGCTGACCTCCCGCCCGGCCAGCCGGACCGACCCCGACGTGGGCCGGTCCAGCCCGGCGGCGCAGTGCAGCAGGGTGCTCTTGCCCGATCCGGTGGCCCCCATGACGGCCACGAACTCCCCGGCCCCCACGGTCAGTGAAACCCCACGAAGGGCGACGATCTCGCGCGGAAACTTGCGGGCCACATCCTCGAGTGCCAACACGTTCTCCATGCCACCGAGCCTCGCGTCCAGCCGGGGTGCGGGGCATCGGTGCTGGCGCTAGTTCACGGGGGCGGTTAACCGAACCCGGCCGCGCAGCGCCCGGACGGCGAGCACGACGATCGGGACCAGGGTCAGATGGCAGAGGGCCAGGGCGATCGTGCTGGCCGTGTCGAAGTCGGCGGGCAGCGTCATCAGCGGGACGGTGGCGACCGCCAGCAGCGGGCCCACGACCAGCGCGGCGCGGGCGGCCCAGGGGCCGAGCAGGGCCACGGCGGTCAGGCCGAGCAGCAGTGGGACGGCGGTGAAGCCGACGACGGTAAGCGCGTCCACCTCGGCCTGTTCGCCCGCCGAGGTGAAGCGGAAGGTGCCGTCGGCGGCGCGGCCCGCGGCGTACAGAAAGAGATTGACCATGACCGCGCCGACCACACTGAGAAGGACGATCCTAAGGCGCATCGGCCGTCGCCTTCAGGAAGGCCGCGATGCGGTCGAAGGCGCCGGCCCAGACCTCGCCCACGAAGAAGTCGCGCACCTCGGGCACGGGGAAGCCGCTCTGCACGACGGTCATCAGCGTGCCGCCGTCCCGCGCCTCGAAGGTGATCTCGATGCGGGTGGCCATGGTGGTCCCGTCCGGGCTCGACCCGACCGAGTCGGTGACGAGCCGGTGCGGACGGTCGATCTCGACGAAGGTCTGCGTCTCGCGGAAGAGCACGTCGGGGCTGGGACCCCAGACGGCGGTCTGCTGCCCGCCGACGCGCAGGTCGACCTCGATCTCCACGATGCCCGGCTGCTCGTCGAGGATGGTGAACCAGATCTTCTGCTTCTCGGCGTCGGTGTACGCGTCGAAGACCTCCTCGGGCGTCGCCGGCAGCTGTCGCGTCACTCGCATGTCAAGCGTCATCGATCCGGTTCCTTTCCGCTGTCGCGCAGCGTGAAGTAGACGTCCAGCCCGTCCAGGCGCCGGGCCCAGAGCTGCTGGTAGAAGCTGATCCAGGCCATGGCGTCATCCAGCGGCGCCGGGGCGAGCCGGCACTGCCGGGCCCGCCCGACCTTCTCGGTCACGATGAGGCCGGCCTCTTCGAGCACCCGCAGATGCTTCTTCATGCCGGTCAGGCTCATCTCGGCCGGCCCGGCCAGCTGCCCGACGGTCGCGGGCCCTTCCCCGAGCCGAACAAGAACGCCTCGCCTCACCGGATCGGCCAGACAGGCGAACACGCGATCGAGAACCGCTTGCTGAACCATGCGGTTCACCATACGACACTGAACCGCAAGGTTCAACGAGCTACCTCTTCGCGATCAGCTCACGAAATCTCGGATCCGCCGCCAGGTCTCTCCAGTCGGGGTCGTGCTTGGCCCAGTCACGGCTCCGAACCCCGTCCCGCAGGGCTATGGCGAGCAGCCGAAGCGCCTCGGCGAAATCTCGCCGGAGGGCCGCGACGCACGCGCGTGAGTAGTCGTCGGTGCAGAGATTCGAGGCGAGCCCGAACCGCTCGGCCGCCTCATCCGCCCGGCCGGCGGCCTCGAGCACGGTGGCCAGGATGGCGTGATTCCAGTAGTCGGCGGGGTTCGCCGTCGTCGCGTGCTGGGCGCTCGCATATGCCTCCTCCACCAATCCCAGGTTGAGAAGGGCATCCGCTCGTTCGGCATAGACGTAGTCGGGAGCGTTGCCGGAGAGGATCGCCATCTCCAGGCTGTAGGCGCAGTCCTGCCAACGGCCCTGCTGTCGCTCCAGCTCGCCCTTGCAAGCCCAGGCGGGCGCGAAGCTGAAATCGATGGCCAGGGCGGAATCGAAGTGATCCGCGGCTTTCTGATAGCGCCCCAGCAGCATCTTGGTCAGCCCCGCCTCCACGTAGGCATACTTCGACGGGCGCAAGGCGATGAGCTCCCGGCCGACCTGATCCGATCGGGTGAGCCTTCCTGTTCGCCGGAAACAGGTGCAGGCGAGCAGGAGGGCGTAATAGCGAGCGTTGTCGTTCGAAGATTGTGCGAGTTTTCGCACGGCTTCCGCTGCGGCGGCCGACTCGCCTCGGGCACAGCTGCGGGCGGTTTGCACGACAAGGGAGAGATCACTGCGGACGTCGGCCGGCACGAGGTCGAGATCTTCGGTGTTCAGGTAGGCGCAGGCGAGGACGACCTCGGTGAACTCCGCGCGGATGGAGGCGGGTTCGCTGTGCCACCGGAGAAGGTCGAACACGGCCGAAGTCGCGGAACGCCTCGCCTGTGTGTTGAGGACACCGCCGTCTTCGAGATCCTTCACGTGGCGCTTGAGCCGCGCGATGAGGTGCTCCGCGTAACGGTCGCCCACCTGGGCCATGAATGTGGGTCTGCTCGCCAGAATGTGAAGCGTCGAGGTCCGCAAGGGCTCCCGCATCGTGCTGCCGCCGACCGATCGACGTTTGAACAGGGTCTCGTCGCCGATGAGACGGTCGTAGGCGTCCGGTACGCCGGGAACGAGCGCCAGTGCCACATCTTCATCCACCCATGAGGGCACCGCAAGCGCCAGTAGTGCGCTTCGGTCGGCCGGCTGAAGCCATTGTGTGAATCGATTGAAGATTGATTCCGCGGTTCCGGAGAGTCCTTCGAGCGGCGGCATGCCGGCTATCCGCCAGCGCTCCAGGACCAATGGCAGTCCGCCGAGTCTTTCCTGGATCTCGGCGACCGGAACGGGACTTCCATCGCAGCAGAATTGAAGGTACTCCGCGATTTCGCCGGCCGAGAACTCGGCTATCGGGACCGCTGCGATCTCCGCGTTCCAGCGATTGAGCCAGTCACGCGAATGATGATCGGGTGGTTGCCGTCCAGCGACGATCACGTGAAACGGAACCTCGGCGGCATCCAGGCTCGGCAGGAAGTACTGGATCACGAAATGATCGAATACCGGCCCCGTCTGCTCGTATGTGTCGAGCGCCAGTACGAAGCGGCATCCCCGTCGGCGCACTCCGGCCGCGATGTCCGCGACCAAGGCGTCCGTGAGCATCTTGAGCGGGTCGTCGACGGTCAGCCGCTCCTCCTCGGATCCGCGAAAGCGGTGTGCCGCCCGCACCTGCGCCCAGGATTGCGAGGCTCGTGTTTTCAATGGTTCCAAGATCGGATCGATGGCGTGGGTGGCCGCTCCCACGCCACCTGCCACTGCCGCCACCTTGCCACCGACCGCCAAGAGATGCGCCATGCGCCCGATCGACTCGGTGTCGTCCTGGGAGAGCCTTTCGATGATCGACTCGAATCTGGTCAGCGACTTGGCGAAGTTCCCGATCGACACACCGCTGTCCCGCAGTTGTGCCGCCGCCTGGCCGATCAACACTCTTCCGTCGGCCGGAACCACCCTCACGTGGCTTTCATCCAGCAGGATGCAGAGGTCCCGGGGAATGCTCGCGAGCGCCGCGCGCATAAGCGCGCTCTTTCCGACGCCTCCGACCCCGTGGAGCCAGATGATCCGGTGGTCCTCGGAGGCCAGTGTGGAGGCTATGAGTCGCATCTCGCGGGCGCGGCCGGCGATACGTCGCCCACGAGCGGGCGTCGATCCGGTATCACCCGTCATCAGCAACGCCTCCCCGCGCGTGGCGGTGCTACTACGTCACAGCAGTGTATGTCAGCGCCGCCGCTGTGGACGCATACCCGGGTGCCGCGTTCATTCCCGAATTCAGCAATTCCCCGTCGAATTACGCGACGGCGATCCGAATGCGGTTTCCCGGAGTCGCCGGCATGCTTAGTCGCGCCTGGCGGGTACGGCTGGCAGAATCGCGGGGTGAGTGATCTGGACCTGGTGGTGGTTCTGCGCTACCGCAAAGCCGTGACGTACGGGTTTCATGTGCTGCTCGGAGCGCTCGGCGAGCACGAGACTGCCACACGGTACGAGGTGCGGTTCGGTGAGACGGTCGAGGCCACGGCCGAGCACATTCGGGCAGCCGGTGATACGCGAGTTCTGGTGCTGTGGTCGTTCTATTCACCCGACGCGGCGGCGCTGGCCGAGGAACTGCGGCAGATCCGTGCGCTTGCTGATGGGCCTCACGTCACTCATCTGGCCGGTGGGGTGCACGCGACCGCTGAGCCGGTGCAGACGCTGGACTCGGGGTGGGACATGGCGGCGATCGGGGAAGGGGAGTCCACTCTGCTCAGCCTGGTCGACGCGAAGGGTGACCCCGCGGGGATCACCGGTCTGGCCTATCGGGACGCGACCGGTGAGGTGAAGCGGAGCGGCAAGGCCAAGCAGCGCGACCTCAACGACTTCCCAGGGTTCGCGCTCAAGTGGGGGCGGTTCAACGCTCTCGAGATCACCCGTGGGTGTGTCTACGCCTGCCGGTTCTGCCAGACGCCGTTCATGTTCTCCGCGAAGTTTCGCCACCGCAGCGTGGAGAACGTTCGGTGGCATGTGGACCGGATGCGGGAGCGCGGGCTCCGTGACGTCCGGTTCATCACGCCTACCGCCATGAGCTATGGCAGCCAGACCGAGGAGCCTGACCTGGCCGCGGTCGAGGAGCTGCTGGCCACCTGCCGGGAAGGGATCGGGCCGAACGGGCGGGTGTTCTTCGGGTCCTTCCCCAGTGAGATCCGGCCCGAGCATGTCAGCCGGGAGGCTCTGCGGCTGGTCAAGAAGTACTGCGACAACAAGAACATCATCGTGGGCGCGCAGTCCGGCTCCGATCGGGTGCTGGGCGCGGCCAAACGGGGCCACGGCGTCGAAGAGGTGCGGCGGGCCGCGCGTCTCGGTGTCGAGGAGGGCTTCCAGATCAACGTGGACATGATCTTCGGGATGCCGGGGGAGGACCAGGGTGACGTGGACGCCTCGCTGGGGCTGGCCCGGGAGCTGGCCGATCTGGGCGCCCGCATCCACGCCCACACCTTCATGCCGCTGCCGGGCACGCCGTGGCGGGACGCGCCGGCCGGTGATGTCGCCCCGGAGACGATCAGCGAGGTCGACCGGCTGTCGCAGCGCGGGGCGCTCTACGGCCACTGGCAGCGGCAGCGTGATCATGCGCAGCGCCTGGCCGCGGCGGCCGAGGCGTACCCCCGGCCCGGCCGTAGCCGGACCCTGCTGCCGCAAGTGCCGGTGGAGTAGTCAGCCCCGCTTCCACCAGCGGCGGCCCGGCCGGGGAAGCAATGTGGCGATCTCCCGGCGGATCCGGTCGAAGGACGCGATCTCGTTGTGCTTGTCGCCGGGCAGGACGAGGCCGAGACAGACCAGCTTGGAGCTTCCGTCGTCGCGGGGGATGTCGGTGAAGACCGGCGCGCCGACGCAGCCCGGCGGCATCGTGGCGGTCCAGCGCAGTCGCCCCCGGGTGTCCACGCCCGCCGAGCCGACCAGCACGACCTGGTCGCGCTGGTCGCCGGCGTCATGACCGAGGACGTACGCCGGCACGGGCGTCCGCCCGATCGTCGCGACGTCCCCCTCGAGCGCGGCCAGCCCGTCGGTGATCTCGTCGGTGGTCCAGCGCCAGCCCTTGCGGTCGGCGTACTCGTGCAGGTGCACCGCCGGCATGGCGGCGACGCCGAGGCGCGGAAGGCGTTTCCAGCCGGCGGCGAAGTCGGTCATCAGGACGTTCGTGGCGCTCGGCGCGGGATCGGCGAGATCGGGCCGCATCGTCCAGGTGGCCGTGTCGAAAGAGGTCACGGCCTCGGCCGTCAGCAGAAACTGGACGTACACCTCGCGCTCGGCGGTGTTCTCGACCAGGTGGTTGTACCAGAAGGCGGTGGCGTGCTGCCGGTCTCCCGTCCCCTCCGCGAAGGGGAGCGTGGAGCGGGCGGCGTCGCCAAGAATGAGATCGATGACCTGCTCTGCGGGCGCGAACACGACGGCACCTTACAGTGCGCGGTCGGCCGGACGGTCCCAGCCGTCGCAGGCGTCTTCCTCTTCCGTCTGTTCGCGAAGGTAATCGAGAAGGTCGGGGCCTTCGTGGCCGGTGTCGACCGAGCGGCCGGTCAGGCCCAGCTGGGTGGCGCAGTCGCGGCCGAAGCCCTTGACCATGCGGTCGGCGCGCGTCAGATGGCCGCAGCGGGGGCAGCGGCGCATCACGGGATTGTCGGGCGGGACCATCGGCTCCAGTATCACGTGCGGATCTTCATGGTGGGGGTTAAGGTCTGACTCGTGGGAGTTCGGACCTGGATCGAGGGCTGGCCGGTCTACCGGCAGCTGACCGGGACCGACCCGTTGGGGCGTGGCGCCGCCGCGCAGTCCGACCGGTCCAAGGCGCTCACCGCCCGCACCGAGACGGCCGACTCCGTCGCCAAGTCCGTGTGCCCCTACTGCGCCGTCGGCTGCGGGCAGCGCGTCTTCGTCAAGGACGGCCAGGTCGTCCAGATCGAGGGCGACCCGGACAGCCCGATCTCGCGGGGGCGGCTCTGCCCCAAGGGCTCGGCCAGCAAGAGCCTGGTCACCACGGACCGCCGGCAGCAGAAAGTGCTCTACCGCAAGCCGTACGGGACCGAGTGGGAATCTCTCGATCTCGACACGGCCATGGACATGATCGCCGACCGGGTGCTCGCCGCGCGCGAGCAGACCTGGGAGGACGCCGACGCCGACGGGCGTCCCCTCAACCGCACCATGGGCATCTCGAGCCTGGGCGGCGCGACGCTCGACAACGAAGAGAACTATCTGATCAAGAAGCTCTTCACCGCGATCGGCGCCATCCAGATCGAGAACCAGGCCCGTATTTGACACTCCGCCACCGTTCCCGGTCTGGGAACCTCCTTCGGCCGTGGCGGGGCCACCGGATTCCTCCAGGATCTGGCCAACGCCGACTGCATCATCATCCAGGGTTCGAACATGGCGGAAGCGCACCCGGTGGGCTTCCAGTGGGTGATCGAGGCCAAGAAGCGTGGCGCGAAGATCATCCACGTCGATCCGCGGTTCACCCGGACCAGCGCGCTCGCGCACAGTTTCGTGCCGGTGCGGGCCGGGGCCGACATCGCGTTCCTGGGTGGTGTGATCAACTACATTCTCGAGAACGAGAAGGACTTCCGGGAGTACGTCCTGGCGTACACCAACGCGTCCATGATCGTCAGTGCGGAGTTCCAGGACACCGAGGACCTGGACGGGCTGTTCTCCGGCTTCGACCCCGAGACCCGGGCGTACGACCAGTCGAGCTGGCAGTACGCGGGCAAGCAGGACGAGGGTCAGGAGGAGGGCGAGTCCCACGTCGACCGCGAGACCGCGTCCGGCCTCGAGCAGGAGTCGCACGGGCCGCCCATCCCGGCCGACGTGCCGCGTGACCCGACCTTGCAGGACCCGCGCTGCGTCTACCAGGTCCTCAAGCGGCACTACGCCCGCTACACGCCTGAGGTCGTGGAGCGGCTATGTGGCGTACCCCAAGAGAAGTTCCTGGAGGTTTGCGAGGCCTGGACAGCGAACTCGGGACGGGAGCGCACGACCGCGCTCGTCTACTCGGTGGGCTGGACGCAGCACAGCGTGGGCGTGCAGTACATCCGGACCGGCGCCATCATCCAGCTGCTGCTGGGCAACATGGGCCGGCCCGGCGGCGGTGTGATGGCGCTGCGCGGGCACGCCAGCATCCAGGGCTCGACCGACATCCCGACGCTGTTCAACCTGCTGCCCGGCTACCTGCCGATGCCGCACTTCACCCAGCACGAGACGTTCGACCAGTGGATCGACGCGATCCGGCATCCGGAGCAGAAGGGCTTCTGGGCCAACGCGAAGTCGTACGCGGTCAGCATGCTCAAGTCGTACTGGGGTGACGCGGCAACCGAGGAGAACGACTACGGATACGGCTGGCTTCCCCGCCTGACCGGCGACCACGGGACGTACCAGCAGGTCCTGGACATGATCGACGGCAAGATCAAGGGGTACTTCCTGCTCGGGCAGAACCCCGCCGTCGGCTCGGCCCACGGTCGCGCGCAGCGGCTCGGCATGGCCAACCTCGACTGGCTCGTGGTGCGCGACCTCTTCATGATCGAGAGCGCCACCTTCTGGAAGAACGGCCCCGAGGTGGAGACCGGCGAGATCGTGCCCGAGCAGTGCAAGACCGAGGTCTTCTTCATGCCGGCCGCCTCGCATGTCGAGAAGGAGGGCACGTTCACCCAGACCCAGCGGTTGCTCCAGTGGCGCGAGAAGGCGGTCAATCCGCCCGGCGACGCCCGGAGTGAGCTCTGGTTCTTCTACCATCTCGGCCGTCGCCTCCGGGCCAGGCTCGCCGATTCCGACAAATCGCGAGACAAAGCCATTCAAAACCTGACGTGGGAGTACGGCTCCACGGACGAGCCGGACGCCGAGCTCGTCCTCAAGGAGATCAACGGGTACGACCTCACGAGCGGCAAGCTGCTGAGCTCGTTCACCGAGATGAAGCCCGACGGCTCCACCTCCGGCGGCTGCTGGATCTACACGGGCGTCTACAAGGACGGCGTCAACCAGGCTGCGCGGCGCAAACCGGGCAGCGAGCAGAACTACGTCGCCCCCGAGTGGGGCTGGGCCTGGCCGGCCAACCGGCGCACGCTCTACAACCGGGCCTCGGCCGACCCCGACGGCAAGCCGTGGTCGGAGCGCAAGAAGTACGTCTGGTGGGACGACGCGGCTCAGGAGTGGACGGGCGAGGACGTCCCCGACTTCGAGAAGACCAAGCCGCCGTCCTACCGCCCACCCGAGGGCGCCGCCGGCGTCGAGGCGATCTCCGGCGACGACGCGTTCATCATGCAGGGCGACGGCAAGGGCTGGCTGTACGCCCCGAGCGGCCTCATCGACGGCCCGATGCCCACGCACTACGAGCCGGCCGAGTCCGCGGTGAGCAATCCGCTCTACGGCCAGCAGGCCAACCCGACCCGCAAGGTGTACGACCGCAGCGACAACCTGACCAACCCCAGCGCGCCCGATCGGCACGCCGAGGTGTTCCCGTACGTCTTCAGCACGAGCCGTCTCACCGAGCACCACACGGCCGGCGGGATGAGCCGCCAGTTGGCGTACCTCTCGGAACTGCAGCCGGAGATGTTCGTCGAGGTCTCACCGGCCCTGGCCGCGGAGCGCGGCCTCACCCACATGGGCTGGGCGCACATTGTGACCGCGCGGGCGGCCATCGAGGCGCGTGTCATGGTCACCGATAGGCTGAAACCGCTGCGGATCGAGGGCCGTACCGTCCACCAGCTCTGGATGCCCTACCACTGGGGCAGCGAGGGCGTGGTCACCGGCGACTCGGCCAACGACCTGATCGGCATCACCCTGGACCCGAACGTGCTCATCCAGGAGAGCAAGGTCGGCACGTGCGACATCCGGGCCGGTCGCCGGCCCGCCGGGCCGGGCCTGCTGGCGTACGTGCGGGACTACCGCCGGCGCGCCGGGCTGGAGGACGAGAGTGGGAAGTAACAGCCTGTACGGCCCGATCGACCCGGCGGCCGACGCCGGTTACGTCGACGCGCCGCCGCGCATGGGCTTCTTCACCGACACGTCGGTCTGCATCGGCTGCAAGGCGTGCGAGGTCGCGTGCAAGGAGTGGAACGCGGTCCCGGACGACGGTTTCAACCTTCTGGGTCAGTCGTACGACAACACGGGCGGCCTGTCAGCGAACTCGTGGCGGCACGTCGCGTTCATCGAGCAGCCGGTCACGGGGGACGTCCTCGGCGACACCGCCGGCCCGCAATTCCTCGGAATGCCGACGTCGGATCTGCCGGGCAAGGCGTCGCCGGGCCCCACGTCCGATTTCCGCTGGCTGATGATGTCGAACGTGTGCAAGCACTGCACCCATGCCGGGTGTCTGGACGTGTGCCCGACGGGCGCCTTGTTCCGGACCGAGTTCGGCACTGTCGTGGTGCAGCAGGACATCTGCAACGGCTGTGGATACTGCGTCTCGGGTTGTCCCTACGGCGTGATCGACCGCCGCGAGGGAGACGGGCGGGCCTGGAAGTGCACGCTCTGTTACGACCGGATCGGGGACGGGCTGACGCCGGCCTGCGCCAAGGCCTGCCCCACCGAGTCCATTCAGTATGGTCCTCTCGACGAGTTGCGAGCGCGGGCTGACCAGCGCGTCGCCGACCTTCAGGAGCAGGGCGTCTCTTCCGCGCGGCTCTACGGGCACGACGAGGAGAACGGCGTCGGTGGGGACGGCGCGTTCTTCCTGCTGCTCGACGAGCCCGAGGTGTACGGCCTGCCGCCCGACCCGATCGTGGCCACCCGCGACCTGCCGAAGATGTGGAAGCGCGCCGGCCTGGCCGCGCTGGCCATGGCCGCGTCGGCCGTCGTGGCGTTCGCCGGGAGGCGTGGGTGAAAGACCGCTCCATGGTCCCCAAGGCCGAGTTCGAGTCCTACTACGGGCGGCCGATCGTCCGCCCGCCGGTGTGGACCCACGACATCGCCGCGTACCTGTTCACCGGCGGCCTGGCCGCGGGATCGTCGCTGCTGGCGGCGGGCGGCGCGGCCACCGGCGACACGGCGCTGCGCCGGGCCGGGCGGATCACCACGCTCGGCGCCCTGGGCGCCAGCACGTACTTCCTGATCATCGACCTGGGCCGGCCCGAACGCTTCCACCACATGCTGCGGGTGGCCAAGCCGACCTCGCCCATGTCGGTCGGCACGTGGGTGCTGGCCACGTTCGGCGGGGTGGCGGCGGTGGCCGGGGCGGCCGAGTTCGCGCCGCTGCTGCCGTCGCGCTTCCTGCGGCGGGTGCTGCCACCGGTGGGCGACGCCGCGGGGTACGGCGCCGCTGCGCTCGCTCCAGCGCTGGCGACGTACACAGCGGTGCTCTTCGCCGACACCGCCGTGCCGAGCTGGCACGCGGTCCACCCGGAGTTGCCGTTCATGTTCGCGGGCAGCGCCCTGGCCAGCGGGGCCGGCGTGGGCTTGATCGCCGCCCCCGGCCGCCCGGCCCGGCGGATGGCGGTGCTCGGCGCCGGGATCGAGCTGGTGGCCGGCCACCGGGTCGAGCACGGGCACGGCCTGCTCAGCGAGCCCTACCGGCAGGGCCGCCCGGGAACGCTGCTGAAGGCGGCCCGCCTGCTCACGGCGGCCGGGGCGGTCGGCGCCGTGCTGGGCCGCCGGTCGCGGGTGGTGTCGGCCCTGTCCGGTCTGTCGCTGCTGGCCGGCTCGGCCCTGACCCGCTTCGGGGTGTTCGAGGCCGGGGTGGCCTCGGCCAAGGACCCGAAATATACGGTCGTGCCGCAGCGGGAAAGGCTAGCCTCGGCCCTTCGTTAAGGGTGTCCAAGGACTGGGCCGGAAATGAAGAAGTGCCTTCTGATCAGGGAAAATAGGACTTGCTGAGGGTCCGAGTTTCCTGTCACGGAAGGCACTTGCTGGGTGAAGGCTACCGCAACACGTCCGAAGATCGCGGTGACCGGTGGCGGGCGGGGCGTGGTCGGTCACGCCGGTGCCCGGCTGCTCGCCGATCTGGCCGACGTAACAGGGTTGACCAGCGCGTTCAGTCTCGCGCTGTCGGGGTTGCGGCAGCGGCAGCGCGGTCACGATCCGGGCCGGATCGCGACCGATTTGGCCGTGATGCTCGCCGATGGCGGTGAGGCCATCGCTGACCTGGCAGTCCTGCGCCATCAGCCGGACCTGTTCGGGCCGGTTGCCTCTGACCCGACCGCGTGGCGGCTGCTGTCGCAGCTCGACGACACCATGCTGGCCGAACTACGGTCCGCCCGGGCCCACGCCCGGGAAATCGCCTGGGCCCAGCATGCCGAGGTCCGCGGCGACCTGCCCCAGCCGATGGTGGCCGGCCAGCCGGTCGACGGGCTGGTCCTGGACATCGACGCGAGCATCGTGATCTGTCACTCCGAGAAGGAATCAGCGACCCGTACCTGGAAGAAAACGTTCGGGTTCCGCCCGTTGCTGTGTTTCCTGGACAACACCGGCGAAGCCCTGGCCGGCATGTTGCGTGAAGGCCGGGCCGGATCGAACACCACCGCCGATCACATCACCGTGCTCGACCAGGCCCTCGCCCAGATCCCTGACGCACACCGTTACGGCACGGCGATCCTGCTGCGCAGCGATTCGGCCGGTTCCAGCCACGGTTTCCTGGCCCACATCCGGGCCTTGCGCGAGCAGCACCTGGACATCCGATTCAGTGTCGGCGCCGCGATCACCGAAGGAGTCCGGGCGGCGATCCGGGCCGCGACCGGCTGGATCCCCGCCGTCGACACCGCCGGGGACCTTCGTGACGGCGCCGAGGTCTGCGAGATCACCGGCCTGTTCGAGGCGGCCGGCTGGCCGGAAGGCACCCGGTTCCTCATCCGGCGGGAACGCCCGCACCCCGGCGCTCAACTATCGCTGTTCGACACCATCGAAGGCTGGCGGCACCAGATGGTGGCTACCGACACCCCGCCCGGCCACGGCAGCATCCAGCACTTGGAGGCCCGACACCGAGCTCACGCTCGAGTCGAGGACCGCATCCGCTGCGGCAAGAACACCGGCTTCGGCCGGTTCCCGTCCCGACACTTCGCGATCAACCAGGCCTGGCTGCAACTCGCCCTGACCGGCATCGACCTACTCGCCTGGACCCAAACCCTGCTCCTGGACGGCGACCTCGCGGCCGCCGAACCCAAGAAACTGCGCTACCGGCTGCTGCACGTCGCCGCCCGGATCACCCGCACCGCCCGCCGAACCCGCCTCGCCATCGCCGCAGGCTGGCCCTGGACCGACGCTCTGACCAGCGCATTCAGCAAGCTCGCCGCACTACCACGGCCCACCGGCTGACCCAGCGTCTCTCGCCCCGACCAGCAACACGGAGGAACCCGGCCCGCGCCGGGCCATCACCATGCCAACAAAACAACGCCAAACGCGCAAATAGTATCCATCGAAGACTAGCTATCAACCGACGCCCAAGTGAAAGACCGAGGCTAGAGCGCCGCCGCGCCGACTGAAGCGTCCTGTTGCTGGCGTTCGAGCTCGGCGTAGATCTCGATCTTGATGTCGAGCATGGCCAGGTCGCCCTGCAACTCGGCGATGCGGGCCAGCACCCGCTCCTTGTGCTCGACGAAGAGCCGCAACCGGTCGCCGACGGTCTCGTCACCGGCGCGCACCATGTCGGCGTAGCGCCGCATGTCCCGCACCGGCATCCCGGTCGAGCGCAGCCGGATCAGCAGTTGCAGCCAGCCCAGGTCGGCCTCGCTGTAGCGCCGGTGCCCGGCCGTGTCCCGCTCGACCGGATCGACCAGGCCCTCCTGCTCGTACCACCGCAGCGTGTGCACGGTGAGCCCGACCCGGTCCGCGACCTCGCCTACTGTGAGTCCGTTCGCCATGGCTCCCAGCTTCCCCCTTCGAGTGCACTCGAAGTCAAGCGGTTACCGTGACGGTCTTCCCGTCCGTCGCCGCCATTAACTCCCCGATGATCGGATAGCCCGGCACCTCACCGGCGACGAGCAGCCCGCCCGAGGTCTGAGCATCGGCGAGCAGCAGGAGCTCGTCCTCGTCGACAGCCGTCTCCAGATGCGGCCGCACCCAGTCGAGGTTGCGGCGGGTCCCCCCACTGACGTACCCGTCCCGCAGGGCCTGCCGTGCCCCGTCGAGGTAGGGAACGGCGGAGGCGTCGATCCGGGCGGTCACACCGCTGGCACGGGCGAGCTTGTGCAGGTGACCGAGCAGCCCGAACCCGGTGACGTCGGTGGCGCAGACGACGCCGTTGTCGAGGGCTTCGCGCGAGGCGTCGGCGTTGAGCGTGGTCATGGCGGCGACGGCTTCGGCGAAGACCTCACCGGTGGCCTTGTGCCGGCTGTTGAGCACCCCGATCCCGAGCGGTTTGGTGAGCGTCAACGGCACACCCGGCTTCCCGGCGTCGTTGCGCATGAGCCGAGCCGGATCGGCCACGCCGGTGACCGCCATGCCGTACTTGGGCTCAGGATCATCGACGCTGTGCCCACCGGCCACGTGACAGGCGGCCTGGGCCGCGACATCGAGCCCGCCGCGCAGCACTTCGGCCGCGAGCTCCATGGGAAGGACCTCACGGGGCCAGGCCAGCAGATTGACACCGACGACGGGCGTGCCGCCCATGGCGTAGACATCGGAGAGGGCGTTGGCCACGGCGATACGGCCCCAGTCGTACGCGTCATCCACCACCGGCGTGAAGAAATCAGCGGTGGCGACGATGGCGGTCCCGTTGGCAATCTTCACCACGGCCGCGTCATCCCCGTCGTCCAGCCCGACGAGCAGCTCCCCGGGCCCTTCCGGCGTCTTGGCCCCCACCAGCCCGGCCACGACGGTTTCCAGTTCCCCCGGCGGAATCTTGCAGGCACAGCCACCACCGTGCGCGTACTGCGTCAGACGAGTCACCCGCCCACTCTGGCACGAACCGACCCGATAGGCTCGCGGCGGAGGCGTTCAGGTGGCTGGTGCCCCTCCCAGTCTTCAAAACTGGTGTGGCCCGGCATCCGGGCCAGGCGGGTTCGATTCCCGTCCGCCTCCGCTGGAATGCTTTCCCCCGCGCGATGCTGACTTACCATCCGCAGCCGCCGTCGCGATGTCGAGAAGACCGCTCAACCGGTCTTTTACGCGTCAAAAACGTAAAATGTCTAATTTCGGTCACCCTGGTGAGTGACTGACCTCTCATCGCGTTCGTCGTAGCGTCTGTATGACACGACGGGTAGTGTGTATGACACGCGCGGAGGCGAGCTGTGCCTGAAATATGGCCAGAACACATCGAGTGGGATGAACAAAATCTCGAGCACGCCACGAGGCACGGCGTCTCGGCCGATGAAATAGATCAAGTTTTGACCGGTGGGCCGGAATATAATCGAAATAAGAAAGGACGCAGCGGCGATTTATTGGCAACCGGTCTCACCCGCGGCGGCAGGGCCGTGGTCGTGGTTGTCGAATGGCGTCCTGCCGATGCTGTAGTGCGGCCGATTACTGCATGGGAGGTGGGCGCGTGAGCAAGCAGCCGGAGGAAATGAGCCAGGAGGAGCTCGCCGAGTTCTACTACTCCGAGCGGCATGATCTCGTCGGCGAGCCTGTGTCGAGCCGGAGTCCGGCAAAACTCGATGTCATGTTCTCGGTCAGGGTTTCCGCCGAGGAAGCCGCGGTCATTCGTGCCGGCGCGGCAAGGATCGGCCTCTCAGTTTCTGCCTTCATTCGCCAGGTTGCGCTTTCGGCCGCATCGAGTCAGGAGGCGGTGGACCTTGAGCGGTTGCGCCGAGATGCGGGTCAACTCCAAAATCTCGTAGCGGCGATTTCCAGTGTGGCCGCCGAATTCGTCAACGTCATAGGTGCCAGCGGCGTCAAGCAGCCCCCGGCGTAGCCAGGCGGGAGGCGCTGAAGGGCTGTCAGGTGGACGCGGCTCCCGGCTGGGCCCGCTGGGGGGCGTGATGTGACAGGGCTCGGCGTAGCGGGCCTGGGCCGGGGAGCAGGTGGCCGACCTGGATGCGGAAGCCGGGGCCGGACGGTAGCTGGTGCCACGCGGGGACTGTGCCGTGTGGCGCGGGGCTCGTCACCTGTGCCGGGTCGATCGGGATGACGTCGAGCACCGTGGTCAGGGCCGGGCGGTGCACCTCGGCCGTGGCCACGTTCGTCCAGGCGATGAAGACCGGGGCGGTTCCGTTCGCCAGCTCGATGCCGGCGTCGGAAACTCGGACCCACTCCGGGTTCTGGTGCCAGCGCCGGGCCGTGAGCAGGCTGCCGGTGAGGATCGTCAGCAGGGGGAAGCCCGCGATGAACAGGAAGTCGGCGTCCAGCCCGGGCCAGAAATCGAAGATCAGGCTGAGGGCCACCAGGGCCGCTGCCAGCGCCAGCGCGAACACGCCGAACGTCACGACGGGAGCCAGGGCGGGGCGGGTGCGAAACAGCGTCTGCTCCATTGTGGGCAGATCTTATCAGCGATCGAGTGCTCTCAGTACCGCGTCGGTGACAGTGCCGTAGGCCAGGTGGGGGAGGGCGTCGCTCAGCCAGTCGGTGAGCGACCAGTTCCGGGGGTCGGTGACGCCCAGGGCGATCATCGACGCGTTCGTCGAGGCCATGGTGGTGGCGCCGATCAAGGCGCTGCCCACCAGCGGTCCGGGGCGCAGGCCGGCGCGGCGCAGGAGGCCGAACGTGGCGCCGATGGCCACGCCGGTGGCTATGCCGGAGAGGCTGGCCAGGCCGGACACCCGGTGGTCGCGGGTTTCCGGGTCGCCGGGGATCGAGACCGGCAGGGCCTCTATCGAATCCTCGGGAGTGGGGCTGGCCGGGCGGCCCCGGAGGGCCATGTCGAGGTAGGTGGCGGCGTTCAGGGCCGCGGTGCCGGCGGCGCCGGCTGCGGCGCCGGCGAGGATGCCCGTACGCATGCCTGAAGGTCTGCCCGGTCACGTGGGGGCGAAACCTCGCAGGGCGCGGGCGACGTCGAAGTCGGTGAGCTGGGTGAAGTCGTGGTACCACTCGCCCACCGCGCGGAACTCCGGTGGAGCGCTCAGGCAGATCACCGCGTCCGCGTCGCCGGTCAGGGCGTCCCGGGCCTGTGGGGCGCAGACCGGGACGGCCAGGATCAGGCGGGCCGGGTGGCGGCCCCGCAACCAGCGCAGGGCGGCCCGGGCGGTGACCCCGGTGGCCAGGCCGTCGTCGACGACCACCACCTCGCGGGCCGTGGGGTCGGGGGCGGGGCGGCCGGGCCGGTACTTGTCGGTGCGGCGGGCCAGTTCGGCCCGCTCCTCGGCGACCGTGGCCGACAGGTCGGACGGTGACAGGCCCAGTGACGCCAGGGCGGACTCGTCGAAGACCGGTGGGCCGTCCTCGGCGATGGCGCCGATGCCGTACTCGCGGTGGCCGGGTGCGCCGATCTTGCGGGCGATGACCACGTCCAGCTCGGCGCCGGCGCGGGCGGCCACGTGGACGGCGACGGGCACGCCGCCGCGGGGCAGGGCCAGCACCAGCGGGGCCGGGCCGGGGTGGCGCGGAAGCTGGGCGGCCACCGCGTCGGCCAGCTGGCGGCCGGCGCCGTCGCGGTTCTCGAAGATCAGCGGAGGTGTGTCGCGAACCATGTCGCGGCCTCCTCGGCGACCGTGTCGAGGGCGCCCGGCTCCTCGAACAGGTGGGTGGCGCCGGCCACGAGGCGCAGCTCGGCGGTGACCGTCATGGCGTTGCGGGCTTCCTCGTTCAGCTCGATCACCGTCTGGTCGTTCCCGCCGACCAGCAGCAGCGTCGGCGCTGTCACCTGGATCAGCGCGGGGCCGGCCAGGTCGGGGCGGCCGCCGCGGGAGACCACCGCCCGCACCGGCCGGGGGCGGGCCGCGGCGGCGACCAGCGCGGCGGCGGCGCCGGTGCTGGCGCCGAACAAGCCGATGGGCGCGTCGCGGAGGCCGGGCGTGGCGACGGCCCAGTCGACCAGGCCGATCAGCCGGTCGGCGAGAAATCCGATGTCGAAGCGCCGGTCCTGTTCGTCGTGCGTGAGCAGGTCGGTGAGCAGCGTCCCCAGGCCGTGCCGGTTGAGGTGGGCGGCGACGGCCCGGTTGCGGGGGCTGTGCCGGGAGCTGCCGCTGCCGTGGGCGAACAGCACCAGCCCGTACGCGTCGTCGGGCAGCGTGAGGTCCCCGGCCAGCTCGGTGCCGGCCGCGTTGAACGTGCGTTCGTGCGTCACGGTGGCCATGCCCCCGGGAATACCCGGGAACATGGCGCCCTATACGTCCGACTTGTCAGTCCTTGAAGCCGGCCAGTACCAGGTTGAAGCCCGTGTCGGCGGCAACGGTCGCGCCCTCGAAGCCCGCGTCGGTGAGCAGCGAGAGCCGCGCGGTGGGACCGCCCTGGGTGCCCAGGCCGTACGCGCCGGGCTGGCTCAGCGACCCCGGCGTGCACAGCGCGGTGGAGGCCGCGTAGTTGGCCCGCGCGACCGGGTTGCCGACTACGGTGGTGAAGTCGTCGGCCGACCAGGGCTCGACCGCGACCACGACGCCGCCCGGAACGAGCGCCTCGTAGGCCGACCGCAGCGCCGCCGGCGGGTCGCCGAGGTCGTGCAGCGAGTCGAAGAACACCACCACGTCGAACCGCCCGTGCCGGTCGATCTCGGACGCCGGGGCGACGTGGAACTCGACCCCCGGGGCCAGGGCGGCGCGGGCGTTGACGATCGACGGCTCGTGGTTGTCGAACCCGGTCACCGTCGACGCCGGCCAGGTCGAGGCGATCAGCCGGGTCGCGACGCCGTGCCCGCAGCCCACGTCGGCCACGCGGGCGCCCTTCTCCAGCTTCTCGACCAGGCCCGGCACGGCCGGGAACCACTCCTGGGCCAGGTGGTTCACGTAGGCCGTACGGAAGAACCGCTCGATGCCGTGATGCAGGCAGCCCGGCATGTCGGCGTAGGGAAGGCCGCCGTCGCCACGGAAGGCGGCCTCGAGCTGGGTCAGGGTGAGGAAGTAGCCGGCGATGATCTCGCCGCCGCCCACCACGTAGGCCGGCGAGTCGACGACCGAGAGCGCCAGCGCGTGCTCGATCGGCAGTTCGAAGGTCTCGCCGTCGCTGGTCACGTATCCGGAGACGGTCTGCGCCCGCAGCCATTCGGTGACCAGCCGCGGATGGAGCCCGGTGGCCGCCGCAAGCTTGGCCGGGGTGACCGGTCCGGCGCCGGTCATGGCCCGGTAGAGCCCGAGCCGGTCGCCGATCACCGTGAGGGCGGTGCTGCCGGCCCCGGCGAAATCGGTGAGGAGCTGTCCCGCGAACGCTTGCACGCGGGCTTCGTCAATGTGGGTGTCAGTCATGCCACTCAAGGTGCGGCCCGGTCCTTGCCGGCTTCTTGCTGAAGCCTTGCCAGCACGAAATCGGCCGTGTCCGGCTGTGGCGGCGTTCCGGCCACACGCAGCTTTTCCAGACGGTCACGGTCGGGGCCCATGACGGCCGGGGCGTACGGGTCCAGGTCGGCCGCCGCCACGATCGACGCGGCCGCGTCGACGTCGCCCCGGGCCGCGAGCAATTCCGCGCTGAGCCGCAGAACCGTCCACAATTGGCCGGTCATTCCGGCGGTGCGGACGGCGACGATGGATTCCGCGCAGGCGGCCGCGGCCTCGGCGTGCCGGCCCAGCCGGATCAGCACGGCGGCGCGGCCGATCCGGGCGATGTTGGCCGTGTAGACCAGCCCCGCATATGTGGTCCGGCGCAGCGATTCCTCATAGCAGGCCAGGGCCGCCGCCGGGTCGCTTCCGGCCAGCAGTTCACCACGGGTGAAGGGCTCGAATCCGTCGCCCCGGTCGGCGGTCAGTTCTTTCTCGTACGTCTCGAGCCAGCGCATTCCGGCCGCGGTGTCCCCGTTGTAGGCGTCCATCAGGGCCGCGCAGCACAATCCGGTGACCCGCACCCATCCCGAGGCGCCCGGCTCGTCGCGCAGAAGGAGCACGTCGGCCCGTACGTCGTCCGCCCGTCCCGCGAACATCGAGTTGGAGATGCGGATGAGAATGGCCGATCCGCGCAGCGGATGGCCGTGCGGCAGAACGGACAGGGCGGCGTCGAGCAGCCGCCCGGCCTCGGGCAGATTGCTGTCGAGCCAGTGGCCGGTGCCGGCCGCGAGGGCCCGCAGCGCGTCGGCCTCGGACGTCACGGACGCGGGCGCACATCGGACGAGCTGGGCCGTGAGCCCTGGATCGGGCGCGTCGGAGCCCGCCGCGGCGGCCCAGGCGGCCAGCCGCGCTCCCTCGTCCCGATCGCCCAGCCAGGCCAGCGCCTCCTGGAGGTTTCCGAGCTCACGCCGCAGGGCCGGGCTCGTGTGCGGATTGCGGCGCCGCTGCCGCTCCACGAGATCGGTGACGAAGTCGAGCATCCAGCGCGCGTGGGCGTCCCTCGCGTCGTCGTCGGTGAGATGCGCGAGCCCGACATGTCGTACGGTGTCGAGCAGCCGGTAGCGCGGCGGCTCCGCCTCCAGGTCACAGACGACCAGCGAGGCGTCCACCAGCTCGGCCAGCAGCGGCTCGGCGTCGTCGGCGAAGTACGGCAGCGCGTCGAGCCCGAACCCTCCCCGGCACACCGAGAGCCGGTCGAGCAGCCGCTGCGCGGCCGGATCGAGCAGACGGTACGACCACTCGACGGTCGCCGACACGGCGGTGGCCCGATCGCCGCCGCGGGCCGGGTCGAGCACCTGCAACCCCTCACCGAGCCGGTCCCGCAGGTGGGCCAGCCCGAACACCGCCTCGCGCCGGGCCGCCAGCTCGACCGCGAGCGGCAGCCCGTCCACCAGCCGGCACACCTCGGCCGCGAGCTCCCGGCTGCGCGCGTCGGCCGGGAAGCCGGCCCGCAGCAGCGCCGCCCGGTCGCAGAACAGCGCCACCCGGTCCTCGTCGGGCAGCGGCCCCAGCCGCAGCACCCGCTCACCGGCCACACCGAGCCGCTGCCGGGACGTGGCCAGCACCCGCACCCGGGGACAGCGCCGCACGATCTGCTCGACCAGGTCGCGGACCGCCTCGAGCAGATGCTCGCAGTTGTCCAGCACCAGCACCGCCGGCGACCCGCCCAGCCGCTCGGCGATCGCCGCCACCGCCCCGCGCGGCGCCGCCCGCAACCCGAGAGCCCCCGCCACGGCCGCCGCGACATCGGCCGGCACGGACCGCTCGGCCAGCTCCACCAGCAGCTCGTCCCCGGCCAGGGCCTCGCTCATCAGCCGCGTCTTGCCCACCCCACCGGGCCCGACGAGCGTGGTCACACGGCTGTCGGTCAAAGCTTTCCGCAGTACGGCCATCTCGTCGCGCCGCCCGAAGAACCGGTCGGCCCGGGTGGCCCGTGGGCCCCGGACGGCCGGCCGGAGCGCCGGATCCTCGTCGAGGATGCGCTTCTGCAACTCGTCCAGAGCCGGCGACGGGTCGACACCGTGCTCGTCCACGACCCGATCCCGGAACGCTCGCGCCACGGTGAGGGCCTCAGCCGTACGGCCGGTCTGATGCAATGCCCTCATCCACAGCAGATGGGGCCGCTCCCGCAGGGGCTCGGCCGTGGCGCAGGCCTCGATCTCCGGCAGCGCCTCGGCCCCGCGCCCCGCCGCCACCCGCCGCTCGAGCCACTCCTCACGCAGATGCCGCCGCCACTCGGCCAGCCGGGCCACCTCGGGCGCGAAGGCCAGCCGGTCACCCACACCGGACAGCGGATCACCCCGCCACACCCCGAGCGCCTCGGCCAGCGTGTCGGCGGCCTGTTCATCGCCCTGCCCCCGGGCGGCGGCGACAAGCTGCTCGACGCGGCCGGTGTCGACCGCCCCGCCGGGCAGAACAAGCCGATAGCCGCCCGGCTCCCGCCGAATGACATCACCGCCGGCGTGCCGCCGCAGCCGGGACACATAGCTGTGCAGGTTGCCGACGGCGTTCCCCGGCGGTTCGTCCTCCCAGAGAGCCTCGATCAGCTCACCAACCGGCACGACCCGCCCACCGGCCAGCGCCAGCCGGGCCAGCAGAATGCGCTGGGGCGCTCCCGTGAGCGCCGCGACCCGCCCGTCGACACGCAGCTCGACCGGCCCGAGCAGCCCCACTTCGACGCTCACGGGCCCATTCTCGGCCGCCGGTCCACCCCAGGCAAAGACCCTCTCTCATGGTCAACCAAGGCGGCGTCACCGTGGCGGTAGGTTGGTCTGACGCAAGCCGAAGGAGAAAAGGTGGCCCAGGATCCGCGCCCCACCCCACCCTCGCCGACCGTCGAGGCGGATCAGGGGCCGCGTTCCGGCGCGCCTTCGCCGGCCACTTCCGTGGATCCGCGGCGGCGCGTGCCCCGTACGGACGCGATCTTGGCCGATCCCCAGCTCAAAGCCGCCGCCGAGACCGTAGGCCGCGCGGCCGTCAAGGCCGCCGTGGTCGCCGCGCTGCACCGGGTCCGCGAGGGCGAGCTGCCGCCCGGAGCCGCCGTGGCCGCCGCCCTGGAGGCCCTGCCGCGAGGTCCGCGCCCCGTGCTGAACGCGACCGGCGTCGTCCTGCACACCAACCTGGGCCGCGCCGCCCTGTCGCCGGCGGCCCGAGAGGCGGTAGCGGCCGCCGCGGGCCACACCGACGTCGAACTCGACCTGGAAACGGGCCGCCGCGCCCGCCGGGGCCGCACCGCCCTGGCCGCTCTGGCCGCCGCCGTCCCCGCCGCCGGCGACGTCCACGTGGTCAACAACGGCGCCGCCGCCCTGGTTTTGGCGGCCACGGCCTTGGCCGCCGGCCGGGAGATCATCGTCAGCCGTGGCGAGATGGTGGAGATCGGCGACGGTTTCCGCCTCCCCGACCTGCTGGAGTCGACCGGCGCCCGCCTGCGCGAGGTGGGAACGACAAACCGCACCACGCTGACCGACTACGAGCGCGCGATCGGCCCCCAGACGGGCTTCATCCTGAAGGTCCATCCGTCCAACTTCGTCATCCGGGGCTTCACCAGCGACACGCCCATCGCCGCGTTGGCCACCTTGGACCCGCCGGTGGTCGTCGACATCGGCTCGGGCCTGCTGAGCCCGGATGGTCTCCTCCCCGACGAGCCCGACGCCACCACGGCACTGACCGCCGGCGCCGCCCTGGTCACCGCGAGCGGCGACAAACTCCTGGGCGGCCCCCAGGCGGGACTGATGCTGGGCGAGGCCTCCTTGATCGAACGCCTGCGCCGCCACCCGCTGGCCCGGGCCCTGCGCGTGGACAAACTCACCCTGGCCGCTCTGCAGGCCACCTTGTCCGGCCCCACCACTCCCACGTGGCAGGCCCTACGAGCCGACCTGCCTTCGCTGCGAGCCCGCACCGAGAAGGTCCGCACCCTCTTGGCGGCCCACGACATCCCGGTCACCCTCACCGAGTCACTCGCGGTGGTCGGGGGCGGCGGCGCACCCGAGGTCACGCTCCCGTCGTGGTCCCTCTCGCTGCCGGAGTCGTACGCCCCGACCCTGCGCACAGGCGCAACCCCGGTGGTAGGCCGCGTGGAGCGAGGCCACCTCCTCCTGGACCTGCGGTGCGTCCCCACCGAAGCCGACCCCACCTTGACCGCTGCCATCGTGGCCGCGGCGTCCATTTCGCAGGGCGCGGTGAAGTAGCACGTGCACGTCGTTGCCACGGCTGGGCATGTCGACCACGGGAAGTCCACGCTCGTCCGGGCGCTGACCGGGATGGAACCGGACCGGTGGGCGGAGGAGCGGCGCCGCGGAATGACCATCGACCTCGGGTTCGCGTGGACCGGGCTGCCGTCGGGGGCGACGGTGGCGTTCGTCGACGTACCCGGGCATGAGCGGTTCGTGCCCAACATGCTGGCCGGAGTGGGCCCGGTGCCGGCCGCGATGATCGTGGTGGCGGCCGACGAAGGGTGGATGCCGCAGTCGGCCGAGCACCTGGCCGCCCTGCACGCTCTCGACGTGCGGCACGGGCTCCTGGTGGTGACCCGCAGCGACCTGGCCGAGCCCGCGACCGCGATCGAGCTCGCCCAGGCCGAGATCGCCGGGACGTCGCTCGGCGAGGTCGAGGCGGTGGCGGTCAGCGGAGCCACCGGCGCCGGGCTCGACGACCTGCGAGCGGCCCTCGATCGGCTCGTCGGGCGCTTGCCCGCCGCCGACCCGCAAGCGCCGGTTCGCCTGTGGATCGACCGGGTCTTCACGGTCAAGGGAGCCGGCACGGTGGTCACCGGCACCCTGGGCGCCGGGCGCCTCCGCGCCGGCGACGAGCTGACCGTGGGCGACACCACGGTCCGGGTGCGAGGCCTGCAGAGCATGGGCCGGCCGGTCGACGAGGTGACCGCCGTGGCCCGCGTCGCCGTCAACCTGCGCGGCACACCCCGCGACGACCTGAGCCGCGGCGACGCCCTGCTCACACCGGGCCGCTTCCGCTTCGCCGACCTCATCGACGTCCGCGTCGAAGGCGACCCCGTAGCCGACCTGCCGGCCGAGGCCACCCTGCACGTGGGTTCCGCCGCCGTCCCGGTCCGCATCCGCCCACTGGGCCCCGACACCGCCCGGCTGCGCCTGTCGCACCCCCTCCCGCTGCGCCTGGGCGACCGCGCCCTTCTCCGCGACCCCGGCCGCCACCACGTCGCAGGCGGCGTCACCGTCCTGGACGTGGCACCCCCCGGCCTGAAACGCCGCGGCGCCGCAGCGGCGCGCGCGGCCCAGCTCACCACCATGGACAGCCACCCTTCGCTCCGCTCCGAACTGACCCGCCGTCTGCTGATCAGAGGCGCAGACCTGGCCGCCATGGGCGTACCCCTTTCCGGCGCTCAGCCAGTGGCTGGTGACTGGTATGCCGACCCGGACCATTGGGCGGGACTCGGCGAGCGGCTCGTCCGAGAAGTCGCTGCCTATGGCAAGGAGCATCCGCTCGAGGCGGGCATGCCTGTGGAAGCTCTCCGGCACCGGCTCGGGCTGCCGGATCGAGGGCTGGTGACCGCACTTGCCGTACCTCCTGTCGTGATCCGGAACGGGCGGGTCGTGGCCGGTCGGGCCGGGGCTCCGGATGAGCTTGTGGCGCTGGTGAGCAAGGCCTTCGACGGGTTGGGGGCGTTCACCGCTCCCGAGGCCTACGACCTGGCGGCGCTCGGGCTCGGGGCGCGCCAGGTCGCGGCGGCGGAGCGGACGGGCCTGCTTCTGCGACTGACGCCGCAAGTGGTGCTGCGGGCCGGGGCGGTCGAGGAAGCCGCACGAGTGCTGGCCGGACTGCCTCAGCCGTTCACGCTGAGCGAGGCGCGCCAAGCCCTGGGCACGACGCGCCGGGTGGCCGTGCCGCTGCTCGAACTGCTCGACCGCAAGGGGCACACCCGCCGTGAGGCCGACGACCGGCGGACCATCGCGTCATAGGCGGGCGATCGCCGTCACCTCCACCTCCAGGACCGCGCCGGGCAGGAACAACCGGCTGACCTCCACCGTGGTGCTCGCCGGCGGGTTCGCGGGGAAATATCGGCGCCGGACCGCCCCGTAGGCGGGCAGGTCGTCGAGGCTGGTCATGAACGTGCGGATGTGCATGATGTCGGTCAGAGCGGCGCCGTGGGCGGCCAGCAGGCCGGTGACGATGTCGAAGACGCGGGTCGCCTGGGCACCGGCGTCGCCGGGGGAGACCACGGCGCCGTCGTCGTCGACGCCCACCTGGCCGGACAGGAGCAGCAAGGCTCCGCCGCCGGGCAGGTCGGCCCGGGCCACGTGGGCGAATCGGTCTCCGAAGGGGGCGGCGACGGTGGCTGGGTTGTCGAGAATCATGGGCGCGACGTTACGGGGATCCGACGTATGCGACCAGCGAATGTCTGGCATGGGTGGCATGCGGGGCTAGCATGGGTCGGCATGGAGACCCAGCTGCTCGAAGTCTTCCGGACGGTGGCCCGGCTGGGGTCGATCACCGCGGCCGCGAAGGAGCTTCAGTTCACGCAATCGGCGGTGTCCCGGCAGATCGGCGCGCTCGAAGCGGAATGGGGCGCCCAGGTCTTCGACCGGCTGCCGCGTGGGGTGGCGCTGACCGAGGAGGGCCGCGTTCTCCTGCCGCACGCGGAGGCGGTTCTGAATCGGCTGTCCAATGCCCGGACCGCCGTGAAAGAACTGCGTGAGCTGGACGGGGGAAGACTGCGTGTCGGCGCGTTTCCCACGGCGGTCGCGGCATTGGTTCCTCGTGCGCTCGCGGGCTTCCGGAAGGCGTACCCCCAAGTGGCCCTGGCCTTGGTCGAAGGCCTGACCCCGAGGCTTCTGGAAAGGCTCGCCGAAGGCGATGCCGATGTGGCCGTCGTGAGCTCGTCGCCCACGGAGACCATCGATTCCGAGCGCTTCGAGATGCGGCACATCCTGGACGAACGCCTGCTCGTGGCGGTCGCGCTGGATCATCCGCTGGCCCATCGGCGTACGGTCCGGCTGGCCGAACTGGCTGATGACCCGTTCATCGCGGGATCGGCCGATGCCGAGGAGACCTTGTTGCGAGCCAGTCTGCCGAGTGGATTCCGGCCGCGCATCGACATCGTGGCGGCGGAATGGACCGGCAAATTGGGATGCGTGGCGGCCGGACTGGGAGTGGCGCTGGTGCCCGCGCTCGCGTTGCGGAGCACCCCACCGGACATCGCGTTGTTACGCCTGCACCGCGACGACGAGCCGACCCGGCGCGTTTATGCGGCCACGGTGGCCGGCCGGTCGGTGCCGCCGGCCGTCAGTCAGTTCATGCGCTTTCTCGAGCACGCCGTTCCAGGGATCTGAATTCCTCGGCAACCGGCATGTTCGCAGCACGGCCGGCGGCGCGCCTTTCTCGACGCGCCTTTCTCGACGCGTTCGGCGAGCGCGATGCCGATGTCGTGGCGCTCGATCTAGACGTACCGCGCTCGGCGCCCCGCCCGTCGGCGCTCGGCTGCACCAGCAGCTGAAACCGATCGCCGACCGGACCGGCCCGGCTATGAGGTCCGGGTCAGACGCCACCACAGCGAGGGCGACCCGGTCGCGGCATCGGTGCGGAGTTCCACTCGTACGCCTGAAGCCTGCACCGTCCCGACCGGCTGACCCGCGGTGACCTCGGCCGAAGGCGCGACCGTGGTGACCTTGAGCGGCACCGTGAGGCCGGGCCAGCCGACGACCTTGAGGGCCTTGGCCGGCCGGACCGCTGTGGTCGCGCCCCAGGCCGTCTCCACCTGGCCGACCGGATCGGCGGGCAGCAGGGTGTACTCCTTGACGACCTTGGCCACGGCGGTCAGCAGCTTCTTGACCTCCCGGTTGACCTTGGCCAGCTGCTGCGGCGTCTGCGCCCCCGGCTGGTTGAAGACGGCGCCCACCAAGGTCAGCTTGCGGCCACCGACGGTGAGGTGCGAGGCGAACACCAAGTTACCGCCGGCCTCGTCGGTGGAGCCGGTCTTGATGCCGAAGACGCCGTTGACGCCGAGCAGATCGTTGTAGTTCCGGATCGTGCCGACGACCGGGATCTCAGCCTCGGGCAGGGCCACGATCTCGGCGAAGACGGCGCTCTTGAGCGCGGCACGAGCCAGAATGACCTGGTCGGAGGCGGTGCTGGTGGTGGTCGGAAGATAGCCGCTGGCGTCGGTGTAGTTCGTGTCCTTCATGCCGAGGTCGGTGGCGGCGGCGTTCATCTTGGCCAGGAAGGCCTCCTCCGACCCGGCGTCCCAGACGGCCAGCTGGTGCGCGATGTTGTTGGCGGAGGGCAACATCAGCGCCTCGAGGGCGTCACGCTCGGTGAGTTGTTCGCCCACTTCGACCCGGACGAGGGACTGGTTGCTGGCAATCCGCGACTCGTAGTCGGCGACATCGGCCGCGGTGACGGTCAGTGTCGGCCCCTCCTCGTCGCCACTCAGAGGGTGATCGCGCAGGATCACGTAGGCGGTCATGACCTTGGCGACGCTGCCGATGGGGGCGGCCTCGGTGCTGCCGGAGCCGCCGATGCGCCCCAGCCCTTCGATCATGAGTTCGGCACTGCCGGTGGCGGGCCAGGGAAGATCAGGAGCCGCTCCTGGAATCTTCATGCTGGCCGCGACAGTCGTGGTCAGCGTGGCCGAGGGCAGTGCCCGGGTCAGTTGGAGGGTGGCGCCGCCACCGAGGAGAACAACTAGCAGGACAAGAGCGATGAGTACGGGAAGTCGCCGGCGCCGGGCCTGGGGAGCGGGAAGCTGGCCACCGCCATAGACAGTGGACCCGGGCCGGTTGGGTGGCGGCGGCGGGGTAGCGGGCGCCGGCCGAGAGGACGGAACAGCAACGCCAGGCCGGGCACTGCCGGCGACGGGCGCGGCGGCGCTATGCGTAATCGGCGGTGCGGCGCTATGCGTAATCGGCGGTGCGGCACTGCCCGTGATCGGCGGCGCGGCACTGCCCGTAGTTGGCGGCGCGGCACTACCCGTAACGGGCGGAACTGCTTTACCCGTAACCGGCAGTGCTGTGCTGCCTGTTACCGGCGGCGCCGTAGTGGCTGTCTTCGGAGGCGCCGCCATCAACGGCTGAGTGAGATCAGCTTCCGAGGTCCGCCCGGTCGGCGGCAGAACGGGCCAGGCGGCGGGAGGCGCTGTCCGTGCTGGAGGCGGCGCGGCAGGCGGCGTGGAGTTCCACGCGGTGGGCGCGGCGGCGGGCGGCGTGGAGTTCCATGCCCTGGGTGGCGCGGCGGGCGGCGTCGTGGGTCGCGCCAGCGGTAGCGCGACCTGTGCCGCGGGGGCGGCCTGATCGCGGCTGGGGGTGGCCTCAGTCGGGGGAGTCTCGGCTTGCGGCTTGGGAGGGGTAGGCCGGGACAGGGGCATTGCGGCCTGCGCTGGAGGCTGCGCGGTGATGGCCGGAGGGGTCAGGGGCGCCGTCTGATTCGAATCGGTAGGGATGGGCGTGGTCGGAAGTGCCGAGGCTGCGGTCAGCGGCTGGGTCTTGTCCGCGTCAGCCGGCGAGGGCGACATAGGGGAGGACGTAGACGGCGCGGCCTGCGCGAAGGGCGTTGAAGCCGGCACTGGCGGTGAAGCCGGGGTGGAAGGTGGTGAGGCTGGCCCGGAGGGTTTTGAGGTGGGCGCTGCCGGTGAGGCTCGCCCGGAGGGTGTCGAGGCCGGCGTGGGAGCGGACGTTGGCGGCGAGGCCGGGGCGGGCGCCGACGCCAGCGACTGGTCGGACGGTGGCGATGAAACGGTGGGAGGGGCCGGAGAGGGATTTGTGCTCGACGGAGATGCGGCCTTTGCCCCCGAAGGTGACGGCTTGGCGGGAGCAGTTGAGCCGCTTGTCGCGACGGGTGCGGGCTTGGCCGCGGTGATCGGTTGACTGGTGTCGGCGGGCGGCGACGGCTTGGCGGTCTCCTCCGGCGCGCTGGGCTCGCTGGCGACGGGCGCGGGAACAGCGAATGGCTGGGTCGCGTCGTCGTCGGGCTTGGGCTTCGCGTCCGCGGCGGCTGAGGGGGAGGCGGCGAATGGCTGGGTCGCGTCGTCGTCGGGCTTGGGCTTCGCGTCCGCGGCGGCCGGGGGAGAGGTGGCGAATGGCTGCGTCGCGTCGTCGCTGAGCTCGGGCTTTGCGGCGGGCGGGGGAGAAGCGGGCGGCGGAGAGGCGGGTGCCGGGGAGGCGGGTGCCGGGGAGGCGGGTGGCGGGGAGTCGGGCGCCGGGGTGGCGGGCGGCGGAAAGGCGGGTGGCGGAGAGGTGGGTGCCGGGGAGGTGGGTGGCGGAGAAGCCGGTGCCGGGGCGGCGGAGGGCGCCGCCTCCGCGGATGATGAGGGCGGTGTGGGGCTGGGACCCCCGTACACCCCGGTCTCTGGTTGTCTCTGGGCCGGAGCCTTGGGGTCGGCGTGGCCCTCGTTCTCCCGCGAGAGCGGGCGGGTCTCGTCGGTCGGCTTCGGCGGGTGGGTCATCTCTCTCCTTCCGGTCCCGGGTGCCCGGGCGTCCGGCAAGTATTGCCGGAGCGCGCCACCTTTCGTTCGGGTGATTGCGCGCACCGGCCATTCACCGCTACCTGTGAGGGATGACTGCCGCCACTGAGCCCGCTGTGACGCGACGAGTCGGTTCGGTGCTCACCGCGTACGTCATGCTTTGGACGTTTTTGATCCTGAACCTGGCGATCGTGGAGCTGATGTTCCTCAATCCGGCGACGCCGGCGCACAACACCTTGACCTCGATCGGGCGGTTCCTCGGGCTTCATCTCGGCTTCGTCATGGCACTTCAGCTGCTTCTCATCGCCCGGCTGCCCTTCCTCGACCGGCGGATCGGGATGGACCGGCTCACCACCTGGCACCGGTGGACGGGCTTCACGATCTTCTGGCTCGTGGTGCTGCATCCGACCTTCGTGCTGCTCGGATATTCACAGCTCGACCGCATCTCCTTCTTGGCCGAGATTCCCAACCTGGCCCAACAGATGCCGGTGCTGCTCGGCATGATCGCCGCCGGCTTGGTGGGGGTCATTGCGGTTTCTTCCGTACGTCTGGCCCGCCGCACCCTCTCGTACGAAGCGTGGCACGCCGTTCACCTGCTGGTCTACGCCGTCGTCGTGCTCGCGCTGATCCACCAGGTGTACGAGGGGAGCGCGTTCAAGACGAACGGGTTCACCCAGCTCTACTGGTGGGGGTTGTGGGCCTTCGCGGTCGGCGCCTTGATCACCGGCCGGGTGGCCGTCCCCCTGATCCGTAACCTGCGTCACCAACTGCGGGTCGCCGCCGTCATCTCCGAGTCGCCCGATGTCGTCTCCGTGCACGTCACCGGCCGTGACCTCGAGCGCCTGCGGGCCCGTGCCGGCCAGTTCTTCCTGTGGCGGTTCCCCGGTCACAACCGGTGGTGGCAGGTGAACCCGTTCTCACTCTCCGCCGCCCCGGACGGTCGCTCCCTGCGGCTGACGGCGAAAGGCATCGGCACCACCAGCGCCGGCCTGCGGGAGCTGCCGCTCGGCACGCGGGTGTTCGCCGAAGGGCCGTACGGCGCGTTCACCACGACACGCCGGGTGCGGGAGAACGCCGTACTCATCGCCGGCGGCATCGGCATCACCCCGATCCGTGCCCTGCTCGAGGATGAAACCCTGACCGGTGACATCGTCGTCCTCTACCGTGCGCGCACGCCGGCCGACGCGGTGTTGCTCCCGGAGCTGCAGAACCTGGCCCGGTTGCGGCAGGCGCGCCTGCATCTGCTCACCGGGCGTACGGGCGAGGGGAATCAGCCGTTCAGCGCCGGCAATCTGCTCGGCCTGGTCCCCGACATCGCCCAGCGCGACGTCTTCGTCTGCGGTCCGTCGGCGATGACCGGGGCCGTGCTGCGCAGCCTGCGCCAGCTCGGCGTCCCGGCCCGCCAGCGCCACGCCGAGACGTTCCGCCTGGCAAGCTGACGGCATGCCATCGGACACAGCGCACCTGGCCGAACGCGTAGACCGCCCGGCCGCCGAGGTCTACGCCTACGCCTCGAACCCGGCCCACATCCCCGAGTGGGCCCCCGGCCTGGGCAAGGACATCGAACAGACCGACGGCGAGTGGTACGTCCTCACCGGAACCGGCCGCGTGAAGGTCGTCTTCGCCCCACCGAACGACTTCGGCGTCCTGGACCACTGGGCCACGTTCCCCGACGGCCAAACGTTCCTCAACCCGCTGCGCGTGGTGCCGTACGGCGAAGGCTCCGAAATCGTCTTCTCGGTCCGCCGCGCCCCGGGCACCTCGGACGAGGACTTCGCCCGGGACGTCGGCCTGGTCCGGGCCGACCTGGCCCGGCTCAAGTCGATTGTGGAGTCCCGCTAGCCGCCGAGGGTGGGATAGTCGGTGTATCCGGTGTGGTCGCCGCCGTAGAAGGTGGCCGGGTCGGCCTCGTTCAGCGGCGCGCCGGCCCGGAGGCGAGCCGGCAGGTCCGGGTTGGCCAGGGCGGCCGCGGCGACGGTGACGACGTCGGCCCGCCCGGCGTCGAGGTCGGCGAAGCGTGCTTCGAGGGGAGCGCCGGCCCGGTTGAGGAGAAGCGCCGCCGGCCATTCCCGGCGCAGCCTCGTCACGAGATCCTCGTCGCCGGCGTGGATCACGTGCAGATAGGCCAGGTTCAGCGGGGCCAGGGCGGCGAGCAGCGCCGGGTACACCTCGTGGGTGTCGTTCTCGGTGATGTCGTTGTACGGGTTGCCCGGTGAGACGCGCAGACCCGTACGGTCGGCGCCGATCTCGCCGGCCACCGCCGAGGCGACCTCGGCGGCGAAGCGGACGCGGTTGGTGACAGAGCCGCCGTACCGGTCGGTGCGCTCGTTCGCGTTGGTCGACAGGAACTGGTGCACCAGATAGCCGTTGGCGCCCTGGATCTCGACGCCGTCGAAGCCGGCCGCGATCGCCGCTGCGGCGGCACGGCGGTACTCCTCGACCACGCCGGTGACCTCGCCGGTGCTCAGGGCTCGCGGCGTGGGCATGTCTTCCAGCCCGGTAGGCGTGTACATCGCGCCCTTGGGGCGGACCGCGGACGGGCCGACCGGCCGGCGGCCGTGCGGGGTGTTGCCGGGGTGGGCGATGCGACCGGAGTGCATGAGCTGCACGACGATGCGCCCGCCGGCGGCGTGGACGGCGCCGGTGATCTCCTGCCAGCCCGCGACGTGCGCCTCGGTGTAGATGCCGGGGGTCAGCATGTAGCCCTGCGCGTCGCCGGAGATCTGCGTGGCCTCGGCGATGATCAGCGCCATCGAGGCACGCTGACGGTAGTACTCGCGGGCGAGATCGGTGGGAACGCCGTCGGGCCGCGCCCGGTTGCGGGTCATCGGAGCCATCGCGAGGCGGTGCGGCAATGCGAGGGCGCCGACCGTGGTGGGGGTCCAGAGTTTCTGGACCCGGCCGACCTGGGCCTGCCCGCGATCGGGCGGCGCCGGGCGGCCGGGCTGCGCCGGGAGGAGCTCGCGCAGCTCGCGGGCGTGTCGGTGGACTACCTCGTGCGCCTCGAACAGGGCCGCTCGGCCCGGCCGTCGGAGTCGGTGGCCGAGGCGCTCGCGCGTGCTCTGCACCTGGACACGGCCGAGCGTGAACACCTCTACCGGCTGGCGCGGCTGGCTGTTCCCGGTCCCGGGCGGATCTCGGCGCACATTCCGCCGAGCGTGCAACGGTTGCTCGCGGGCCTGTCCGATCAGGCTCTCGGTGTTTTCGCCGCGGACTGGACGCTGATCACGTGGACTCCGCTGTGGGCGTCGCTCGTCGGCGATCCCGGGCGGCTCGCACCGGACAAACGCAATCTGGTGTTCGACACTTTCCTGCCCGGGGTCGCTCTTTCCGGATGGCCCGTCGAGGCCGAACACGGGCCGGAGGCCTTCGAAGCCGCCCTCGTGGCAGATCTGAGGGTGACCCACAGCAAGTACACCGATGAGCCGAGGCTGCGGCGGCTGATTGCGGAGTGCTCCCGCGGCAGCGAGCGGTTCGCCAGTCTGTGGGCGCTGCTCCCGGCGGCGGGGGAGTTCGGCCACGACCGCAAGAGGATCGCTCACCCCATCGCGGGCGAGATCGTGGTCGACTGCGACGTCCTCACCGTCCCGGGGTCGGACATCAGGATCATCGCCTTCACCGCCGCCGCGGGCACCCGGGCCGCCGAGCAGCTCGACTTCCTCCGCGTCTCGGCGGTGAAAGCCCGGTTCGTGACGGACGTGACGCCTACCGATTCGCGTGAGTCCCGTAGCGGTCGGTGACTGCGGCTGGGGTGTCGAGGACGCGGCCGGCGGCCAGGTTCTGGGCCAGGCGGATGTACTGGGCGTGCGACCACACCAGTGGGGTCGCCGAATAGGTCGGTGTGCCGGGCGTGCGGCCGGGTGGGGGCTTCTGGTCCCAGACCTGTTCCGGGAGCATGTTTCCGGGGCCGGTGGCGCGGGCCATGGCGGCCAGGCGGGTGCGGGCGGTTCGCGGGTCGCCGGCGGCGATCTCGTAGTCGCCCCGCTCGCCGCTCAGCAGGGGCCAGGCGCGGCCCCTCGTGATCAGGGAACCGTCGGGGAGGTTGTACTCCCACTGGGTGCCGTCCAGTTTCTCGCCGAAACCGTCGAACGAAGCCCGGTGCCAGAAGAAACCATTCGGGGTCCGTACGCCCAACTGGGCGTCGACCACGCGCAAGGTGTTACGGATGTCGGGGTCGTCGGCCGGCAGCACGCCCAGGCGTACGAGCTCCAGGAAAGAAGGGTCGACGACGCGGCGCTGGTCCACGTTCGCCGGGCCGCTGTCGCCGATGTTGTAGGTGGTTCCGGCGTTCGGGTTCCCGTCCTTGGTCAGGCGCAGGAAATAGGGCTTCGGCGAATACGGGCCGGTCGACGTGACTGTCCACGACTTCACCCGGGCGCGCCATTCGTCGGCCGTGGCCAGATAGCGGGCGGCCGACGCGGTGTCGCCGTTGGCGCGGGCCAGGGAAGCGGCGCACACCAGGCCGGCGATCTCGGTGGCGATGGTGTTGGGGGAGTAGCCGGATTGGTTCTCCCAGCGTTCCTGCGGCGTGGCCGGTGCCTGTTGATAAGACAACAGGAAATCGGCCGCGCGCTTCACGTGGGTCCAGGTCTTGGCGTCAGTACGACCGAGCCGGTATGCCAGAACGAGCGGCAGCGCCACCTCGTCGAGCTGGAGGCCGCCCCAGACCGGTGTGCCGTCGACCTGCGAGTTCTGCGGGAACGAACCGTCCGGTTTCTGCTGCACGTCGAACAGGAAATCGAGCGAGCGGTTGGCTCCGGCCTTGTCGCCGGCGGCGATCAGGGCCAGCGCGATCTGATAGAGGTCCCGCGACCACACCAGGTGATAGGGGCCCGAGGGATCGTCGGTGCCGAACGCCCACGGTGCGTCCGGTGCGGCCACGTAGGCGCCCGGATTCGCTTTGTCCTCGCTCGCGGCCAGGATCATCGCCGAGGTGCGGTAAAGGGTCCGTTCGGCGCCACTCAACCCACGCGGCGTGGGCTTCAGGCCCTTCAGGTACTGCTTCCATCCGTACGAATAAGAACGCGCGACCGACGTGAAACCGCGACCCAGCGATCGCGACGCGGCCGAAAGGGCGCCCGAGGGCGAATCGGCGAAGCCGAGAGCAATGGTGGTGTGCCGGTGGCCGATGGCCGCGGTCTGCACGAGATTGCCGGGGCCGGCCTTGGAATAGCGCCAGTCCATGCGGCCGTCGCGCAGATCGGTGTGGCCGTCGCTGACGCCGGCGAAACCGTTCGACGTGGCCCGGAAAGGCGGCGAGGCGGCCAGAGCGCTGGACACGGCGCCGTCCGTGGCGGTCAGCGCGCGGCCGGACGACGAGCCCGTGTCACCGCCGCGGGAGTTGGCCAGCGCCGGGTCGTAAATCGCGTAAAGTTCCCCCTTGCCGGAGAAATCGGACCGGATCAGAACTGTCGATCTTTTCGGATCTACCGTGTAGGAGGCGCTGAGCCGCCACCCCGGCCCCGACAGGACCTGCCGGAAACTCAGGCTGTCCGGGTCGCTCTGCTCCGTGGTGACGCGCGTCGGCGAGAGAACGCGATGGCCGTCGGCGACGACGAACGACAGCGCCCGCGCGCTCGGGCCGCCGATCGTCGGATAGAAGACCTCGCCCAGGCCGCCCTCCTTCTGCACGGTCGCCCAGACCCGGCTCTCGGTCGTCCGCGAGGTGAGCAGGCCCGACTTGTCGGCGGGAAGGTATTGCTCGTCGATCCCCGGAGCGCCGGGCGCCGCCAGGCCCAGCGCGGCGGTGAGGACCACGGGCAGCGTCAGCGACATCATATTGACGGGTATACCCCTGGTAGCCGCGTCGTGCACGCTGAGCGTTCCGGTGGACAGGCCGCCCGCGGAGGGGAAGGCTGGTCATGGCTACACCGAACCGGAAAGAGGTATGACAATGCAGTACCGGCAGCTCGGCCGCACCGGCCTCCGGGTTTCCACCTTCACCCTGGGCACGATGGGCTTCGGCGGCACCGGTTGGGCGACCCCGGTCGGCCAGATCGACGTGTCCGGCGCGCGGGAGCAGATCGCGATCGCCCGGGACGCGGGTGTCAACCTCATCGACACCGCCGACGTCTACTCGGCGGGCCTGTCCGAGGAGATCCTCGGCGAGGCGCTCGGCTCCGACCGCGACCAGGTGCTCATCGCCACCAAGGCGCGCATGCCGATGGGCGACGGGCCGAACGACGCGGGCCTGTCCCGCCACCACATCGTGCGGGCGGCCGAGGCCAGCCTGCGCCGCCTCGGCACCGACTACATCGACCTCTACCAGGTGCACGAGTGGGACGGGCAGACCCCGCTCGAGGAGACCCTGACCGCCCTCGACGACCTGGTCCGCAGCGGCAAGGTCCGTTACATCGGCTGCTCGAACTACGCGGCCTGGCAGATGATGAAGGCCCTGGCCATCTCCGACGCGCGGCACCTCGAGCGCTTCGCCAGCACCCAGGTCTACTACTCGCTGCAGAACCGCGACATCGAGGCCGAGATCGTCCCGGCCGTCGTCGACCAGGGCCTCGGCATCCTGGTGTGGAGCCCGCTGGCCGGCGGCCTGCTCTCCGGCAAATACCGCCGCGGCGTCGACGCCCCGGCCGGCAGCCGGCACCTGACCGACTGGGACGAGCCTCCGATCAACGACGAGGACAAGTTGTACGACACGATCGAGCTGGCCGTGAAGATCGGCGAGTCCCACGGCGTGTCGGCGGCGCAGGTCGCTCTGGCCTACATCTCCCAGAAGCCCGGCGTGACCTCGCTGATCGTCGGCTCCCGAACCCCGGCCCAGCTGCGCGACAACCTGGCCGCGGCCGACCTGGAACTGACCGCCGACGAGGTCAAGGCCCTCGACGACGTGAGCGGCGAGCCCCTGCGCTACCCGTTCTGGCACCAGCGCAACACGAGCTCCGACCGCCTCTCGGCGGCCGACCTCACCCAGATCCAGCGCCACCTCTGATCCGGATATCCGTGTGCCCGCGGCCGACCGTGGCCGCGGGCACACGTGTATCCGCCCGGAGATCGCGCGGCTATGAGGGCTCGACGATCACCGTCAGCATTCGGGCCACCTGGGCGGCCAGCCGCTCGGGATCGGCCTCCTGAAGCGCGGGCGTGCCGATGATCCGGCGCATCAGCCACGCGCCGGCCAGCAGGGCGAGGCCCAGCTCGGCCCGCTCCCCGGCGTCCGGCCCCTCCAGCGCCGCCTCGAAACGGGCGCCGACGTGCCGGCCGATCGCGTCCCGCATGATCTCGGCCGCCTTGGGGTTGGCGGCCGACTTGAGCATCAGCTCGAACGGGCCGAGATGTCCGGCGTCGGCCGCGGTGCGGGCGACCAGGGCGCGGGCCGTGTCGCCGGCCAGGTCGTCGGTGTCGCCCGGAACCATGGTGCGCCGGGCGAAGACGAGGTCCACGACCTCGGTGAACAGCCCCTCCTTGGAACCGAAGTAGCGGTTGACCAGCATCGCGGTCACGCCGGCCTCGGCCGCTATGTCCCGCACCCCCACGCCGTCGTAGCCGTGCCGGGTGAAGGCCACGACCGCCGAGTCGAGGATGGCCTGCCGAGTGGCGGCCGCGTTGCGGGGACGGGGTGTGCTGCGCGTCATAACCGCTAAGTCTACAGGTGGCAACTTAGCCGCCGTAGTCTACGTGTGTAGACAAAACGAGGGAGCAGAAAATGGATCTCCAACTCACCGGACACCGCGCTCTGATCACCGGGTCGACCTCCGGGCTGGGCGAGGCCACGGCCCGCCTGCTGGCCGCCGAGGGCGCCGAGGTCGTCATCCACGGCCGCAGCGGCGACCGGGCGCGCGAGGTCGCCGACTCGATCGTCAAGAACGGTGGAAAAGCCACCATCGCCCTGGGTGACCTGGGCACCGACGCGGGCGCCGACCTGGTGGCCGAGGCCGCGGGCGACATCGACATCCTGGTCAACAACGCCGGGGCGTACGAGCACCTGCCCTGGGCCTCCGCCACCGCCGACATCTGGCTGCACACCTACAACATCAACGTCGTTTCCGGCGTACGCATGATCCAGCGCCTCGTTCCGGGAATGCGCGACAAGGCGTACGGCCGGGTCGTCACCATCGGCGGCGGGCTCAGCATGCAGCCGTTCGACAACCACCCGCACTACAACGCGTCGCTGGCGGCCCGGCACAACCTGGCCGTCTCGCTGGCCCGCGACCTGGCCGGCACCAAGGTGACCTCGAACATCGTGGCCCCCGGCGCGATCCTCGTCCCGGCCGTCCAGGAGTTCCTGACGAAGCTCTCACCCGAGCGCGGCTGGGGTGAGACGTGGGACGAGATCGAGTACAACTCGGTCCGCGAGATCGTCCCCAACGACCGGGTCCGCTACGGCCGCCCCGACGAGATCGCCGGCGCCGTCGCCTACTTGTGCGGCCCGTACGCCGAGTACATCAGCGGCGCCACCATCCGCGTCGACGGCGGCACGGTGCGGGGCGCCTTCTGATCCCGGCGCTGCTTGCGTACACCAGAAGGGCCCGCCGCTGTGGGTTGTCCACAGCGGCGAGCCCTGTCCACAGGGTGGCAGCGCGCACCCGCGATTTTCGGCAGGATGGCCGTACCGAGGCGGGGGTCCCCCTGGGAGGGCGGGCGCCGGCCTCGGGAGGCCTGATCAGGCCAGAACGGACGCGATCCCGACCGAGGGGAGGCCCAGGGCGGTGCCGACCTCAGCGTTCGTCAGCTGGCCCTCGTGGGTGCTCAGGCCCAGGGCCAGCGCCGGGTCGGCCTTCAGCGCCTCCTGCCAGCCCAGGTCGGCCAGTTTGAGGGCGTAGGGCAGGGTGGCATTCGTCAACGCGTACGTCGACGTGTTGGGGACCGCTCCCGGCATGTTGGCCACGCAGTAGAAGACCGTCTCGTGGACCTTGTAGACCGGGTCCTCGTGGGTCGTCGCGTGCGAGTCCTCGAAGCAACCGCCCTGGTCGATCGCGATGTCGACCAGCACCGCGCCCGGCTTCATGCGCTTGACCAGGTCGTTGGAGACCAGTTTGGGGGCCTTCGCGCCGGGCACCAGCACGGCGCCGATCACCATGTCGGCCTCCAGCAGCGACTGCTCGATGGCGTACGAGGACGAGACCAGCGTCTTGACCCGGCCGCCGAACTGGGCGTCGATCTGGCGCAGGCGGGGGATCGACAGGTCCAGCACGGTCACGTCGGCGCCCATGCCCAGGGCGATCGTGGCCGCGTTGACGCCGGAGACGCCGCCGCCGATGACCGTCACCTTCGCCGGGCTGACGCCGGGGACTCCGCCGGGCAGGACGCCCCGGCCGCCGCTGTTGCGCATCAGGCTGTACGCGCCCACCTGCGGGGCCAGCCGGCCCGCGACCTCGGACATCGGGGCCAGCAGGGGCAGCGAGCCGTCGGGCAGCTGCACCGTCTCGTACGCGATGGCGGTCGTGCCGCTGGCCAGCAGCGCCTTCGTGCCCTCGGCGTCGGCCGCCAGGTGCAGATAGGTGAAGACGACCTGGTCCTTGCGGAGGCGGTGGTATTCGGAGGCGATCGGCTCCTTGACCTTCAGGATCAGGTCCGCCTGCTGCCAGACCGAGTCCGCGGCGGCGGCAGGGGAAGCGCCCGTGGCCAGGGAGGCGCCCGCGGCGACGTAGTCCTCGTCGGTGATGGCGGAGCCCACGCCGGCGCCGGACTGGATGACCACCTCGTGGCCGCGGCGGACGAACTCGGCGACGCCGGCCGGCGTGATCGCCACCCGGTACTCGTGGTTCTTGACCTCGGTCGGCACACCGATCCGCATGGCTGTCTCCTTCATCACGCCGTTGTGGCCCTCAGCGTGAAACGATGTGCTGTGGTCGCGCAATATGGCCGAATAAGATTCTGTAGAGCGCGATCAACCGAAACGAAATGAGACGAGGAGCCTTGTGGTGGCCGATCAACCGAAGGATCTTCGAGGCCTCGATCACATCGACCGCGAGCTGCTGACGCTGCTCGAGGCCGACGGCCGCATGCCCAACAACGCCCTCGCCGAGCGGGTCGGCATCGCACCCTCCACGTGTCTCACGCGGGTCCGGCGGCTGCGCGAGATCGGCGCGATTCGGGGCTTCCACGCCGACGTCGACCCGGCCTGGATCGGGCGGCCCATCGAAGCGATGATCGCGGTACGGATCCGGTCCGAGTCCCGCGACGCGATCGGCAAGTTCGCCTCGTCGCTGGCCGACATCCCGGCCGTGCGGGATGTCTATTTCGTGTCCGGCTCGTACGACTTCCTCCTGCATGTGGCGACCGCCGACGTCGAGGACCTCCGTGCGGTGATCACCGAGCGCCTGAGCGGAACGCGGCTGATCGCCGGCACCGAGACCTATCTGATCTTCGAGCACCGTCGCGGGCAGGGATGATCCCGGCCTGCACCGGGGTCATCACTCAACAAGTCGCGAGGCCCGCCGACCCTTCTCATAGCCGAGTCAGCTGAAAGGACGGGCGAGATGCCGGACACCCTGGTCGCGGAGGGCGAGCGCCTGGCCGCGCTGCACAGCTACCGCGTGCTGGACACCGCGCCGGAGAGCGACTTCGACGACATCGTGGTGCTGGCCGCCCAGCTCTGCCGGGCGCCCATGGCGGCGATCAGCCTGATCGACGGCGAGCGGCAGTGGCTCAAGTCGCGCATCGGCATCGAGGTGTGCGAGGTCTCGCGCGACCGCTCGTTCTGCGCGCACGCCATGTTCAGCGACGGCGTCATGCAAGTGCCCGACGCCCGGCTCGACCCCCGGTTCCGCGACAACCCGGCCGTCACCGGCGAGCCGAACGTCGTCTTCTACGCCGGCGCGCCGCTGGTCACCGCCTCGGGGCAGGCGCTCGGGGCGCTCTGCGTGATCGGGCACGAGCCCCGGCTGCTGACGCCGGCCGAGGCGGCCGGGCTGCGCACCCTGGCCCGGCATGTCATGGCCCAGCTGGAGCTGAGGCAGTACGCCCGCGGGCTGGACGCGCGGCTGCGCGACGCCGACCGCGTCCGCGACGAGTTCCTGTCCCGGGTCACCCACGAGTTGCGGACGCCGCTCACCTCGATCAACGGCTATCTGGAGCTGCTGGGTGACGGCGCGGCCGCCGACGGCGAGTTCGTGGCCCGGATCCGGCGCAACTCGGAGCGGCTGACCGCGCTGGTCGACGACATGCTGCTGGCGGCGCAGACCGGCCGCAGCGACCTCGTGCTCGACAAGCGTGAGCTGGACCTGGCCGAGATGGCCCGGGCCGCGGTGCGCCGCAACGTGGGGCTGGCCCTGACCCGGTGCCTGGACATCTACGCCGACGCGCCGCTGCCGGTGATGGTCGAGGCCGACGAGGAGCGACTCGGCCAGGTGCTGGAACGGCTGCTGTTGAACGCCGTCAAGTTCACTCAACGCGGGCACATCACCGTGCGAGCTTCCGTGCGCGGGAACGACGCCGTGCTCGAGGTGCGCGACACCGGCATCGGCATGAGCGCCGAGGAGTGCGGCCGTGCGCTGGCGCCGTTCCGCCGCTCGGCCGCCGCCGAGCGCCACGAGGTGCAGGGCGCCGGCCTGGGCCTGAGCATCATCAAGGCGATCGTCGACGGCCACCACGGCCGCATCCGCGTCGAGAGCGAGCCCGGTCGCGGCACGACGATCGTGGTGACGCTGCCACGAGCGTAAATATATAAGTACTGTTACATTGCTCCGGTGGACCTCTTGGACAGCAATCACTGGAGCGATCTTCACGCGCTGCTGGGCGAGCTCGACTCGAACATTTCGGATTTGTACGCCGCAGGCGATATGCCGGAGGTGCGCACACGCTTCGTCGGGCCGTTGATCGCGCTGCACCGGTTCGGGCCGATGACGATCCGCTCGCTGTCGGAGAAGCGCGGCGTGAGCCACTCGGCGATGAGCCAGACGGCGGCCGCCATGACCAAGGCCGGCCTGGTCGAGGCCGTACCCGGCGAGGACGGGCGCACCCGGCCCATCCGGCTCACCACACGGGCCGCCGAGATCATGCCGTTCCTGCTCGCCGAGTGGCGGGCCACCGAGGCCGCCGTGCGGGAGCTCGACGCCGAGTTGCCGTACTCGCTCACGCAGGTCACCGCCGACCTGCGCGAGCTGCTGGCCCGGCGCCCGTTCGCCCGGCGCCTGCGGGACCACCTCGCATGAGGGCGCTGGCCGACCTCAGCCCGCTGCGCGAGAACCGCACCTTCCGGCGGCTGTGGCTGGGCACCACCGCGTCCGGCTTCGGCGGGCAGCTCGGCTCGTTCGCCATCGTCTTCTACATCTGGGACCGCACCCACAGCGCGGCCGTCGTGGGTCTCGTGGGGCTGGCCATCGGCGTACCCCTGATCGCCCTGGCCCTGGCCGGCAGCGCCTTCGTCGACCATGTCGACCGGCGGCTGCTCACGATGCGCTGCACCGTGGCGCAGATCGTGGTGAGCGCGGCGATGACCTTCGTGGTGTTCACCGACGCCGGTGGTGTGCCCGCGGTCCTGCTGCTCACGGCCGTCCAGTCGGCCATCGGCGGCCTCAACGCGCCCGCCCGCCAGACCTTCGTGCCGGCCCTGCTGAGCGGGGAGCGCCTGGCCGCCGGCCTCGCCCTCAACCACCTCTCGTTCCAGCTCGCCATGCTGGCCGGGCCGGCCACCGCGGGCGCGCTCACCGCCCTGGCCGGCGTCGGCTGGTGCCTCGCCTTCGACACGCTCACCTACGGCTTCGCGCTCTTCGGCGTCGCCGGTCTGCCGCCCGGCGCCCCCGCCTCCGAGGGACGGTCCGGCGTGCGGGCGGTCCGGGCCGGTCTGTCGTACGCCGTCAGGACCCCACAGGTGCGAGGGGCGCTGCTGGCCGACCTCGCGGCCACGGTGCTCGCCATGCCCTTCGCCCTGTTCCCGGTCATCAACCAGGAGAAGTTCGGTGGCCGCCCCGAGGTCCTCGGCCTGTTCGCCACGGCGGTCGCGGTCGGCGGCGTGCTCGCCTCGGTGCTCTCCGGCCTGGCCACCCGATACGCCCACCCGGGCCGGTTGCTGCTGGCGTGCGGCGCGGTCTGGGCGGTGACGCTGGGCCTGGCCGGTCTGAGCACCAGCCTGTACGCGGTGCTGGGCTTCCTCGCCGTGGCCGGCTTCGCCGACACGTGGGCCGTGGTGTCACGCGGAACCGTCGTCCAGGGCTCCACACCGGACGCCTACCGGGGCCGGGTGGCCGCCCTGGAACACATCGCCGGCGCGGCCGGCCCTCACCTCGGCAACCTGCGGGCCGGCCTGGTCGCGTCGCTGACCTCGGGCGGCGCCGCCCTGGCCATCGGCGGGGCGCTGGGCGTGCTGGGAACGGCGGCGATCGCCCTGTCCGTACCGGCCCTGCGCCGTTACCGCATTCCCACTTGACCGCCGTGCCACCATCCTCGGCGTGGGATCAGACGCGAGGATCTACGTCTTCGACTACGACCGCTACCGCGCCGAGGTCGTGCCCGGGTTGCTGGCGCTGTTCCGCGGCGGCCCCCTGCCGCCCTGGCCGGCCGGGCTGCCCGGAAGCGAGTGGACCGACATCTGGATCCCGATGGCCGAGCGCATGCGCGCGCAGCCGGTGGATCTGGCGGCGTACTGCCTGTGGCTCAGCGAGGATCTCTCCTATCTGGGCAATCAGCCGGTGATGCGCCCGGAGGGCGCCCGCCCGTGGCTGCGGTGCCCGTCGACCACCTGCCCCGAGCGTTCCCGGTGCTCCTTCCACGCCGGTGCCGAGCAGGAGAACGTGGAGGAGCTGGGCTTCCTGTACGCGGCCTGGGTCGTCCTGCGGTGCCTGGGCGACGGGCAGTTCGTGGGGCGCTCGGCCCGGCCGTCGGCCTACAAGCCGCTCCTCGAGCATCTGGGCGTGCCCGCGGACGATCCGATCCGGCGGCACCTGGACGCGCTCGACGTCCGTGGCGCCGTGCTCGGATTCGAGTTCGAGAACACAGCGGGGACGTACGGCTGGCTCACCCCGCCTGAGACCACCGACCTGGCCGCCCGCCTCGACCGGCTCGATCTGCCCCGCTACGAGCCCACGTTCGCCGCCGCGTCGGACGCCTTCGGTGGCTTCCACTCCGGCCCGCTGTCCGGCGAGTTCGACTGGCCGGCCCTGACCCTGTCGTTCGTCCGCACGGTGTCCACCATCGCCGCCACATCGGGTCAGGGGGTCCTGTGGGGCGGCGACCTGTACCCGGATTCCTGGCGCGAACTGCTCAGCCTGCCCGGCTGAAATCGGCTGGCCGTCCGGAGCCGTTTCGGCGAGCATTCAGCTGTGATCAACAGTGCGGTGGCGGCTTTGCGGGGCTTGGCGATGGGCGACGCCTTCGGGGGCACCTGGTTCCGCCGCCGCTTCGCCGAGGACAACCTGAGGCCCGGCCCGTGGCGCTGGACCGACGACACGGCCATGGCGATCGTGCTGCTCCGGCACCTGGAGGAGCACGGGACGGTCGACCGGGACGCGCTGGCCGCCGGCTTCGCCCTGGCGTACGAGGACGACCCGTACCGCCACTACGGCTCGGGGATGCACGAGGTGCTGCCGGCGCTCGGCGCGGGCGAGCCGTGGTTCGAGGTCACCCACCGTCAGTTCGACGGCAAGGGCTCGTGGGGCAACGGCGCCGCCATGCGGGTCGCGCCGCTCGGCGCCTTCTTCGCCGACAACCTCGATCAAGTGCGGACCGAGGCCGTACGGTCGTCGCAGGTGACCCACGCCCACCCCGAAGCCGCCGCGGGTGCGGTGGCGGTCGCGCTGGCCGCCGCCCTCAACGTGAACGAACGCCTGGACCTCTCCGAGATCGCCGGCCGGGTCGGCGGAACCGAGGTGGGCCGGGGCCTGCGCCAGGTCGCCGCCCTCGACACCGACCCTCGGAAGGTAGCGGCCGTCGTCGGTTGCGGGCGGCGCATGTCGGCGCCGGACACGGTGCCGTTCGCGTTGTGGTGCGCGGCCCGGCACCCCGGCGATCTGGCGGCGGCGCTGTGGGCCACGGCCAGCGCCGGCGGCGACGTGGACACGACATGCGCGATCGCGGGCGGCGTGGTCGGCGCCCGCACCGGCGTCGACGGCCTGCCCGCGGAGTGGCTGGCCGCGGCCGAGCCGGCGATCTAGTCGAAGCTCAGGTACATCAGATGCAGGCCCACCCGGCCCAGGGCCGGGTGGGCGAACGCGCCCGGCACGGTACCCAGGATCTCGAAGCCCAGGCGCTGGTAGACCGACACGGCGGCGTGGTTCGACGCGGCTACGGCGTTGAACTGCATTCCGGCGTACGTCTGGGAACGCGCCCAGGAGATCGCGTCGCGGCAGAGAAGCGTGCCCACCCCGCGGCCTCGCGCCCCGGCCGCGACCATGAAGCTGGCGGTGGAGACGTGCGCACCCGGACCGGGACGGTTGGGGCCCATCTTGGCGGTGCCGAGCACCAGGCCGGAGGAGTCGTCCACGGCCACCACCGTGCGGCCCGGCGGCGGCTCGATCCAGACGGCGCGGGCCGTCTCCTCGGACATCCCGGGGTCGTACGTGAAGGTGTCGGCCGCCTCGACCACGTCGCGGATGATCGGCCAGACCGCGGGCCAGTCGTGATCTTCGAAGTCTCGCACTCGCACGCGACGACGGTAACGGCGTCACCACCGCGCCGCGACCGCATTAGGGCAGGCTGCGCGGGACAGGTACTTTGTGTCGGGCGCGACCTCCGATCGCGCGGAGGAAGGTGCCAGGCGATGACGACCGAGCGGAACAGGGCGACGGGGCGGCCGACGCTGGAAGAGGTCGCCGCGCGGGCCGGTGTGGGCCGCGGGACGGTGTCACGCGTGGTCAACGGCTCGGCGCAGGTGAGCCCACGCGCCCGGCAGGCCGTCGAAGAGGCGATCCAGGAGCTGGGCTACGTGCCCAACCGGGCCGCCCGCACGCTCGTCACCCAGCGGACCGACTCGATCGCGCTGGTCATCTTCGAGTCGGGGGAGCGGTTCTTCGCCGAGCCGTTCTTCGGGCGGATCGTGCAGGCGACGTCGTCGGTGCTGGTGGCCCGCAACCTCCAGATGGTCCTGATGATCGCGCAGGCGCCGGAGGAGAGGCGCCGCCTGGAGGGCTACCTGACCCGCCAGCACGTGGACGGTGCGCTGCTTCTCTCACTGCACGGCGACGACCCACTGCCGGCGGTGCTCGAGGAGCGAGGGGTGGCCACGGTCCGTGCGGGGCGTCCCACGTACGCCGACAGGGGCTCCTACGTCGACGCGGACAACCGGGGCGGCGCGCGGGAAGCGGTGTCCTATCTCTGGTCGCGCGGCCGACGGCGGATCGCGGCGATCACGGGCCCGCTCGACATGGCGGCCGGCATCGGCCGGCTCGAGGGCTACCGCGACGTGGTCGGCGACGGCCCGGTGGCGTTCGGCGACTTCAGCGAGGAGAGCGGCGCCGCGGCGATGTACCGGTTGCTGGAGCAGTACCCGGACCTGGACGCGGTCTTCGCCGCCTCGGACATGATGGCGGCCGGCGCCCTGCGGGTGCTGAGGCAGCACGGCCGCCGGGTGCCGGAGGACGTCGCGGTCATCGGCTTCGACGACTCGGTGATCACCCGCCACACCGAGCCGTCCTTGACCAGCGTCGACCAGCCCATCGCCGAGATGGGCCGTGAGATGGTCCGCCTGCTGCTGGCCAAGATCGACGGCGACGAGCCGGCCGACACCCAGATAGTCCTCCCGACCCGCTTGGTGATCCGCGGCTCGGCCTGACCCGCCCGCGCCGTCGGCCAGCGCGGCCAGGGCGATAGGTGGCGTGGTCGCCGGGAGCGCGGTTGTGAGCCGCGCGGGGGCGCGCGGCGGTCGGGGCGCGCGGCGGTCGGGGCGCGAGGCGGTCGGGGCGCGAGGCCTAGGGGGTCACAAGGTGCGGGCGGCCCGGTCGACGTCGGCCAGGCGGGAGCGGAGCAGGGCGGCCTGGGACGAGGAGACGCTGCCCTCGCCGGCGCGGTCGTTGATTTTGCGGCGCAGGGCGTCCACCTGATCGCCCGCGTTGTCGCCGGAGCGGGTCAGGGGCTGGAGCAGGTTCAGCAGGTCGGTGGCCACGTCGGAGCGGATGTCGCCGCCGGCGGCGCCGCGCTCGACGGCCGCGCGGAAGCGGCTCACGGCGTCGTCGAAGCTGAGCGTGGGCGTCGGCTTCGGAGTGGGCGAGGACGACGTCGGCGGCGGTGTGGTCGTGGTCGGCGCGACGGTCTCCGGCGTGGTCGTGACCACCACGGGCGGTGGGGGCAGCTCCGGGCTGGCGTCGATCTTCTCGTTCGACGGCCAGTTGATCACGGCGAAGGAGCCGGCCAGCGCCGCGACCAGAGCGGTGACACCCACGATCAGAGCCAACCGGCGCGGCGGCTGCTTGGTCAGAGCCAGAGTCGTGGCAGGCGCCCGACCCCGGGCGCCAGGCCCACCCGCGCCTGCCCGGCCCGCGCCCGCTGCCCTCACGCCCGCGGATGCGTCAGCTGCGGTGGTGGCGCGGCGGGCGGAGGGCACAGCTCGGCCCGCCGCGTATCCCGGCGCCGAGTCGCGGGTCTCGCCGGGCGCAAAAGGCTCATTCCGGGCGGGCGTGGCGGAGGTGGGGAAGTCGCGGGACGGAGCTGACGTGGAATGCCCGTGGAAAGCGGAGGGCGGAAACGCGGGAGAGATCGAGGGCGTACGCGAGGCCGAGGCCGCAGTGGTGGCGGGAAAGGCGGACCGGGAAGGCGCAGCCTGCGTGGGCCGGTCGCTGGTGGGGAGGGAACGCGCCGGCTCCGGCTTCAGCCATAGGGCGGTCAAGTCGAAGCGGACCTCGGCCGCGGTCGGGCGGGCCTCGGGGGACTCGTCGAGGCAGCGGCCGACCAGGTCGCGGAAGGCCACGGGCAGGTCGGCGGGCAAGGGGCTCGGGCCTTTTCCGGCTCGGGCCTCGGCCAGCTCCTCCCACGTGTCCACCGGGTAGGGCGGATCGCCCGTCACCATCTCGAACAGGAGCACGCCCAGGCCGTAGACGTCGGTGGCCGGCTCGGACGGCATGCCGTCCAGGCGTTCCGGAGCCACGTAGGCCGGTGTGCCGAACGTCGATCCTGACTCGTCGTCGTCCGGCTCGCCGGCCGTGGCGCTGATGCCGAAGTCCAGGATCTTCACGCCGGTCGGGGTGAGCATCACGTTGCCGGGCTTGATATCGCGGTGGACCACCCCGGACGCGTGCGCCGCGGCCAGCGCGTCGGCCACCGCCGCGCCGATGCGGGCCGCCTCGGGCAGGCCGATCGGCTCCCGTTCCAGGCGGGCCGCCACCGACTCGCCCGCCAGCAGCTCCATCACCACGAACGGCGTCACCGAACCGTCCGGGCGCACCGCCTCGCGATAATCGTGCACCGCCGCGATGTTCGGGTGTTGCAGCTTCGCCGCCATGCGGGCCTCGCGCCACACCACCTGCGCGCCCAGCGGCAGCTTCACCGCGACCGGGCGCGCCAGCAGCTCGTCGTCCGCGCGCCAGATCTGCGACATGCCGCCGATCTCGAGGAGCTCGGCCAGGCGGTACCGCGAAGCGAGCAGGCTTCCCGCAATCGGCCACTCATCGCTCACGAGGGAACATTCGCCCGGATTCCGACGGGTGTCAACTCGTGTGATTCGCCGACTACCAGGCGTGCTGGTCGACCTCGAGCGCTACGTAGTCGAGGTCGCCGGCGTAGTAGTCGCAGCCGACGTCGACCTGGTCGCAGTCAGTCTTGCCGCCGATCGCCACCGGCCACGAGTTGGCGATCGCGCCGGTCCAGCCGTAGCGGCCGGCGACCGAGCGCCCGTCGATGGACAGGAACACGCCGTCGTCGGTCCGCTCGCAGCGCACCGTGTGCCAGCGCCCGTCGTTGATCGCCTTGGGCGCGGTCACCAGCAGGGCCGTCGAGGAGCCCCGGAACCAGCACTGGACCTTGCCGTTCGGAATCTGGATCTTGTAGCTGCCGCCGGCGACCGTGGCCTGGCCCTTCTGGATGATGTTGCCGAAGTGCTCGCGGGTGCGCAGCCGCACGGTGATCGCGTAGTCGCGGGTGCCGGGGTCGAGCTCGGCGCTGTCGGGCACGAGCGCCAGATGACCCGGGTGGGTGGGCGGGGTGTCGGGTTCGAGGCGGTCGAAGCGGAAGCCGTAGCTGTTGTCGGTGCGCAGGCCGAGGCCGATGTCGCGGCCGATCCGGCCGTGGAGGCCGTGCCCGCTCCCGTCGCGCATCGTTGAGGAACCGGGAGCCTCGTTCATGCCCCAGAAGGCGATCTCGTGCTGGGCCGAGGCGGAGGCCGGCGCCGCGACGGAGGCGACGGCCCCGAGGGCCGCCACGGAGATCATCCAAAAGTGCCTTTTCTTCATGGTAATCCCCGTTGGCGCTCTATATCCGTTTTGACGGTTTGAGTGTACGCATGGGAGAGCCATCCCCGAGGGTGAAGCTTCAACAAGCGACCGGATGACATGATGTGCGTGATGGCGCGCTTCGGGGCAAGGACGTTCGAGGAGGCCGGTGAGGCCCGCGTGGTCCTCTCCGGCGACTGCGACCTTTCCGTACGGGATGATCTGCTCGCCGCCCTCACCGCCGCCGTCGACCGTCACCGGCGCGTCGTGGTCGATCTCGCCCAGGTCGGCTTCCTCGACTCCACCGGCGTCCACGGCCTGGTCACCGCCCATCACGCCGCCCTCGCGCGCGGCGGCCGCCTGATCGTGGCCAACGCGAAGGGTGCGGTCGCCGCCGTCCTCGACATCACCGGCGTCGCCGGCCTGCTGGCCGAGCCCGCCCCGCCGGCCGTGGAACGCGGGCCCGGCGGATGACCGCCGAGGCCACCTATCACGAGCCCGGCGACCTGGCCCCGTTGCGCGACTTCGTGCGGCAGCACGCCACCGCGCTGGGCCTGCCCGGCAGCCGCGCCGATCTGCTCACCCTCGCGGTCAGCGAGCTTGCCACCAACACGCTGCAGCATGCCGTGGGCGGTGGTGTGGTGCGCCTGTGGGCGTCGAACGGCCGGGTCTACTGCGACGTCATCGACGGCGGCCCGTTGCGCGCCTTCGGCCGCGCCATGCCGGCCGCCGACGCCCCGCGCGGGAGAGGTCTGGCCATCGTCGAGCGCATCTGCGACGAGGTGGATGTGGAGGCCGCGGAGCGGGGCACCCGCGTACGGCTGGCCCTGGACCTCAAAGAACTTTGACCAGCACCGTGCAGGTGTCGTCGTCCGGGCTCGGCCGGTTGATCGTGGTCACCGCGGGCAGCGTGCCGGTGGCCGCGGCGAGCGCGCCGAGCACTCCCGGCAGCAGCGGCGGTCCGTCGCGCCGTTCCACCAGCCCGTCCGTGTAGAGCAGCAGAAGATCTCCAGGGTCAAGGGCCAGGGTCATTGTCCCGTACGCCGCCTCGCCGTCGGCGCCGAGCAGCATGCCCACCGGAAGCTCGAGCGGCCGCGCGCACCCGCCCCGGGCCAGCACCGGCGGCGCGTGCCCGGCCCGGCCCCAGGCCAGCGACCGGCTCGCCGGGTCGAAGACGCCGAGCACGGCCGTACCGGTCAGCCGCAGCTGACCGCACAGCCGGTTCAGGTGGCGCAACAGCAGCGCCGGGTCGTGCACCCCGATCGACAGCCAGGCGATCAGCGCGAACCGCAGATGAGCCATCCCGCTCGCCGCGGCCAGCCCGTGCCCGGCCACGTCGCCCACGGCCAGCAGCACGCGCCCGTCGGTGAGCTCCTGAGCGTGATACCAGTCGCCGCCGACCTGGGCCGTGCTCTCGGCCGGCAGATAGTCGACACGCACCTGAAGGCCGGGCAGCGGGAACGGCTCGCGCGGCACCGGCTGGATCATCTGCTGGAGCTGACCGGCCAGGCGGTGCTCGGCGATCGCTGTCATCTCGCGGGTGCGCAGCTGGTCGCGGAGCCGCTCGATGGCCGTGCGCGAGCTCTCCCGGGCGGTCACGTCCTGCACCACCGCGTTGATCTTCAACGGCCGGCCGCCGGCGTCGGTGGTGACGTCGGAGAGGATCCGCAGGTGCTTGACCCCGCGGCCGACGGTGAAGCGGACCGTCACGTCGGCCGGCCCGCCGCTGTCCATGCTCTGCCAGGCCGTCTCGGCGATGCCGCGGTCCTCGGGCAGCATCGCGGCCGCCTGGTCGGCCCGCGACATCGGGCCGAGCGCCGGGTCCCGCTCGAAGATCCGGTACATGCCCGGCGACCAGTCGCTGGCCCCGGTCATCAGGTCGAACTCGGTCCAGCCGAGGCTGCCGAGCAGCTCGGTGTTGGCCATCCGGCGGCGGTCCTCGTCGAGGCGCTGCCACCAGACCAGCAGGCCGCCGAGCACGGGGTGCACGGTGACGTCGAACAGGGAGTGGGCGACGACGCCGGCCTGTTTCTCGTCGTAGCGGAACTCCCCGAGCTCGCGGGGCTCGCCGGTGCGCAGGACGTCGAGGTAGATCTGCCAGAGCTCGCCGCCGACGATGCTCGGGTAGAGCTCGCTGAGCAGACGGTCGACCCGGCTCGTGCCCCGGCGGTAGATGTCGCGGCCCCGCCCGCTCGTGGCGCCGACCCGGAAGTCACGGACGGCGCCGTCCTCGGCGCGCACGGGCAGCAGCCAGGAGCATCCCACCGGGATGACGGCGAGCATCTCCTGGACGACCCGGGCCACCTCGTCGCCGGCCATGCGCTCAGGGTAGAGGGCGGCGACGCACGCCCGGTGCGGCGGGGACATCCGACGGCGCCAAGACCTCGCGAACCACCAGCTCAGCTTGGTAGCATCCCGCGACTCTCGAGGTTCGGAGGTCTTACCCCGTGTCCGACAACAACCGCATGAAGGATCGTGTCAAAGTGCTGCTCAATGGGACGTCAACGGACAGCCAGACCTCGGAGCACGCCCTCGTCGCCCCGACGCAGCAGGCACAGGCGGCGCAGGCCCAGGGCCAGAACGGCGCGGCCGCCCAGCCGGGTCAGCCCGCCCAGCCGGGTCAGCCCGGTCAGCCGGGCCAGCCGGGTCAGCACCCCAACCAGGCCCTGCAGGTCCTGACCCTGGCCCAGCGCACCGCCGAGGAGCACGTCGCGCGGGCCCACCACCAGGCCGACAAGATCCGCACCGATGCGCTGGCCGCGGCCGAGCAGATCGCCCGCGACGCGCAGGTGCACGCGCACAACGTGCGCCGCGAGGCCGAGAAGATCCTCTCCGACGCCCGGGCCGCGGCCGAGCAGATCGCCCGCGACTCGCACGCCCGCACCGAGGAGGCCCGCCGCAACGCGGAGAAGATCCTCTCCGAGGCCCGCTCGCAGTCGGAGTCGGTGGCCCAGGACGCGCAGGCCAACGCCGACCACCTCAACCAGCAGGCCCGCCAGCGCTACGACGACGTCGTGGGCAGCCTGGGCAGCAAGCGCGAGGCGCTCCAGCAGCAGATCGAGGCGCTGGAGTCGTTCGACCGGGAGTACCGGGCCCGGCTCACCACCTTCATGCAGGGCCAGCTGCGCGCCCTCTGGGTCGACCAGCCCCAGGTCACCGGCGACCTGCCCGAGCAGCAGCCCGAGGCCGGCCCTCGCCACGGCGCCCCCGACGACCGCGACGACGCCGTCCCGGCCCAGCGCCACAGCGAGGAGGACCAGGTCGACGAGGACGACGAGGCTCAGGCCGAGCGGTAGGTCTGACCGTTCGGGGTAGTTCTTCTCTCCCGGCCCCCGGGTTTCACTGAGAGTGTGGAGACCGGGAGGCTGCGGGTCGACTCGGGCACGGTCGAGGTGAGATCCGGCGACGGCCGGGTCGTGACCGCGCCCGTGGTCCGCGGCGGCCGGCTCGCCGAGCGGCTCCGCGACCTGCGCCGCGCCCGCCGGCTGGCCGGCACCGGGGTGGTCGCGCGGTCGGCCGCGCCGGTGGACGAGGCGCTGCGCGCGGCCGGGGTGGAGCTGGCCCGGTCCTACGCGCCGGGCGCGGCCGGCGAGGCTCTGCGCGAGCTGGCCGAGCACGATCTGCTGCTCGAAGTGCGCGCGGACGAGGACCTGCCCTGGGAGGCGCTGGTCGTTCCGGGCTCCGGGCAGCCGCTCGGGCTCCATCCGAACGTGCGGATGTTCCGCTCGGCCCCCGGCGGCGCCTACGCCACCGGCACGATGCCCGGTCCGCTGAGGATCCTCGCCACGGGCGACCTCGAGCGGTTGCTCGACGTGGTCGAGCCCAGCGCCCGCCTGCGCGTCTTCGACCGGGACGGCGACGAGCCGGTGCACGTGGTCCACCTCGGCGACGAGGAGTGGCTGCCCGGCGAGAACCGCCCGGGGCTCGTCGTCGTGGCCGGCCACGACCGGGTCGCCGAGCTGCTGACGGCCGGTGTGCCTCAGGTCCTGGCACTGACCGACGGTGATGCCACGCGTTTCCTCGGCCACTTCTACCAGCTGCTCACGGGCCTTCCGTCGGTGCCGGACGCGGTCGCCGGCGCACGCCGGCTCACCGGCGGCACCGAATGGAACGCGCCCGTTCTGTACTGCCTGGGTGCACCCGCGCCGCTGCTTGGAGTTACGGTGACCGATATGGACGAGCCCGAGGGGTTCGTCGGCCGCCGCGACGACCTGCGAACCCTGCTGGAGGCCGTGCGCCGGCCCGGTCACGCCGGGGTGGTGCTGCACGGCCTCGGCGGCATGGGCAAGAGCAGCCTGGCCGGCGAGCTGGTGCGCCGGCTCGGCGACGACGCCGGCCTCGTGGTGCGGGTCAGCGGCACCGACACCGGCGAGCAGATCCTCGACACGTTCGGCCGGCTGCTGGCCGGCGAGCCGTCGGTGTCCCGGACGGCCGCCGAGGACCGGCGGCGCCGGCTCGCGGCCTATCTGCGCACGCCCGACGAGTTCTGGCGCGACCGGCTGGCCACGGCGTTCGCCGTGCTCGGGTCGCGGCCGGTCACCCTGGTCGTCGACGACTTCGCGGTCGACGAGCGGGCCCGCCGGGCGGAACTGCGGGCCGAGCCGGCCGACCTGGGGCTGGCCGCGTTCCTGGCCCGCTGGATCCGCGAGCCGGGCCCGCACCGGGTGGTGATCACCAGCCGGCTTCCGTTCACCCTGCCCGGCAACCTCCACAAGCGGCTCACCGAGCACCACCTCGGCCCGCTCACCGAGGCCGAGGCCCGGGTGCTGGCCTCACGCCTGCCCGCGCTGGCCGGTCTCACGCCGGCCGAGCAGCGCCGGGCCTGGGCCGGCGCCGGCGGCCATCCGCGCACCCTGGAGCACCTCGACGCGCTGCTGCGCCGCAGCCCGGCCGGGTTCGCCTCGGTGGCCGGGCGGCTCGAGTCGCTGCTGGCCCGGCAGGGCGTGCCCGAGCCGGGCCGCTGGGCGGCCGACCTGCGATCGGCCGGCGCCGACGACCGCCGGGCCGGCCTGGCCCTGGCCGAGGCGATCGCCACCACCGTCAACGACGCCGTGCTGAGCGACCTGCTCGCTCTGCTCGACGACGACTGCCGGCGGCTGCTGATCGGCGCCGCCGTCTATCGCCGCCCGGCCGACGAGCCGGCGCTGGTGCGCCAGAGCGCGCTGCCCGGCCTGCCCGACGGTCTCGACACGCTTGCCGGACTCGGGCTGGTCAGCGAGGTCGCCGACGAGGACGGGGTGCGGCACACCGTTCATCCGTGGACCGCGGCGTCGGTGGCCCGGCTCCATCCCGAGGAGACGGCGGCGGCGCACGGCCGCGCGGCCGATTACTACCGTCACCGCGTACGCCCGAGGGACAGCGACCCGGTGGCCGACCTGGACGACCTCATCGAGGCCCGGCAGCATCTGTTCCGGGCCGGGCGGGTGGACGAGGCGATCCGGCTCAGTTTCCTGGTGCGCGAGCGCCTGGACATGTGGTCGGCCTGGGACTGGGCCCGCGCGGTGTGCGAGGAGACCCTCGGCTGGGTCGAGCCGGACAGCGGCGACGCCGCGAGCCTGCTGCACTACCTCGGTCTGCTGGCCCACCGCAGGGGCGAGACGGCGGAGTCCGAACGCCTGCTCGGCCGCGCCCTGTCGGTGGCCGAGACGGCCGGCGACCGCGCGCAGCAGGCGACGATCGGCCACAAGCTGAGCCGGCTGGCCGAGGACCGGGGCGACCACGCCGCCGCCGAGCGGCGCCTGCGGCAGGCCCTGCTGCTCGACGCCGAGAACGGCAACCGGACCGGCCTGGCCACCGGGCAGCACCGGCTGGCCCTGCTCTGCACCCTCACCAACCGCCTCAGCGAGGCCGTCGCCCTGCACTGCCAGGCGCTGGCCATCGAGATCGCGCTGGGCCTGCCCGACGCCCGCCTCGAGGTCGCCGACCTGGCCCGCCTGCGCGCCGCCCTGGGCGAGGACGACTTCCGCCGCGCGGTGACCGCCGTCCTGCCCGAGGAGTCGGTCAGCGGCCTGGCCCGCCTGCTCGACGACTTCGCCACGGCTGCCGAGAGCCGCCACAACTAGGGTTCGCTCAGTCCAGCGACTGGCGCAGGGCGGTCAGGAGCTGGTTCTTGCTGAACGGCTTCTCGACCAGTGTGACGTCGGGGTCGAGGGTGCCCTGGGAGGCCAGGACCGGGCGGGCGTATCCGGACATGAACAGCACGGCGGTGCCGGGGCGGGCCTCGGCGAACCGCTCGGCCAGGTCCTTGCCGAGCATGTGGGGCATGACCACGTCGGTGAGCAGGACGTCGATCGGTCCCTCGTACGCCTCGGCCAGGGCCAGCGCGGCCGGGCCGTCCGAGGCGATCAGCACGTTGTGACCGGCGCCGGCCAGGATCCGGCGCAGCACGTCGCGCAGGGCCGGCTCGTCCTCGACGGCCAGGATCGTGCCGCGGCGGTAGTCGGTGGGCGGCGCGGCCGGGGTCTCGGCCTCGGCCGGCGCGGCGTCGGTGGTGGGCAGCAGGATGGTGAAGGTGGTGCCCATGCCGGGCTCGGAGTAGACGTTGAGGTCGCCGCCGGCCGCCGTGACGATGCCGTAGACGGTGGCCAGGCCGAGGCCGGTGCCCTTGCCGGCCGGCTTGGTCGTGTAGAACGGCTCGAAGGCCCGCTCGATCACCTCGGGCGGCATGCCGGTGCCGGTGTCGCTGACCCGCAGCCGCACATATCGGCCCGGGCGCAGATGCGGCCGGCCCGAGGCGTAGTCGGCGTCGACGTAAAGCACCTCGGTCTCCAGGGTCAGCTCGCCGCCGCGCGGCATCGCGTCGCGGGCGTTCACCGCCAGGTTCACCAGCACCTGGTCGAGCTGGCCGGGGTCGGCGGTCACCGACGGCAGGTCCGGGGCCAGGCGCACGGACAGGGTGATGTGCTCGCCGATCGAGCGCCGCAGCATCTGCTCGATGTCGGTGACCACGTCGTTGATGTCGAGCGGTCGCGGGCGTACCACCTCGCGGCGGGCGAAGGCGAGCAGCTGGTGGGTCAGGTCGGCGCCGCGCTGGGCGGCCTTGGAGATCTGCTCGGCGTCGCCGGCGATCTCGGTGAGCCCGGCGTCGGCCGCCGCCTCGGCGATGAAGGTGGCGTAGTTGGCGATCACCGCGATGAGGTTGTTGAAGTCGTGGGCCACCCCGCCCGCGAGCTGGCCCAGCCCTTCCAGCCGCTGGGCCCGCTGCAGCTGCGCCTCCATGCGGGCCCGGTCGGCCTCGGCCTGGAGCTGCCGGTAGCGGTCGTCGGCGCGGATGCGGTCGGTGATGTCGCGGATCACCGCGCACCGCATCCGGCCCTCCTCGGTCGGCAGCACGCTCATCGACACCTCGACCGGTACGGTGCCGCCGTCGATGCGGTGGGCCAGGGTGGGTGTGGGCGGCGTGCCGGGCGCGAGCAGCTCGGCCGGCGACTCGTCGGCGTCCATGGGCGGCGCCGGGTCGTCCGGCAGCGAGGGCGAGAGCAGCTGGGCCACGTCGCGGCCGATCAGCCCGTTGCGGGTCAGGCCGAACAGCAGCTCGGCCTGGGTGTTGGACAGGGTGATGCGCCCGTCGTCGCCGACGCCCACGAACGCGTCCGGCGCCGCCTCCAGCAGGGCCTGAAGGCTCGACTCGAGCCGCTCGCGGGCGCTGGTGGCGCGGGCGATCACGGTGAAGCCCAGCAGGTCGCCGTCGTCGCCGGCCAGCGGCGACATGCTGAGGGTGACCGGGACCCAGTGGCCGTCGCGGTGCCGGCGCCGGGTGCGGAAGCGCTCCATGCGGGCCCCGGCCTCGATCAGGCCGAACATCTCGCGCTGGTCGGCCCGCCGGTCGGGCGCCACCAGCAGGTCGAGGTCGCGGCCGACGATCTCCTCGGGCGGATATCCGAGAAGCGCCTCGGCGGCCGGGTTCCACGAGAGGATGGTGTAGTCGCGCCCGACCGTGTAGATCGCGTCGTGGGCCGAGCCGACGATGGCCCGCAGCAGGCCGACCTGCTCGGGCAACCCGGATTTATCGCGCGATCGGACCATATGACGTCTACGTTAACGATTCGGACCTAGGCTCGCACTATGATCGGTGAGGCCGAGGCTCAGGCCGTGCCGGAGGTCGACATGCAGCGGCCCAGCGTGGCCCGCATGTACAACTACTTCCTCGGTGGGCGGCACAACTTCGCGGCCGACCGTGAGGCCGCCGCGGCCGCGCTGACCGCGATGCCCGAGCTGCCGGCGATCGTCCGGCTCAACCGGCGCGTCCTGCGCCGGGCCGTCGTCCGGGCCCACGAGGCCGGCGTCGGCCAGTTCCTCGACCTCGGTTGCGGCATCCCCTCGCCCGGCGACGCGCGCGAGGTGGTGCGGGAGCTCGACCCGCGCGCGCCGATCGTCGGCGTCGACGTCGAGGCGTCGGCCTATCTGCACGGCCGCTGCGTGACGGGCGACGATCCGTACGCCGGAATGGTCCTGGCCGATCTCACCGACGCCGGCGCGGTGCTCGGATCCCCGGTCGTCCGCGACCTGATCGACTTCGACCGCCCGGTCGGCCTGCTGCTGATCGCGGTCGCCCACTTCATCCCGGACACCGAGCGCCTGGAGCGGGCACTCGACGACTATCGCCGGGCCCTGGCCCCGGGCAGCGTCCTGGCCCTCACCCACGGGTGCCGCAAGGGCGCCTCCGATCGCATCGAGCGGGTCCGGCGGATCTACAACAACACCACCGCCCCGATGGTGATGCGCGACCAGGAGGACATCCGCGGCTTCTTCGGCGACTGGCCCGTGCTGGAGCCCGGCGTGACCATGGTCGGCGCATGGATGGGGGAGGAGGACCTCGATGAGGTCGCCCGGAGAGCCTTCATCGTGGGGATGTCCCGCAAAATCGGTACATGAGGGACTTATTGCCGCATGCTTGAAGGATGGCAAGCGTGCTTATCGCCGAGGACGACCAGGACATCGCCCTGATCCTCACCAGGCTGCTCAAACGCGCCGGGCACACCGTCAGCCACGAGCCGGACGGCGTGCGGGCGCTGGAGACGGCGATCGCCGAGCGGCCGGACGTGGTGCTGACCGACCTCGGCATGCCCCGGATGGACGGCATCGAGCTGACCCGGGCCATCCGTGAGCACGCCGAGCTGGGCAAGACGCCGATAGTGATGCTCAGCGGTCACCTGCACCCCGGCGACAACGCCCCGATCGCCGCCGGCGCCTGCGCCGTGCTGCTCAAGCCCTGCCCCAACGACAAGCTGCGCGAGGTGATCGGCGACCTGGCCGACCTGGGCCCGCACGGCCACCACGGCGCCGACGTCGGCTGCCCCGCCCGCTGGCCGGTCTCGGCCTAGGTGGACCGCGACGCCTTCCTCGACGCGCTGCTGGAGAGCCTGACGGTCGGCGTCATCGCCTGTGACGCCGACGGCGAGGTGGTCCTGGTCAACCGGCCGGTCCGCGAGCTGATGAGCCTGGACGAGCAGACCGCCCTGCGCGACTATCCGCGGCGCGCCGACGGCGTCCTGTTCGACGCCGGCGGCACCCCGATCAGCTGGGCCGAGGCGCCGGTCCAGCGGGCGGTCCGCGGCGAGGCGGTCGACGCCGACATGATCGTGCGGGTGCCGGGCCGCCGCGAACGGGTCGTCGCCGTCACCGCGCGGCCCATCCACGGCGCCGGCGGCGGCCAGGTGGGCGCGGTCGCGATCGCCCGCGAGGTCACCGCGCTGCGCCGGGCCGAACGCTTCCGCGACTGTCACCGGGCCGTCGAGCAGGCCCTGCAGTCGGCCGGATCGATCGTCGACGCGGCGCCCGGCGTGCTGGCCGCGCTCGGCGAGACGCTCGGGTGGCCCGCGGCCGAACTCTGGCTGACCGGCGAGGACGACGGCGAGCTGACCTTCGGCGGCCGCTGGTGCGCGCCCGGCAGCGGGCTCGAGGCGGTGCTCGGCTTCGCGCCGATCCGCGGCTCCGGCATCACCGGCCGGGTCTGGGTCACCGGCAAACCGCTCTGGGTGCCCGACATCGCCCACACGGTGAACCTGAGCAGCCCGCTGGAACGCTCCCGGGCCGCCGCCTGCCTGCGGCACGGCATCCGTTCGGTGCTGTCGGTGCCGGTTCGGGACGGATCCACCGTGCTCGGCGTGCTCACCTGCTACGCCTCGATGCCCGAGCCGCACGAGGACCTGCTGGCCGTGCTGCTCGACGGTGTCGCGGCCCAGATCGGCGTCTACGTGGCCCTGCGCCGGGCCGAGGCGCTGGCCTGCCAGCTCACCCGGGCCAAGGACGACTTCATCGCGCTGGTCAGCCACGAGATGCGCACACCGCTGACCACCATCGTGGCCAGCTCGTCCATGCTCGGTGAGGCGACGGCGGGCCTCGACGAGGAGGGCCGCGCGATGGTGGAGGCCGTCCAGCGCAACGCCACCGCGCTGCGCGGCGTCGTCGACACCCTGCTCGACCTGGCCGGGCTCGACTCCGGGCACGTCGCCCTCACCATCGTGCCGGTCGACCTGGCCTCGGTCGTGGCCACGGCCATCGCCGCCGCCACGCCGGCCGCGACCGCCAACGGCGTACGCCTCGACGCCGACCGCACCGCCCCGCTGCCGCTCGACGGCGACGCCCACCGGCTCCGCCAGGTGGTCGACGACCTGCTGGCCAACGCCGTCAACTACAGCCCGCGCGGCGGCGACGTGCACGTGGGGCTGCGCGAGCACGGCGCCACGATCGAGCTGACCGTGACCGACCACGGCATCGGCACCCCGGCCGAGGAGCGCGACCGCGTCTTCGACCGCTTCTACCGCGCCAGCAACGTGCGCCACCAGGGCATCGCCGGCAAAGGCCTGGGACTCAGCCTGGCCCGGACGATCGTCGGCCTGCACGGCGGCACCATCAGCCTCACCGGGCATCTCCCGCACGGCACGACCGTCCACGTCCGCCTGCCCACCCGCAGACCCTAAAGGCCGGTCTGAGTGATGCCGATAGTGGCGGTATGACTGACACGCTGGCGCGACCGACCGTGCTGCTCGTGGACGACGAGTCCACCATCCTCGAGACGCTGGCCCTCCAGCTGCGCCGCGACCACAAGGTCCTGGTCGCCGAGAGTGGGGCCGAGGCGCTGCGCCTGCTGGCCGAGAACGGCCCGGTCGCGGCGGTCATCAGCGATCTGCGCATGCCCGAGATGGACGGCGTCGAACTCCTGCGCCGCATCCAGGTCGAATATCCCGACACCACCCGCGTGCTGCACACCGCGCAGAGCGACCTGAACTCGGCGATCGCCGCGATCAACGACGGCGGCGTCTACCGCTACCTCGCCAAGCCGGTCAGGACCGAGGACCTGCGCTCGACCGTGCAGGAGGCGGTGGAGCTGCACGGCCGCTCGACCGCCGACCGCCAGCTGCTCGACAAGACCCTCAAGAGCAGCCTGGAGGCGCTCTTCGGCTGTCTGGAGCTGGCCAGCCCGCTCGCCTTCGCCCGCGGCGGCCGCATCCGCACCCTGGTCGGCGAGCTCTGCCACCAGATGCAGCTCGACTCGCTCTGGGAGATCGAGGTCGCCGCGATGGCGTCGCAGCTGGGCGCGGTCACCCTGCCGCCCAGCGTGCTGGCCAAGCTCGACAAGGGCATGCCCTGCACCTCCGACGAGCAGGTCATGATCGACCACATGCCCGAGGTCGCGGTGCAGCTGCTCAAGAACATCCCGATGCTCGAGGACGTGATCCAGATCGTCCTGGGGCTCAGCAGCAAGCCGCCCCGCAACCCGAGCCCGCTGGTCGAGGCCGCGGTGGCCGTCGTGCGTACCGCCATCGACTACGAGACGCTGGAGAGCCGCGGCCTCGAGGTGGACAGCGCCATCGCCGTGCTCGAGTGCCGCGAGGACAGCGCCCTGCACGTGCTCGCCGCGCTGCGCCAGCTCAAGGGCGTCGTGCACGTCGCCGAGAAGGTCCGCGGCCTGCGCGTGGTCGACCTCGAGGTCAACATGCGGGTGGCCGAGGACATCGTCGCGGTCAACGGCCTGGTTTTGATCGGCCGCGGCATGCTCGTCACCGAGCTGCTGCTCGACCGGCTCACCAACTTCGCCCGCACCATCGAGATCGTCGAGCCGGTGCTGGCCATCCCCGGCGGCCGCCGCTTCGACGCGGACATGCTCCTGCCCGAGCCGGAGCCGCGCCCCGCCCTCGACGTGGCCGGCTAGGAGCTCTCGAGCTCGGCCGCGTACCGCTCCAGCACCTCGAAGGCGAGGGCCTGCTCGGCGGCGACGCGGCCGAGCGTCACGTCGGGGTCGGCGATGTAGCCCTCGCGGGCCGAGTTCTCGACCTCGGCCAGGATCGCGGCCAGGGTGCCGGCGCCGATGTTGGCGGCCGAGCCCTTCATCGTGTGCGCGTGGTCGCGCAGCTCCGAGGCATCGCCGCCGCGGAGCAGCTCACCGAGCCGGTCCACCGTGCCCGGCGTCTTCGCCAGGAACGAGCGGATGAGCCGGCTCATCAGCGCGCGTTCCGCGTCCCCGGGGTCGCCGCCGGCGATGTCCCGCATCCGGTCCCGGACCTCGTCCTCCCGGCTTCGCTCCATGTCTTCAATCCTGCTGGCTGACGGCCGGAGGAGGTGCCCGGTCGTGAAAAGTCCTATGGTTTCGTTCGTTCCCGCCGATGCTTCCGGGGTGGCCACCGACACCCGTACGCCGATCCGCTACGTCGTCGCGGCCGTCACCATCACCCTGCTGGGCGCTCTCTGGTTCGTGACCAGGCCCGGCCCGGACGCCGTGGCGTACGTGTTCATGCCCGCCGGCGGCGCCGCCGGGATCCTCGCCATCGCCGCCCTGCTGCGCGGACGGCGGCTGGACCCGGTCACCCGGCGGTTCTGGCACCACATCCTGGCCGGCATGACGGTGCTCAGCGCCGGCTATCTCATCCTGGCCGTGGTCGCCTTCGGCACCTCGCCCAGGCTGCCCGACATCCCGCTGCCCGCCGCCGCGATGGCCGGCATCGGCATGCTCACCGCGATGTGGGGCGTGATGCGGGTGCCGCTCGGCAACACCGGGCCGGGCGCCCGCCGCCGGCAGCTGATCGACCGGACGATCGCCTTCGTCGGCGTCGGCACGCTGCTCTGGACCTTCGGCCTGGCCCCGATGATCACCGCGTCGGACGGCTGGAGCGCCCAGTCGACGGCCCTGATCGGCATCTCCTTCCTGCTCGGTCTCGGCGGCATCACCAAGGTCTCCTACATCGACGGCGGCCCGGTCGACCGCAGCGCGATCCGGCTGATCGCCGCGACCGCGCTGACCGGTGTGGGCGTGGCCCTGCTCTCGCTCGGCGGCGACGACAGCGTCCTGCTCGCCCAGGCGATCGTCATGCCGGTCACGCACATCTTCGTGGCGGTCGGGGCGTACCGTCAGTCGATCTCGACCGGCGCGCCCCCGCGCCGCTCCGGCACCCTGCTGCCCTATCTCGCGCTGGCCGCGGCCGACCTGTCCCTGCTGTCCCTGCTGGGCCCCGGCCAGGGCTGGGCCGAGAGCGTGGTCATCGTGGCCACCGTGCTGCTCACCGGCCTGGTCGCCGTGCGCCAGATGATGGCCCTGCGGGAGAACGCCCGCCTGCTGCGGGCCCAGCGGGCCTCCGAGGACCGCCTGCGCCACGAGGTCACCCACGACGGGCTGACCGGGCTCGGCAACCGGGGCCTCTTCCGTACGCGGGTGGCGGCCGCCCTGGAGCAGCGGGACACCACCGTTCTCCTGGTGGACCTGGACGACTTCAAGACCGTCAACGACTCGCTCGGCCACGACGTGGGCGACCAGCTCCTGATCGCCGTGGCCGGCGCGCTGAGCTCCGCCGTCGGCCCGGACGGCCTGCCGGTCCGGCTCGCCGGCGACGAGTTCGCCGTGCTGCTGTGCCCCGATGCCGACGGCGAGACCGTGGCCCGTCGGGTGCTCGACGAGTTCGCCAAGCCGCTGAGCGACCACCGCCTGCTGGTGCACGCCAGCGTCGGCATCGCCACCGCCGCCGCCGGTGAGGGCCTCGACCCGCTGCTGCGGCACGCCGACGTGGCCATGTACGCGGCCAAGCAGCGCGGCAAGGGCAACTGGGTCCGCTATCACGACGGCATGGAACAGCCGGTCCTCGCGCACGCCCAGATCGGCGGCGAGCTGCGCCGCGCCCTGGACGCCGGCGAGTTCCGCGTGCACTACCAGCCGCTGGTCGAGTTGGCCACGGGCCGGATCGTCGGCGTCGAGCCGCTCGTGCGCTGGCAGCATCCGACCCGCGGCCTGGTCCCGCCGGGCGAGTTCATCCCGGCCGCCGAGGGCACCGGGCTGATCGTGCCGCTGGGCCGGTTCGTGCTCCGCGAGTCGTGCCGGCAGGCCGCCGCCTGGCTGGCCGAGTTCGGCCCCGACTGCATGCAGAAGCTGGGTCCCAACGTGTCCGTGCGGCAGCTGCACGACCCCGACTTCGTGGCCGACGTGCGGGCGGCGCTGGCCGACTCCGGCCTGTCCCACGACCGGCTGGTGCTGGAGCTGACCGAGTCGGCCGTGCTGCGCGGCCCGCAGGTCTCGCGGACCTTGCGCGAACTGCACGAGATGGGCGTACGGCTGGCGCTCGACGACTTCGGCACCGGCGAGTCGTCGCTGAGCCTGCTGCGCTCGTTCCCGGCGTCGATCATCAAGCTCGACAAGTCGTTCGTCGACGGCATCGAACTCGACGAGATGGGAACACCGGAGGCCGAGGCCCGGCAGGCGGTGGCCCGTGCCGTCATCCAGCTGGCCGGGGCACTCGGCCTGGACACGGTGGCCGAGGGCATCGAGAACCAGGAGCAGGCCGACCGGCTCCAGCGGCTCGGTTACACGCTCGGCCAGGGCTATCACCTGGCCCGCCCGATGCCGGCCGACGCGATGACGCGTCTGCTGGCCGGCCGGGTGGAGCTGGCGGCAGCGGCGTGAGGGAGGCTTAATGTACGGCGATGGACACCGCGCGTTCCCTGCAAGCCTGGCTCGCCGATCTGCGCTTCACCGACCTGACCACCGACCAGGCGACGGCCCGGATCATCGAGGCGATCGCCGGCTGGGGCACGTCCTCGGGCTGGCGGGTCTACCGGCGGGCGCCGAGCGTCTTCCCGCTGCCGCCGCCGCTGAAGGGCCACTCGGTGCTGGACGTGGCCTGCGCCCGTCCCTCGGCGGAGCCGATCGCGATCGAGGTCGACCGGCTCGACCGGCCCCGCACGGTGGACAAGCTGCTGGCCGAGGCGGCGGCCGGGCGCATGGCGATCTGGGTCCGCTGGGGCGCGGGACCGTTCACCCCGCCGCCGCTGCCGGTGCACATGGTGACCCGGCCGGCGGCCCGCAAGTCCGGCACCTGGTCCACCGTCGCCGAGCTGCCCCCGCCGAAGCACTCGGCCGCCACCATCGCACCGTCCGAGCCGCTCTCACTGCCGGGAATGGGAGAAGACGAATGACCGAGTCTCCGCAGCGGCGGGCCTGGCGCGTGACCGAGCCGATCCATTCGATGATCTATTTCGTTCCCGAGGCCCCCGCGCGGTACGCCGAGCTCGGCGTCGGCGTGTCCGACGGCTACTTCGCCTCTCGGGGCGCCGCCTTCGGGCCCACCGGGCCCGGCGTCGTCACGGCCACCTTCTACAACTTCAACCCCACCCTGGTCGCCCGGGCCCTGCCGTCGGTCTGGGAGACGACCACACCGGCCGCCATGGCCCGGGCCCGGCTCGAAGCGGCCGGCGCCGCGCTGGCCCGGGGGCTCGGCGCCGAGACGCTCGCCTCGCCCGAGGTGGCCGAGGCGGCCGCGCTGGCCCGGCGGGCGGCCGAGGCGGCGGCCGCGTGGCCGCAGGGACGCCCGCTGTTCGCCGCCCATCTCGGCCTGCCCTGGCCGGACGAGCCGCACCTGGTGCTCTGGCACGCGCAGACGTTGCTGCGCGAGTTCCGCGGCGACGGCCACGTGGCGGCGCTGCTGGCGGCCGGGATCAGCGGCCTCGAGGCGCTGGTGCTGCACGTCACCTCGGGCGAGATGGACGAGCGCTTCCTGCGCCTGAGCCGCGGATGGGGCCGGGATCACTGGGCCGGCGCCGTTGATGCCCTAAGGAGCAGGGGTCTGATTGACGAACACGGTGAGGTGCTTACCGACGCGGGCCGCGAGCTGCGCGCGGAAGTGGAGGCGGTGACCGACCGGCTGGCCCAGCCGGCGTACGACGCGATCGGGACCGACGCGTGCGTACGCCTGGCCGAGCTGACCCGGCCGCTGAGCCGCACATTGGTGAAGGCCGGGATGCTGAGCCCGGCGGTCTACACGGAGGGACGATCGTGAGCACGGGGGTTGTGACCGTCGGACATCCCGCCTCGTGGTGGGGGCAGTTCCAGGAGGTCGCCGAGCGTTTCGACGCCGCGACCGCGGCGGAGGGGCTCGCCGACGTGATCACGCCGAAGATCGCCTCGCCGCTGCTGCGCCGCGAGGCCGAGATCGCGGCCGAGGTGGTGGTACGTCACCTCAACAAACCGGCGAGTGAGGAGCTCGCCGAGCGGGCCACCAAGGGCACCGAGCGGCTGGTGGCCACGGTCGAGCGGCTCAACGAGCGCTCCACCGGCGACGCCGGCACCGCCGAGGCGTACGCCCTGGTCCATGCCTTGAAAGGTCGTTTCGCCGAGGCGGCCGCGGAGATCGAGCCGGTGGTCGGCACCGCGGCGCTCATGAAGGTCTTCGTGCACGCGCTGCGGCTCGAGCAGTTCGACTCGGCGCTGGCCCTGCGGCTGCTGCGCGCCGGGCAGCGTCCCGAGATGGCCGTGCGCTCGGGCCTGGCCGTCGGCAAGTACGGCTGGTGGCCGACCTGGCTGCTCAAGGTGGTCACCGAGCGGGCCATCGACGGCACGCTCGACGCCGAGACGATCACCGCGCTCGACCAGTGCGCGTACGCCGACCTGAGCCCGGCCCAGGCCCGCATCGCCAAGCGGCTGCTGGCCGGCGACGAGCAACTCGTCGACTCGTCCGCGCACCGCCTGGAGAACCTGGGTGAGCATGACGCGGCCGGCAAGCTGCGCCAGGGCGACCTGACCTCGGTCGCCCTGGCGGCCCGCCTGATCACTTCCTAGGCGCCACCCTCGGACAAGGTGACCGTGGCCGGCTGGAACGACGTGCCGTTGACGTCCACGCCGGCCGCCTTGGCCGCGGTGATCGCCTGGTTGATGTAGTCGTTGGTGTAGGCCAGGCCCTCCGGGGCCTTGGTGAGCACGGTGTCACCGGTCTGGTTCTTGGTGGTCATCGAGATGTCCACGGTCTGCTTCCAGGCGGCGTCGTCGATGACGCCGATGCCGCCCTCCGCCGGCCAGATGAGCTTGTTCGTCTCGTTCATCTGCCACAGCTGGTGGCTCTTGCCGAGCTTCGACCCCTTGGCCACGACCAGGTCGCGGCACTTCTCGGCGTTGTCCCGGCAGAACGCCCAGCCCTTGATCGTGGCGGTCAGGAACTTGACGGTCTGCTGCTGATAGGCGGGGTCGTCGAGCTTCTCGGTGTTCGCCCAGACGGCGTCCTGAAGCATCGACGAACCCTCCGACTTCCAGTCGATGATCGAGAAGTCGTCGGCGGTGTACAGCTTGCCGGTCTGCGGATTCTTGGCCTCGAGCAGCTGGGCGTACTCGTTGTAGCTCATCGCCTGAGCGGCGTCGATCTCCTTCTTGAGCAGCGCCTGCATGTCGAACTGCTGCTGCACGAGGGTGACGTCCTTGCCCGGGTCGAGGCCGGCCTTGGTCATGCCGGCGAACAGCTCGTACTCGTTGCCGAAGCCCCAGTTGCCGACCTTCTTGCCCTTCAGGTCGGCCGCGGTCCGGATGCCGGAGTCCTTCCAGGCGACCTGATAGGTGCCGGAGCGCCCGAAGATCTGCCCGACGTCGGTGATGCCGGCGCCCTGCTCGCGGCTCGCCAGCGCCTTGGGGACCCAGGCCACGGCGTAGTCGGCCTTGCCCTGGGCGAGAACGGTCTGCGGGACGATGTCGACACCGCCTTCGAGCAGCTGTACGTCGAGACCCTGCTCCTTGTAGAAGCCCTGGTCGACGGCGGCGATGTAGCCTCCGAACTGGGCCTGGTAGAACCATTGCAGCTGAAGTTTGATCGGGGTGAGGGCTCCGCCGCTCCCGCCGGGCGCCGGGGTCGCCGAGTCGTCGGCCGTCCCGCAGCCCGCCGCTAGCAGGGCCGTTGTGGCGGCGATGGCAGTAAATATCCGGATTCGTCGCATGGATACCTCCGAAGTGGGGCTTTCACGGCGCGGTTGTGTTTTCCACAGGGCTCCCGGGTCGATTCGGCGAATCGCGGGAGGATTGCTGTGTTGGATGGGGGCCCCCTTGGGAGGGCGGGGCGCTGGTCTGGTCAGGTCAGGCGATCAGGCGGGTCCGCCACGGCATGGCCAGGCGTTCCAGCAGGAGCGTGGTCAGATAGAAGACGAGGCCCAGCAGGCAGGCGCCGACCACGAAAGCCCACGCCCTCGGATACGCCGTGAAGGCCGCGGCCGACGTGATCCGCGAGCCCAGCCCGGTCTGCAGCCCGCCGAAATACTCGGCCACCACCGCGGCGATGACCGCCAGCGACGAAGCCTGGCGCAGGCCCGTGAACACGTACGGCAGTGCGCCCGGCAGCCGCACCTTGCGGGCGAACGTCCAGCCGCCGGCGGCGTACGTGTGCATCAGCTCCCGGTGGATCGGGTCGACCTCGCGCAGGCCGCGCAGGGTGTTCACGAAGACCGGGAAGAAGACGATGATCGCGGTGACGAGCCGGCGGGGGATGCTGCTCGTCGACTCGAACATGTTGTTGAGGATCGGCGCCAGGGCGATGATCGGCAGCGCGTTGAGCACCGCCGCGAACGGGATGGAGATCTCGGTCAGGGGTGTGAAGCGGCTGGCCACCATGGCCGCCAGCACACCCAGCACGGCGCCCGCGGCCAGGCCGATCAGCGCGTTCGTGCCGCTGGCCAGGGCCGCCTCCCACACGTTCTGCCGCTGGGCCACCAGCTCGCGCCAGATCGCCGACGGCGCGGGCAGGATGAACGGGGCGACCCGGCCCAGCGAGACCGTGAGCTCCCACGCCACGATCGCCAGCACCCCGACGGCCAGGGGCGGCAGGACCGAGCGGGCCCACTTCACGAGCTCGCCCTGACCGGGGTGCCGCGCAGTGCCTGCCGCACCTCGGTGATCTTGTCGAAGAAGGCGGGGGACTGGCGGCCGGCGTCGTCGCGGCTGGGCAGGTCGACGGTGACCGACGCGGTGATCCGGCCCGGGCGGGCCGACATGACGACCACCCGGTCGGACAGGAAGACCGCCTCCGAGATGGAGTGGGTGACGAAGACCGTGCTCGTGCCGGTGGTGGCGCAGATGGCGAGCAGCTCCGACTGCAGCCGTTCGCGGGTCATCTCGTCGAGGGCCCCGAAGGGCTCGTCCATGAGAAGCAGGGGCGGCTGTACGGCCAGGGCCCGCGCGATCGCCACCCGCTGCTGCATGCCGCCGGAGAGCTGGGCCGGATAGTGCCCGGCGAACTCGGAGAGGCCGACCAGGGTCAGCATCTCCTCGGCCCGGGCCTTGCGCTCCGCCTTGCCCATGCCGCGCAGTTCCAGCGGAAGTTCGACGTTGCGCAGCACGGTCCGCCACTCGAAGAGCCCGGCCTGCTGGAAGGCGATGCCGTACGCCTGTTCCTTGCGGGCCTTGCCGGCGTCCTTGCCGGCGACGGTGACCGTGCCCGCCGACGGTTCGATGAGGTCGGCGATCAGCCGCAGCAGTGTGCTCTTGCCGCAGCCGGACGGGCCGATGAGCGACACGAACTCACCGTCGCCCACGGTCAGGTCGACATCGGACAGCGCGGCCACCTCGTCCGGGCGTCCCTGGTTGAAGATCTTCGTGACGGAAGAAACGACGACGGCGCTCACAATGTAGCCACCTCCACGTGCCGGCGGTGCCGCATGAGCGGCAGCTCCAGCAGGCTGACGAGACCGGCGACGACGAGGCCGAGCAGGGCGGCGCCGAGCATCGCGGTGTAGACCTTCGCGGGGTCCGAGGTGGCCTCGCGGGAATATTCGATGATGAGGCGGCCGATGCCGCCCCGGGTGCCGGTGGAGATCTCGCCGACCACGGCGCCGACCACCGCCGCCGCCCCGGCCAGGCGCAGGGCCGGGAACAGATATGGCAGTGAGGACGGGAACCGCAGCTTGACCAGGGTGCGCCACCAGCCGGCGGCGTAGCTGCGCATCAGCTCGACGCCACTGGTCGAGGGCGACTGGAGGCCGCGCAGCATGCCCACGGCCACCGGGAAGAACGCCAGGTAGGCGGCGATCACCGACACCACCGCCCAGGCCGGCATGATCGTGCCGCCCCAGCCGGCCACCAGCGGCGCGAGGGCCACCAGGGGCACGGTCTGACTCAGGATGACGTACGGCAGCAGACCGCGCTCGACGATCCGGAACCGCTCCATGGCCACCGCCAGCAGCAACCCGACGAGGGCGCCGATGACGAAGCCGACGGCCGTGATGCCTAGGGTGAACAGGCACGCCTGGACCACCACGATCCAGACCGGCCGGCCGCCCGTGAGCTCCGGGCGGCCGAGCCGTTCGAGGACGGTCCACAGGTGGGGCATGGAGAGGTCGTCGGCGCGGGGCAGGACCCGTACGCCGAAAAGCACTGTCCCGTCGGGGTTTCCGACGGCCTTGTAGCCCTCCCAGAGCACGACGGCGACGGCGAGCCCGGCGAGCGCGTACAGAGCCTTCCTCACGAGAGCGCCGGGATGATGTGCTCGCCGTACGCCCGGAGGGTCTCCTCTTTGGCGTCGTGCTGGAGATAGACCGCGAACTGGTCCACGCCGAGCGCCCGCAGCTCCTCGAGCCGTTTGAGGTGCTGTTCGACCGGCCCGAGGATGCAGAACCGGTCGACGATCTCGTCGGGCACGAACGTGGTGTGCGTGTTGCCGGCCCGGCCGTGCTCGGCGTAGTCGTAGCCCTCGCGGCCCTTGATGTAGTCGGTCAGGACCTGCGGCACCGTGCCGTCCGAGCCGTACCGGGCCACGATGTCGGCCACGTGGTTGCCGACCATCCCGCCGAACCACCGGGTCTGTTCCCGCTGATGGTCAAGGTCGTTCCCGACGTACGCCGGCGCGGCCACACAGAACTTGATGGCCATCGGATCCCGCCCGGCCGCCTCGGCCGCCCGCCGCACCGCGCCGATCATCCAGGCCGCGATGTCGGGGTCGGCGAGCTGGAGGATGTAGCCGTCACCCACTTCGCCGGTCAGGGCCAGGGCTTTCGGCCCGTACGCCGCGACCCAGACGTCCAATCGGCTGTCCGGCGCCCAAGCCAGCTGTTGCTCCTTGCCGCGCAGCATCACCTTCTCGCCGTTGGCCAGGCCGCGGATCACCTGGACCGATTCGCGGAGCTGCCCGAGCGTCTGTGGTGTCGCCCCCAGCACCCGCAGGGCCGAGTCGCCCCGGCCGATGCCGCAGATGGTGCGGTTGCCGTACATCTCGTTGAGGGTCGCGAACAGCGACGCCAGGACCGTCCAGTCGCGGGTGCCCGGGTTGGTGACCATCGGGCCGACGATCACCCGCTCGGTCTCGTCGAGGATCTTCGAGTAGACGACGAACGGCTCCTGCCACAGCACGTGCGAGTCGAACGTCCACACGTGACTGAAGCCGGCCGCCTCGGCCTGCTTGGCCAGCTCGACCACCTGCATGGCGGGCGGGTTGTTCTGGAGAACCACTCCGATGTCCATGGGCGTACCCCCTCAGACCAGGTAGTCGGAGAGCGCGCGGGGAACGTACTTGCCGCGGCCGGCGCGACCCAGATAGTCGCCGCCACGAGCGATGACCTCGCCGCGGGACAGGACGGTGTCGACCTTGCCGTCGATCTCCCAGCCCTCCCAGGCCGAGTAGTCCATGTTCATGTGGTGGGTCTCGACGCTGATCCGGGTACGCCCGTTCGGGTCGTACAGCACGATGTCGGCGTCCGATCCGGGCGCGATGACGCCCTTCTTCGGATACATGCCGAACATGCGGGCCGGAGTGGTCGCGATCGTCTCGACCCAGCGCGCGAGGGACAGCTTGCCGTCGACGACGCCTTGGTAGAGCAGGTCGACGCGGTGCTCGACGCTGCCGATCCCGTTCGGGATCTTCGAGAAGTCGCCCAGCCCCATCTCCTTCTGGTCCTTCATGCAGAAGGGGCAGTGGTCGGTCGAGACCACCGACAGGTCGTTGGTGCGCAGGCCCTGCCACAGGTCGGCCCGGTGGCTCTCGTGCTTGCTGCGCAGGGGAGTGGAGCAGACCCACTTGGCGCCGTCGAAGCCGGGCGCGCCCAGCTGGTCCTCCAGCGTCAGGTACAGATATTGCGGGCACGTCTCGGCGAAGACGTTGCGGCCCAGGTCGCGGGCGGCCTTCACCTGCTCCAAAGCCTTGGAGGCGCTCAGGTGCACGATGTAGAGCGGGCAGTCGGCGGCCACGCTGGCCAGCCAGATGGCCCGGCTGGTGGCCTCGGCCTCCAGCTCCTGGGGCCGGGTGATGCCGTGGTAGATCGGGTCGGTCTCGCCGCGTTCCAGGGCCTGCTTGACGAGGACGTCGATGGCCGGGCCGTTCTCGGCGTGCATCATGATCAGGGCGCCGTTGTCACGGGCCTTCTGCATGGCCCGCAGGATCTGCCCGTCGTCGGAGTAGAAGACGCCGGGGTACGCCATGAAGAGCTTGAAACTGGTGATGCCCTCACTGGTGACGAGCTGGTCCATGGCCTTGAGCGACTCGTCGTCGACCCCGCCCACGATCATGTGGAAGCCGTAGTCGATATGGCACGTGTCGGCCGTCTTGGCGTGCCACGCGGCCAGACCGTCCTGCACGACCTCGCCGTACCGCTGGATGGCGAAGTCGATGATCGTGGTCGTGCCGCCGATGGCGGCGGCCCTGGTGCCGGTGTCGAAGGTGTCGCTGGCCTCGGTGCCGCCGAACGGCATCTGCATGTGGGTGTGCGCGTCGATGGCGCCCGGGATGACGTACTTCCCGGTGGCGTCGATGATCTCCGGGCCCTCCGGTGCGCGGCCGGGGGCGAAGATCGCGGCGATCGTCTCGCCGTCGATCAGCACATCGGCGGCGTACGGGCCGGTCGTCCCGATGACGGTGCCACCCTTGATCAGCGTGCTCACAGCTCCACCGTCCGGGTGTAGCTCTCCGGCCGGCGGTCGCGGTAGAACTGCCAGCGCTCACGGACCGTTTTGATCAGGCTGAGGTCGAGGTCCCGGACGATCAGCTCGGGGTTGTGGGTGTCACCGACCTCGCCCACGAACTTGCCCTCGGGGTCGACGAAGTAGCTCTGGCCGTAGAAGTCGTCGTCGCCCAGCTCCTCGATGCCGACCCGGTTGATGGCGCCGATGTAGTACTCGTTGGCGACCGCGCTGGCCGGCTGCTCCAGCTGCCAGAGATAGCTGGACAGGCCGCGGCTGGTGGCCGACGGGTTGAAGACGATCTGGGCGCCGCCCAGGCCCAGCTCGCGCCAGCCCTCGGGGAAGTGCCGGTCGTAGCAGATGTAGACGCCGACCTTGCCGACTGCGGTGTCGAACACCGGATATCCGAGGTTGCCGGGGCGGAAGTAGAACTTCTCCCAGAAGCCCTTGACCTGCGGGATGTGGTGCTTGCGGTACTTGCCGAGATAGGAGCCGTCGGCGTCGACCACGGCCGCGGTGTTGTAGAGGACGCCCTCCTGCTCCTTCTCGTACATGGGCAGCACCATCACCATGCCCAGCTCGGCGGCGAGGGCCTGGAAGCGCTCGGTGGTCGGGCCGGGGATCGACTCGGCGTACTCGTAGTAGGCGGCGTCCTGCACCTGGCAGAAGTACGGCCCGTAGAAGAGCTCCTGGAAGCAGATCACCTTGGCGCCCTGTGCTGCGGCGTCGCGGGCATAGTCCTCGTGGGCCTTGATCATCGATTCCTTGTCGCCCGTCCAATTGGTCTGGACGAGGGCGGCGCGAACGACGTCGGACATGACTGCTGCCCCTCTCAATTGATCTTTATGAGCGTTCACACGGCCGAAACAGGCCTGTGATCGTGTGTCTACTCCCCGTCATAGCCCCAGCGCTAGGGCTTGCTTGTCTCGCTCTGATGCCGTAGGACACTAACGACACAGATTCATGCGAACAATTGCCCGTACGTAACCAAATGTTTCGGAGAGGTAATTTGATCGGGCAAATACTGGACGCTGTGGACGATCGCAGCGCCCGGGGAATTGCTGCGGCCATCAGCCGGATGATCACGGCCGGGACGCTGCCGGCGGGCACCCGGCTGCCGACCGTGCGCGACGTCGCGCGGTCGCTTCAGGTGAGCCCGACGACCGTGAGCGAGGCGTGGCGGAGCCTGACCCGGGCCGGTGTCCTCCAGACGCGCGGACGATCGGGGACGTTCGTCGCGACCGTCCCGTCGCGCCAGCGCCTGCGCTACTCGCAGATGGGCGCGGTGGGCGCGGTCGCCCGGGATCTGTCGACCGGTGTGCCCGACCACGACCTGCTGCCGGACCTGACCGACGCGCTCAAGCGGATCGGGGACGGGCGGCTGACGTCGAGCTATCTCGGCGCGCCGGTGCTGCCCGCGCTCGAGGAGGTGCTGCGCGCTCGGTGGCCCTTCGAGGTGGACGCGCTGACCGTGGTGGACGGTGCCCTGGACGCGATCGACCGGGTGATCGGGGTGTCGGTCCGCTTCGGCGATCACGTGGTCGTGGAGAACCCGGCCTTTCCGCCGCTGCTCGACCTGTTGCAGACGGTGGGCGCGACCGTGCTCGGCGTCCCGGTCGACAGATCAGGAATGTCGCCCGAGGGGCTGGCCGCCGCGCTCGGGTCGTATCCGGTCGTCGCCGTGTTCCTGCAACCGCGGGCGCACAATCCGACCGGCGTGAGCATGACCGCCGCCCGGGCCGCCGCTCTCGCGAACATCGCCGGCGCCCATCCGGACGCGCTCGTGGTCGAGGACGATCACGCCGGCGACATCGCCTCGGCGCCGCCGGTCAGCCTGGGCACGCCGCAGACCGTGCACGTAGCCAGCTTCTCCAAGTCGCACGGCCCCGACCTGCGCCTGGCCGCGGTCGGCGGCCCGGCCCCGGTGATCGCGGCGGTGGCCGACCGCCGTCTGCTCGGCCCCGGCTGGTCCTCCCGCCTGCTCCAGGCCGTCCTGCTCGACCTGCTCACCGACCCGGAGGCGGCCGCGCAGGTCACCGACGCGCGCGAGGTCTACGCGGCCCGGCGCTCGGCGCTGCTGGCCGCCCTGCACGCCCGGGGGGTGACCGCCACCGCCGACGACGGGATCAACCTGTGGATGGCTGTCGACGACCAGCAGATGGCGATGGTCGCCTTGGCCGCCCACGGCATCGCGGTCGCACCCGGCGCTCCGTTCTGCGTGACCCCCCTGTCCTCCGACCACGTCCGGGTCACCGCCGGCCTGGTCACCTCCGACTTCGACACCCTGGCCGACGCCCTCGCCTCGGCCGCCCTGCTCGACACCCGCGGCAGCGGCCCTCGCACCCGCCCACACCCGCGCGGTTGGCGATGAACCGACATTTTGTACTTATCCGATAACCGCCTCGTGAAGGAGCGACCATGAGCGACGATCTGCTGGCCCGCCACAAGGCGGTGCTGCCGAGCTGGATGCCGACCTACTACGGCGACGACGCCCTCGAGATCGTCAAGGGCGACGGGCGCCGCGTCACCGGCAGCGACGGCCGGTCCTATCTGGACTTCTTCGGCGGGGTGCTGACCACGATGGTCGGCTACGACATCCCCGAGATCAACGAGGCTGTTCAGCGACAGCTCGCCACCGGGGTCGTACACACCTCGACCCTTTATCTGATCCGGCAGCAGGTCGAGCTGGCCGAGAAGATCGCACGGCTCTCGGGTATCCCCGACGCGCGGGTCTTCTTCACCAACTCGGGCACCGAGGCCAACGAGACCGCTCTGCTGATGGCGACCAACCTGCGCCGCTCCAACCAGATCCTCGCCATCAAGAACAGCTACCACGGGCGGACCTTCGCCACCATGGCGATCACCGGGCACCGCAGTTGGTCCTCCAGCGCGCTCACCCCGCTCAACGTCTCGTGGCTGGCCTCCGGCGACCGGATGCGCGGGCGGATGGCCGGCCTGAGCGGTGACCAGATCCTCGACGCCGCCGTGGACGATCTGCGTGAGGTCCTCGCCACCGTCACCGCGGGCGACGTCGCCGCGCTGATCGCCGAGCCGGTGCAGGGTGTCGGCGGGTTCGTCGCCGGCCCGGACGGCCTGCTCGGGGCGTACCAGAAAGTGCTCTCCGAGACCGGGATCCTGCTCATCGCGGACGAGGTGCAGACCGGGTGGGGCCGCACCGGCGAGCACTTCTGGGGCTATCAGGCGCACGGCGTCACCCCCGACCTGATCACCTTCGCCAAGGGCATCGGCAACGGCTTCGCGCTCGGCGGCGTGGCCGGGCGGGCCGAGGTGATGAACGCCGTGCCGGCCATCAGCTTCTCCACCTTCGGCGGCAACCCGCTGTCGGCCGCGGCCGGCAACGCCGTGCTCGACTACGTGCTCGACCGCGACCTCCAGAGCAACGCGGCCCGGGTCGGCGCCATCCTGCTCGACGGCCTGCGCGCGCTCGATCTGCCGATCGTGGGGGAGGTGCGCGGCAAGGGCCTCATGATCGGCGTCGAGATCGTCCACCCGGGAACGACCGAGCCCGATCCGGCGGCCACGCTCCGGGTCTTCGACGAGTGCCGGGCCGGCGGCCTGCTCGTGGGGAAGGGCGGACTCTACAGCAATGTGCTGCGGATGGGCCCGGCATTAACTCTGACCGAGACCGAAGCACGGGAGGGTCTGTCCATCTTGTCCGGCGCGCTGCGCCTGGTCGACGCGGAGAGCCGCATCTAAAACTGTGTTTTGTCCGGACAGCGCGAACTTTTGCTAGATCTGAAGAAACTTAGCTTCACTTTCGACGAAACAGATCGGTAACCTATCGAACGACGTCGTTCGATAGGGAGATCGCAATGCCGCAGTCACTGAACCGTCGTCAACTCCTCGGCGCCGCTGCGGCGGCCGGCGCCGCGGCGACCATCGCCGTTCCCGGGGCCGCCCACGCGGGCGGCTCCCATGGGGGCCACCTCAGCCGCGTTCCGCTCGACCAGATCAGCGTGCAGCTCTACACGTTGCGCAACCAGCTCGCGATCGACCTCGACGCGAGCCTGGCCGAGCTGGCCGAGATCGGCTACAAGCGAGTTGAGCACGCCGGCTTCGTCAACCGCACGGCCGCGCAGTTCCGCGCCGCCCTCGACAAGGCCGGCATCCGGGCCACCTCGGGCCACGTCGGCATCCCGCAGCCGTGGAACGCCGACACCTGGAAGCGTGCTCTCGAGGACGCGGCCATCGTCGGCAACAAGTTCATCGTCCACCCGTTCTTCGGGCAGGGCGCCAACGGCCCGATCCGCGACGCCGCCGTCTACCGGGCGTTCGCGGCCGACCTCAACAAGGCGGGCGCGCTCGCCCGCAAGGCCGGGCTCCAGTTCGGCTACCACAACCACCACGCCGAGTTCTTCCGGCAGAACGGGACCAGCCGCACCGGCATGGACATCCTGTTCGGCGAGACGGACCCGCGCCTGGTCCACTTCGAGGTCGACCTCTACTGGGCCTTCCGGGGCGCGCACGACCCGGTCGACCTCATCAAGGAGAACCGCGGCCGCATCAAGCAGGTTCACGTCAAGGACCTCGACGTGAACGCGAGCTTCGCCGACCCCGGCGACGGGCTCATCGACTTCGGCCGCATCTTCGACCACTCGAGGGAAGCGGGACTCATCGAATACATCGTGGAGCGTGACGACGCCGGCTCTCCGCCGCGTACGCCCGAGCAGGCCCTCGTGACCGCCGAGCGCGGTTTCGACTACCTCGCCGGATTGAGGTTCTGATGATTCGTAAGCTGTCCGTTCTCGGCGCGATCAGCGCCGTCGCCCTGGTGGCGCCCAGCGCCGCCGTGGCCCATCCGTCGCAGCCGGCCCAGCCGCTGCCGCCCTCCTCCGACTTCCAGAAGGTCACCCTCAACGACTTCCCGGGCGAGCCGATCGCCATCGCCGTCCTGCCGGACCGGCGCGTGCTGCACACGGCCCGCACCGGGCAGGTGCGCATCCACGAGCCGGCCACCGGGCGCAACGTGCTCGCCGCGACCATCCCGGTCTACCTCCACGACGAGGAGGGCGTGCAGGGCATCGCGATCGACCCCGACTTCAAGCACAACAAGTGGGTGTACGTCTACTACTCGCCGGTCCTGAACACCCCGGCCGACGACCCGACGACGCCCCAGGTCAACGAGGGCGACGCCCCCAACGAGGGCACCGCGGCCGACTTCGCCAAGTTCAAGGGCCACCTCCAGCTGTCCCGCTTCAAGCTGGACGGCAGCACGCTGCGGCTGAACACCGAGCAGAAGATCCTGCAGGTGCCGGTCGACCGCGGCCAGTGCTGCCACGTCGGCGGCAAGATCGACTTCGACAGCAAGGGCAACCTCTACCTGTCGACCGGTGACGACTCCAACCCGTTCGCCTCCGACGGCTACGCGCCGATCGACGAGCGGGCCAACCGCAACCCGGTCTACGACGCCCAGCGCAGCGCGGCCAACACCAACGACCTGCGCGGCAAGGTGCTCCGGATCAAGGTCGGCAAGAACGGCGGCTACACGATCCCCAAGGGCAACCTCTTCAAGCCGGGCACGGCGAAGACCAAGCCGGAGATCTACGCGATGGGCCTGCGGAACCCGTTCCGCTTCACCATCGACCCCAAGACCGATGTGGTGTACGTCGGTGACTACTCGCCGGACGCGCAGAACGCCAACGCCGCTCGGGGCCCGGCCGGTCAGGGCCGCTGGCTGGCGATCGACAAGCCGGCCAACTACGGCTGGCCGTACTGCGCCGACGCCGACAAGCCGTACGTCGACTACGACTTCGCCACCGGCGTCTCGGGCGCTCCGTTCAACTGCGCCAAGCCGGTGAACGAGTCGCCCAACAACACCGGGCTGCGCAACCTGCCGCCGGTCGAGAAGGCGGAGATCGCTTACTCGTACGGCCCCTCGGCTCAGTTCCCCGAGCTGGGCACCGGGGGCATCGGCCCGATGGGCGGACCGGCGTACGACTACGACAAGCGGCTGAACTCGCGGATCAAGTGGCCCGAGGCGTTCGACGGCAAGCCGCTGTTCGCCGAGTGGACCCGCGACTGGGTCAAGGCGCTCACCCTCGACCGCCGCAACCAGGTCACGAAGGTCGAGGCGGTCCTGCCCGAGCTCGTCTTCGACAACCCGATGGACCTCGAGTTCGGCCCGGACGGCGCGCTCTACGTCCTCGAGTACGGCGACGGTTACTTCGCCGAGAACCCCGACGCCCAGCTGTCCCGGTTCGACTACGTGCGGGGCAACCGCACCCCGATCGCCAAGGTCGCCGCGACGCCCACCTCGGGTCAGGCGCCCCTGACGGTCCAGTTCTCCAGCGCCGGCACGGCCGACCCGGACGGTGACGCCCTGCGGTACGAGTGGTACCTGGACAACGACAACCGGGTCGACTCGCGGTCGCCGAACCCGACGTTCACCTTCCGGACGAACGGTAACTACCGCCCGACTCTCAAGGTCACCGACAGCACCGGCCGGTCCTCCTCGGCCGAGGTGATCCTGCCGGTCGGCACGGCGGCCCCGACGGTCACGTTCACCAGCCCGCAGGCCGGTCAGCCGTTCCAGTTCGGCGACACGGTGAACTTCCAGGTCCAGGTGACCGACGACCAGCCGGTCGACTGCGCCCGGGTGACGGTGACCTACGTCCTCGGCCACGACCAGCACGGGCACCCGCTGTCCACGGCGTCCGGCTGCAGCGGCTCGATCACCACGTTCCTGGACGCCGGTCACGCCGGCGCCTCCAACCTGACCGCGGTCTTCGTGGCGTCGTACACCGACACCGGCGACCCGGCTCAGACCGGCACGGCGACCGTCGTGCTCACGCCTACCGCCTGATCGGGTAGCGTTTCGGCCCCGGCCGGCTTTTGCCGGCCGGGGTTTACCCGTTTCGAACCCCGGCTGAACATTTATGCCGATGACGTTCCCGAAAACGTCTGATGTTCCGGCCCGTAATCGGGGCGGAACTTTAAGATGCTGGTCACAGCGCTCTTTCAGGATCGCTCCGCCCGGAGAATTCTGACCATGTGACAGAGACAACGATCATCCTGGTCCTGGTGGTCGTCACGGCCCTCGGCTTCGACTTCACCAACGGGTTCCACGACACGGCGAACGCGATGGCCACGTCCATCGCGACGGGGGCACTGCGGCCAAAGGTGGCCGTCGCCCTCTCCGGCATCCTCAACCTCATCGGCGCCTTCCTCTCCGTCGAGGTCGCCCTGACCGTCAGCAACGCGGTCGTCAAGATCCAAAATTCCGACGGCACGCCCAAGGAGTCGCTCACCGCCAACGGCGGCGAAGCGCTCCTGCTGATCATCCTGGCCGGCCTGATCGGCGGCATCATCTGGAATCTGTTCACCTGGCTGCTCGGCCTGCCGTCGAGCTCGTCGCACGCGCTGTTCGGCGGCCTCATCGGCGCCACCATCGCCGGCCTCGGCTGGGCCGGCGTCAACTGGAACGGCAACGGCACCAAGCTCGACGGTGTCGTCGGCAAGGTGCTCCTGCCGGCCGTGCTCTCCCCGGTCATCGCGGGCGTGGTGGCCGCCGTCGGCACCTGGCTCATCTACAAGCTGACCATCGGGGTGGCGAAACGCTTCACCGACAACGGCTTCCGCTGGGGCCAGATCGGCAGCGCCTCCCTCGTCTCGCTCGCGCACGGCACCAACGACGCGCAGAAGACGATGGGCATCATCACCCTCGCCCTGATCGCCACCGGCGACTGGACGGACACCAAGAACATCCCGTTCTGGGTGAAGGCCTCCTGTGCGATCGCCATCGCGCTGGGCACCTACCTCGGCGGGTGGCGGATCATCCGTACCCTCGGAAAGGGTCTTGTCGAAATCGCCCCTCCGCAGGGCCTGGCCGCCGAATCGTCATCGGCCGCGGTCATCCTCGCCTCCAGCCACCTCGGCTTCGCGCTCTCCACGACCCACGTGGCCACCGGCTCCATCCTCGGCTCGGGCGTCGGCAAGCCCGGGGCCCAGGTCCGCTGGCGCGTGGCCGGTCGCATGGTCGCGGCCTGGCTGATCACGCTGCCCTCGGCCGCCATCGTGGGCGCCCTGATGTGGTGGGTCAGCGACGTGATCGGCGGCCTCACCGGCGCCATCGTGATCTTCGTGCTCCTGCTGGCCGCCGCCGGCTTCATGTACCTGCGCTCGAAGCAGACACCGATCGACCACAACAACGTGAACGACGAGTGGGACGCCTCTTCCGCTTCCGCCGAAGACACCCGCGAGCCGTCGAAGACGGGGGCCTGACCGATGAGCAACCTGGGATTCGCCCTCGAGGGCGCCTGGAAGGTCCTGGCCGCCGGCCTCGTGCTGGGCGCCGGCCTGCCCGCGCTGTTCGCGCTCGGCATCCGCTCCCTGGCCTGGGGCGCGGGCGGCGACGCGGAGGAGTCGCACGCCCGCCCGAACCCGCTCGGAACGGTGCTGGGCTACGTCCTGTTCACGATCGTCATCCTCGGCGTGCTGCTGGGTATCACGTTCATCGTGGCCAGCGGCTTCGGCAAGACGATCAGCTTCGACCACATCTACCCGACCATCGTGGACAAGTGATGACCGACTCCCTTTTCTCGAAGGCGATCGGCTGGCTGCGGGCCGGCTATCCCAAGGGCGTGCCGAGACAGGACTACGTAGCCCTGCTCGGCCTGCTGCGCCGGACCCTCTCCGAGGACGAGGTCCGCAAGATCGCCGCCGACCTGGCCGCCCAGTCCGAGACGACCGGCGGCGACCCGATCACCGCCGCCGACATCGAGGCCATGATCAACGACGAGGTCCTCCAGGCCGCCACCCCGGAGGACATCGTCCGCGTCTCGGCCCATCTGGCCGCGGGCGGCTGGCCCTTGGCCGACCCACCCCGCGATTAGACGGCCGGCGACCGGCGGCGCAGGACGGGAATGTCCCGCCCGTCGCCGCCGGTCATCGAGTCGTACCGCCCGGCCCTCTCGAAAGCGCCCTCCGGGGCCAGTCGCTCGATCTCCTCGGCGCTCCAGCGCCGAGCCGGGACGACCTCGTCCACCACGACGTGGGAATCGACCGTGATCCGCACGCGAACCCGCTCCACCCGGGTGGCGGGGTCATGGGTGTCCAGCGGTGAGCCCCACTGGGTCCGCACGGTCCGCCCGTCGCTCACCACCGTCCAGTCCGGCCGCTCCCCACCACGGGCGAGGTCGACGACGAGCAGTCCGCCCGGCCCGAGATGCTCGGCGGCGCGACCGAGAAACGCGGCCATGGCCTCATCGCTGAGCAGAAGCGAGGCCGAGTCGAGCAGAAGCAGCACCAGATCGAATCGCTTCGCCAGCCGGAAGCTGGTCATGTCGCCCTGAACGACGTCCACCGCCAGCCCGGCCTCGCCGGCCCGCGCGCGGGCGAAGGCGCACATGGCGGGGGAGAGGTCCAGCGCGGTGGCCGAGGCACCCCGCCGAGCGAACTCGAGCGCGTGGTCACCAGGCCCCGACGCCACCTCCAGCACCCGCTTGGCCGAGCCGCCGTGATGCCGGGCGAACCACTCACCCAGCACGTCGACCTCGGCCGCGATGTCCCGATAGCCGAACGCCATCCGGTACGCCTCGACGGCGTCGAAGACCTTACCCATCGCCGCCAGAACTACCGGTCGGCGGTGGAGGTGCCGTCGCGGAACGCGAGTCCGGCCGCGTCCAGCGCCGAGCGCAGATGGCGGAGGGCGTACGGCCCGACCCCGTGCAGGGCCTGGACCTCGCTCTCACTGAGCTCGGCCACCTGCTCGAGCCGGACCACGCCGCGCGCGGTGAGCGCCCGGGTCGCGGCGGCGCCGAGGTGTGGCAGGGGGATACCCGCCGTCGCCGGGCGGACGGCCGGCCGGGGAAGCCCTTCATGGTCGAGGACGGCGCCGCCGCGCGCCGACAGCCGATATCCGATGTCCAGCGATTCGGTCAGGCCGCGCTCCTTGAGCTTGCGCACGTTCTGCTTGAACGAGAGCGTGTCGCGCCCCATCCGCTGGGCGAGATCGGGCGCCCGGGTGGCCGGCAGCTCGTCGATCAGCAGAAGGGTCGCCCGGGTCCAAGGCCCGCTGGCCGAGGCACGATCGAGCCGGTCGAGCCAGGCACCGATCGCCTCCAGCTCGGCCGAATCGGGCACGGCTTCCCGCAGCGCGAGCCGCGGATCGGCGCCCGCATAGCGAAGCCCGACCCGGAACACGGGCCGCTCGGGATGCACGCGGTCCAGCCCTTGCCGCAGAGCCACAAGGGAGCCCGCCCCGGCCCGGCGGGCGTCGGCGGCAGTCAGCGCACTGACCGGCACACGTTCGACGGACATGACCTCAACCAGCCCGACAGCGGTCCGCATCCGGGTCCCCACCTTGACCCGGGGCCGATCCCACCGCCGAAACGCCAGGTCGACCTCCCCGGCCCGGATCGCCTCCAGTTCCGCGGGACGCATCTGCATGCCACCAGTGCACCACACCACGATCCCTCCGACGGGCCCCTTGCTCAGGCGCTCCCCGGCACGCTGCCCCTCTCTCCACTCCCGGCGCGGTGGTCCGTTCCCGTCGAGCGCGTTGTAGATCGTGCGGCGCAGCACCCGCGAGCCGCCCCACTCGGCGAGTCAAGCCAACATCGCGACCAGATCAATCTTCAGCGACGCGCTCGCTCAGCGGTATGTGTATGCGGACTGGATCGCATTCGATCACACTCCCCGCGAATGTGGCACATTTTCCCTCTTACCGCTCCGCTGATTTTCGCGGGACAATAACTCATGCGCCAGATACGGGGTCAGATGCAATTCTTCAACCACGCCCAGATAGCTCAATGGCGCGACCCCACCAAACGCCGAAACTACTCAGCCGGCGCCGAAGAGTTCCGCCGCGACCATCACGAGCGCCGCCAATACGGCCTGATACAACGCCACACCCGAAAATGGCGCAGCCTGCACGGCGACACCCCGACGCCGCCGCTGGCCCCACCCCGCCCTTACCGACCACGCCACCGCCACCCACTCACCCCGACCGGCCCGGCCGCGCCAAGCCAGGCCGCGCCAAGCCAGGCCGCGCCAAGCCAGGTCGCGCCAAGCCAGGTCGCGCCAAGCCGGGTCGCGCCAAGCCGGGTCGCGCCAAGCCGGGTCGCGCCAAGCCGGGTCGCGCCAAGCCGGGTCGCGCCAAGCCGGGTCGCGCCAAGCCGGGTCGCGCCAAGCCGGGTCGCGCCAAGCCGGGTCGCGCCAAGCCGGGTCGCGCCAAGCCGGGTCGCGCCAAGCCGGGTCGCGCCAAGCCGGGTCGCGCCAAGCCGGGTCGCGCCAAGCCGGGTCGCGCCAAGCCAGGTCGCCCCAGTCGCCGTCGTCCCCACCGCCCCTGGCCCGACCGCCGTCCCAGGCCCGGCCGCCCCAGGCCCGACCGTCGTCCCAGGCCCGGCCATCGCAGGCCCGGCCAACCCGAATCAGGCCACCTCATGCCCAGCCGCGCCGGATCTGGCCATCTCATGCTGGCCCGCCTCGGATTTGGCCAGCTCCTGCCGGGCCGCGCCGGATGTGGTCGCCGGTGAGACGGCCGCCTGCGATACGGCCTGCGTCGACACTTCAGCCCCCGCAACGGTCGCCCCCGCAACAGTCGCCTCGGCAACGGTCGCCCTCGATACGGCCGGCGTCGACACGGCTGGCCCAGGCCGGTCAGCCCAGCGCCTCGAGCCGTATCCGCGCGAGCCACTCGAACCCCGACGGCAGCCACCAAGACCGCCCCCGCTGATCCACCGGCCGTGGTGCTGCCAGCGAGACCAGCCACCGACGAGTGCTGCCGCGCACCTGCCGCAACGCCACCGCCGGGCTCACGACGACGGTCTCCGGTCGCACGCTTCAATACTCTCTACGAAAGATCGGTAACCTGTACCCATAATCATCCTTGTCGGGCAAGAATACGCCGTGAAACAATTCCATGACGACATCAATTCTCCGCGCCAAGAAGCCGTCCACGGAGACTGAACGAGAATTGCGCAAATGGCGCCCTCTGGGAATGGTCGGCGCTTCGGCAGGTCGCGGAACACTCGAGCGGAGTGCGACGTTTCGTGTCTCACCCGCACCATCGGATTGGGGGAAGGTTATCGAAAGCAGGCCATGGCATCGCCTCAGAGTTCGGCGGCAGCGAAGGCCGGTTGCGACACCACCCCGCGGACACGGCGCGACTGCGGGGGGCGAGTCGGGCTGCGATCGGCCCCGACTGATCCGTGAAGACCTAGGAGGTCGGTGGGAACAGCTTCCACTGGCCTTCCGAGACGACCCGGGTCACGCCGTCGGAGACGCTGATTGCTGTGGCGTCGTCGATGGCGTATGTCGGGGCCGGGATGTGGGACGCCCACCTCTCGGCGTTCGGCAGGGACGCGTCCTCGTGGTGTGGATGCTCCAAGTGGGGGATCACCGCGAAGCCGACCAGACCCACCCCCTCGCCCGTGACCAGCGTCCTTTCCACCTCGCCCTCGAAGGTGACCGGCGTGCCCTCGCCCGGGCGCGGCGGGTCCGTGTACGTCTCGGCGAAGCTTGTCGTGGCCGCGATGCTTCCGGCGCTCACCCCCACGTACACCGCTGATGGGCGCAATGTCGGCAGGAGGGCCGACAGACCCGAGCGCCTCATCCAGTCGGCCAGGTAGAGCGGATCGCCGCCTCCGACCAGCAGGGCGTCGGCCTCGCGGACCGCTGGCACCCAGGCCTCCTCCTCGATGCTCGGCAGGGCCGTCAACTCCAGCAGGCCCACCGACTTCCAGCCCAGCCCGCACAACGGGCCGTGGATCGCCCGCCACACCATCTCGGTGCCGCCCGCGAACGGGTGGAGGCCGGTCGGGACGAACAACGCGCTCGCCTCGGCGATCGGCTTGCCCAGCAGGGCGGTCAGCTCCTCGCGGATGCTGTCGTTCGTGACGCCGGACGAGGTGAGCAGCACTCTCATGCCTGGGGATAGTAAACCCCGGTCAGCTTCTCCGAGAGCTCCCACAAGCGCCGCCCCGTCCGCGGGTCGGATGCCGCGGGAGGGGGCTCGAGCACGACCGGCTCCCCACGCATCTCGCCCGGGCCGCCCGGCCCGATCAGCTGGCCGCCGGTGACGGACGGGTCGGTGGCCGCGTGCAGGATCGGGCGGGCGCCCTTCTCGGCCGGCACTGCCAGCAGCGGGTTGCCGATCCGCGTGAGGAACAGGCGGTTCAGGCTCGGCCTCATGCCGGCCTGGAGGCCCGTCACCGCGTAACCCGGATGGGCCAGCACGCTCAGCACGGGTGAGCCGGCCAGGCGCCGGTGCAGTTCCAGGCCGAAGACCGCGTTGGCCAGCTTGGACTGGTTGTAGAGGGCGGACGGGCTCCCGGCCCGCAGGTCGTCGAAGTTCAGCCGGCCCTTCTTGGCCAGCACCGAGGTCACCGTGACCACGCGCGTGGTGAGGCGGTCGAGCAGGAGGCCGGTCAGGGCGAAGTGGGCCAGGTGGTTCACCGCGAACTGGAGCTCGTGCCCTTGGGCGCTGTCGGTGCGGGGCGGCGCCATGACCCCGGCGTTGTTGATGAGGACGTCGGCGTGATCGACGGAGTCGGCGAAGGCGCGGACGGAGTCGAGGTCGGCCAGGTCGGCGTGGCGGATGTCCACACCGGACAGCCCGGCGGTGGCGTCGCGGGCCTTGCGCTCGTCGCGGACGGCCAGGATGACCTCGTCGCCGCGGGCGGTGAGGGCGCGGGTGGCGGCCAGGCCCAGGCCGCTGGAGGCTCCCGTGATGATGTACCTCATGTGGCCCACGTTGTCATTCATGGCACTGAGTGTCAACTATGGCATGGCATATCCTGCAGGGCATGGATGAGGGGCGCGGCTTGACGATCGCGCAGCGCAAGCGGCAGGTCGTGAGCGACGAGCTGAAGGTGGCGGCGCTGCAGCTGATGGCGGCCCGGGGGTTCGACACGGTCACCGTGGACGAGATCGTGGCCGCGGCCGGGGTCTCGCGGCGGACGTTCTTCCGGTACTACGCCTCGAAGGAGGACGTGGTCATCGAGATGCTCGAGACGCTCGGCGACCAGATGCGGGCCGAACTGGCGAGCCGCCCCGCCGACGAGCCGACGGCGATGGCGTTGCGGCACGCGGTCGAGGTGGCCGTGCTCGACTGCAAGGACAACACCGGCAAGGCACTTCCGGTCGTACGCCTCGTGCTGCGCACACCCGCCCTCTACGCACGCTCCCTGGAGCGGCAGGCGGCGTGGCGGGACGACATGACGGACGTGCTCGCGGCGCGGCTCGGCCGCGACCGGGTCAGCGACATGTTCCCGGGTCTGGCGGTGGGAATCGCGCTGACCGCGCTGGAGGACGTGTTGCGGCGGTGGGCCGAGAGCGACGGCACCGCCGATCCGCTGGAGCTGACCGCGCGGGCCTTCGAGGTGATCGGGCCGGCGCTCGCGTGAGCGCCGGCCCGGGAATCCTCAGTCGAAAGCGAGCGTGCGCGAGAGCACGCCGATGTCGGGCTGGTCGGTGAAGAGGCCGTCGATGCCGGTCTTCAGGAACGTGATCTGCTCGTCGATGGCCCGGCCGTAGGCGTTCGGGTCGGTGCCGACGCGGTAGTCGGCCGGGAGGAACTGGTTCTCCGCCCGGAAGGTGTACGGGATGACCTTGAGGCCGGCCGCGTGGGCGTCCTTGACCAGCGTCGACGGGGTGCCGAGCGTACCGTCGGCGTTGCGCGGGATGACCTGGCTCTTGTCGGGGCCGATGCCGTCCACGTAGGACGAGAGCTCCTTGAGGCCGGCCGGGGTCAGATATTGGGCGTACGTCCTGGTGTCGTTGAACGGCGAACCGGAGGCGGAGGTCAGGAAGACCAGGTTCACCTGCACCCGGTATTTGTGGTTGAGGTCCTTGAGGTTGGCCGCCTCGAACGACTGGATCCACACCTTGGCGCCGCGCTTGTTGAGGCGGGCCCGGTCGAGCGCGCGCACCAGCGGCGTCTCGAGGTCGAGGCCGAGCCGGCGGAAGTACGTGGGGTGCTTGGTCTCCGGGATGACGCCGATGTCGCGGCCGAGCTCCTTGGAGAGCTTGGCCCGCAGCTCCAGCACCTCGGTGAAGGTGGGCACCTCGAACAGCTTGTCGTAGAGGGTGTTCTCCTGGCGCACGGCGGGGAGGCGCTCGATCGCGCGCAGCGTCTTCAGCTCGGCCAGGGTGAAGTCGTTGGTCCACCAGCCGGTGACGCTGACCCCGTCGAGGATCACGGTGCGCTTGCGGTCGGCGAACTCGGAGCGTGTCGCCACGTCGGTCGTGCCGCTGATCTCCGGCTCGTGCCGGCAGACCAGCACGTGGTCCTTCGTCGAGACCAGGTCGGGCTCGATGTAGTCGGCGCCCATCCGGGCCGCGAGCTCGTACGAGGCGAGCGTGTGCTCGGGACGGTAGCCGGAGGCCCCGCGGTGTCCGAAGATCTCGGCTTTCGTACGGCCGTGCGCCTCGGCGGGGGTAGCGACGACCGCACCCGCTCCGGCGAGGGCGGGCGCGGCGGCGGCGACGGCGCTCATGCGCAGCACCTGACGTCGGTCGGGCACGGGGTCCTCCACGGGACTCGGCGCCGGCGACCGTCGCCGGTGGGTCCCTGGAAGAGTCGATGCGACGCGATCAACCAGTCGGCATCCGTGACGTAGCGATCACGGAAACTGCATGAAAAGGCCGGGGCGTTCACCCGGGGTTCACTCGGAGTTAGGAGGCCGCGCTTACCGTACGCGCCGAAGGAGGCCCGCGATGCCGCCGAACGGTGACCTGACGCAACTCCTCGGCCAGAACCTGCTCGAAGGCCGGGCGCTGACCACGAGCCGCGAGTACGGGCTGATGGCCCGGCCCGGCGCCCGCGCGTACGAGTCGCGCGAGACCGGGGTCGAGGTGCTCGTGGACGACTTCGACCGGGTGACGACGATCGTCCTGCACTTCACGGGAGAGCACGGCTTCACGCCGTTCTCCGGCATGATCCCCGGCCGTGGCGGCACGATCGGCCGTCGCAGCAAGCTGTGGGCCGCACTGGGCCGGCCGATCGCCACCGGCGCCGAGGACGAGTGGCCGTTCCCGTACTTCGTGATGCGGGCCCAGTACGCGCCCGACGGCGAGACATTGCTTCGCCTGGTGCTCGGCCGGTAGGTACGCTCGGGCGATGTTCTCGCCACAGGGACCGTCGCTCCGTGAGCTGTTCGTCCAGGCGATGTCCTCGGTCGAGCGCGGCTACGACCTGCTGGCGCCGAAATTCGACTACACACCCTTCCGTACGCCGTCAGCGGTGCTCGAAGCGACGGCGGCGGCCCTGAAGGGCCCGTTCGCGTCGGGCCTCGACGTCTGCTGCGGCACCGGCGCCGGCCTGTCGGTGCTGTCGTCGGTGGGCTGTGAGCGGATCACCGGCGTCGACTTCAGCTCCGGCATGCTCGCCTCGGCCCGCCGCGCCCATCCCGCGTCGACGCTGGTGCGGGCCGACGCCCGGGCCCTGCCCTTCGCCGCCGAGTTCGACCTCGCGGTCACCTTCGGCGCGCTCGGCCACTTCCTGCCCGAGGAGAGGCCGGCCGTCTTCGAGGGCGTGTACCGCGCGCTGCGCCCCGGTGGCCTGTTCGCCTTCCCGCTCGGCGACGTGCCGCCGGTGGCCTCCGTCGCGGGCGTGGCCACGCTCGGCTTCGACGTGGCCATGCGCGTGCGGAACGCGGTGTGGCGCCCGCCGTTCGTCATGTACTACCGCACCACACCGCTGCCCGCCCTGCGCGCCGACCTGACCGCGGCCGGCTTCACCGTCGTCTCGGCCGACCTGATCACCCCGGGGTGCCGGCTTCTCCTCGCACGTAGGTGATGTGGGTGACCAGCGAGGCGGCGCGCGTAGACACCTGCTTGAAGTGCTGCGGGGGCACGCCGTCGAAGAGGCGGTCACCGGCGCCGATCGTCACCGGCGCGATGTGCAGGCGCAGCTCGTCGATCAGGCCGGCCCGCAGGAACTGATTGACCGTGGTGGCGCCGCCGGCGATGGCGATCGTGCCGTCGCCGGTCACCTCGACCGCCCGCTTGAGAGCCTCCTCGACCCCGCCGGTGACGAAGTGGAACGTCGTGCCGCCCTCCATCGGGAGGTCGTCGCGCTCGTGATGGGTCAGGACGAAGACCGGTTTGTGGTACGGCGGGTCGTCGCCCCACCAGCCCGTCCAGCCCAGATCCCACGCGCCCCGCCCGGGGCTGAACATGTTGCGCCCCATGATGAACGCGTCGGCCGCGACGATCGCCGCGATCTCCTCCTCGTTCTCGTCGGCGGTCTCGAACATCCACTTGTGCAACATGTCGACCGGGCCGTCCCCGAACGGGCTCTCCAGCCTCTGGTTCAGGCCCGAGGAGAATCCGTCCATGGAGATCGCCAGGTCACAGGTGATGTAGGCCATGACTCCACACGCTAGGGCGACCGGTTGCCCTGCGCTACTTCCCACGCCCTGCTCAACGGGCCGGAGGAGGGCCCGCAGATCGTCTACTGTGTTCCGGTGCGTACACGGGTCCGGGCTTTGCCCCTGCTCATTCCAGTTCTTCTCGCCGGGTGCACCGGCCCCGAAGCCACCGCCGCCGGATCCGCGCCGTCGTCCTCGGCGGCGGCACCACCTCCGTCGGCCGTGGCGCCGTCGCCCAGTCAGCCGTCGCCCTCGGACGCGGTGAAGGCCGCTCTGCGGCGCCTGGCCGCCTCGACGTACACGTACACCGTCAGCGGCGATTACTGGACCGGGCAGAAATACCGTGCCTCCGGGGCCCACGACCCCAAGGCGCGCAAGGACAGCCGTACCTTCATCATCTCCGGCGGCGACGACGCGAAGACCCGCAAGGTCATCCTGATCGGCGACGAAAGCTACGAGAACCGTGACGGCAACTCCTTCTGGACCCACGCCTTCCCGCTCCTGCTCAAGCCGGCGAACCCTTACCGCTACGCCGACCCGAAGGATCCCGGCGGCCTCGCCCGCTTCACCGCCGCCATCCACAACGCGCGGCGGCTGACTCCCGGCACCTATCAGGGCGAGGCCCGCCTGGAGGCCAAACCGTCCGAGCTCACGTACGTGCCCCTCGGCGCTCCCGTGTTCCGCTTCGCGAAGGTGTCGACATGGGTGAAGTACACGGTGAACACCGACGCCAAGGGCGACGTCTCGTCCATCACGCTCATCTTCGGCGGCGACCGCGGCCCCATCGCCCTCACCACCACCTACAGCAAGATCGGCCAGCCGGTACGGATCAGCGAGCCCACGTCGGTGCGGGAGCTGCGCCGTTCCCTGTACTGACCCCTGTCGTTTCCGTCCAAGACGGCGACCGTGACCACGCTCTAGCGTGAACCCCGCAAGCCCACGGCAGGAGGAGACAGGACAATGCGCAAGCTGGTCTACACCGGTTTCATGTCGCTCGACGGCGTCGTCGACTCGCCCGGCGGCCCGTCGGAGGGCCACCGCAGCGGCGGCTGGGTGTTCAAGGACCTCGAGTTCGTTCCCGAGGCGTGGTCGCTGAAGGGCGAGGAGCTGGCCGACACGACCGCCCTGATGTTCGGCCGCCGCAGCTACGAGGCTTTCGCGCCGGTCTGGCCGGGCTCGGAGGACCACGCCGGCTACAAAGACCTTCCCAAGTACGTCGTCTCGTCCACCCTGCCCAGCGAGGCGCTGGTCGACGGGTGGGGCCCGATCACGATCCTGCGCTCGACCGAGGACGTGGCCGCCCTCAAGCAGACCGAGGGCGGCGCCATCTTCATCCACGGCAGCGCCGAACTAGCCCGCGGCCTGTCCGACGCCGGCCTGATCGACCAGTACAACCTGCTGGTCTTCCCCGTGCTCCTGGGCGCCGGCAAGAGCCTGTTCGGCCGGGCCGACCGTGACAAACACATGCTGGCCCTGCGCGACTCGGAGACGTACCCCAACGGGATTGTGAAGTTGGTCTATGACGTCGCGCGCTGACCGAGGTCGAGCCCGATCGCGCCACCGCCGCCATCACGAAGCTGCTTGACGGTGCGCCCGACGTAGAGGCGCAGGGCCCGGGCCAGGTGAGGCTCGTCGAAGTAGTCGAGCTTGGCCACCACATCCCCGGCCGTCCCCCCTCCGGCCAGCAGCTCGGCCGCGGTCCGGGCCCGCTCGATCTGCCGCACGGCACCACGCGTCAGCCCCGTGGCGGCCCGGAACCGCCGCTCGACGGTCCGCCCGGACACGTCGGGCCGATCACCGCGGAGCACCCCGGCCACGAGCGGATCGCGAACCACGACACCGCCCCGCACAAGCCGCGCGACGAGGGCTTCGGCATCATCGGCCCCGGGTGTCTCCCACCGCACCCCGTCGAGCCGGAACGACCGCCGCCCGGTGCCGGGCAGCTCGACACCACTGTCGACCAGCTCGGGCGTGGGCAGCCCGCGCAGCGAGGTCCCCACCGCGAAGTCGATGCCGGTGAACCGCGCCCCTTCCGGCACGGGCGCGGTGCTGGTGCGGGTCTCGGGCCCGGTGACGCTGGCGTACGCCCGCCCCTCCTGCTCCCAGAAGACGAGCCCCCACCGCACCCCCGCCACGGCGGTCATCGTGGCAACCTGCTCACTGGTGCACGTCCACACCGCGTCAACCCATGGCGAATCCGACCGCCGAGTAGCGAACCGCAGCTCCACGCGCGAAGAATACGCCGCCTCCGAGCTCACGCTCGCTGGCGCGGTGAAGGCCGGCCTGGTGGCCGAGCCACGCGTTCAGGGCCAGCACGGTGCCGCCGCACAGCAGGAGAACTATGACGAGGATGCCCAGGATCCAGCGCCAGATCGCGAGGCGGCTCTCCCTCGGCGCGTCGGTGCCGGTGCCCTCGAAGGGCCACGAAGAGTCGTCCTCCGGGTCGTCCACGAAGCGGACGGTACCGAAACTCCGTACGGGAATCGGGCTTTTATGGCGAAAGGTAACCCTGGAGAGAAGTTCCCGCGCTGACGGTCAGCGTCCGGGCCTCGGTGTCGATCGTCGCCGTTGTGCCCAGCGGCATGCACACCTGGTCGTCGATGTGACCGAAGGGCAGACCGGACAGCACGGGCACGCCGAGAGCGCTCAGATCCGGCGGCTCCTCCCCGGCCAGGTCGCCGAGCGCGACGCCGCGGACGCCTTCGAACAGGTCGGGCCGGGCGAAGCAACCGGGGCCCTCCAGGCACAGGATCGCGCCGGCCAGCGACGGCAGCCCGGCGCCGATCATCCCGGCCACGGCGCTGGTGTAACCGCCGATCAGCCGGCCGTCGCCACCCCGGGCACCGTCATCGCCGACGGCGCGGCCCGCAGCACCGCCGGTTCATCGGTGAAGAGCAGCTGCCGGCATCCCACGGCGTCGAGCGACCCGTGGAGGCCCACCAGCCCGGTGCGGGCGAGAAGCGTCAGATGGAGGTACGTGATGTCGCTGAACCCGACGATCGGCTTCGGGTCGGCCCGGACCAGCGCGGGATCGATCCGCGACGCGATCCGCTGGGCACCCGTGCCGCCGCGGGTCGCGATGATCGCCCGTACGGCCGGATCCCGGAAAGCGTCCTCCAGATCGGCCAGCCGGTCGTCGTCCCGCCCGGCCATGTCGCCGTACCGGTCGTCGGCATGCCGCCCGAAGTCCACTTCGAGACCCCATGAGCCGAGCCGTTCCGCCGCCCACGGCCGCCACCCCTCCGCCTCGGGGTAGCTGGCCGGCGACACCATCCGTACGAGGTCTCCGGCCTTCAATCGCGGCCACCGCAAGACTTCGCTCACGAACGTCATTGTGCGCCCGTTGACCGTCGCCGACGCCGGCCCGGACGGGAGGGCTGGAACTACCGGATTCTCGTAAGCTGACGCTCGTGACCGAGACAATGGTGGCCGCGGTGCTGGCCGAGCTCAAGGCGCTCGACGATCCGAAGATGCGGGCCGTGAACGAGAAGCACGGTGACGATCACGGGGTCAACCTCACCAAGCTGCGCGCGGTCGCCAAGGAGCTCAAGACCCAGCAGGATCTCGCCGTTCAGTTGTGGGCGACCGGCGACACCGCGGCCCGGCTCGTGGCCCTGCTGATCTGCCGGCCCAAGCTGTTCGCGCGCGACCAGCTCGACACCATGCTGCGCGAGGCCCGGGCCGCCAAGGTGCACGACTGGCTCGTCAACTACGTGGTCAAGAAGAGTCCGTACGCCGAGGAGCTGCGCCTGGCCTGGATGAGCGACCCCGACCCGGCCGTCGCGAGCGCCGGGTGGGCGCTGACCACCGAGCGGGTCGCCAAGAAGCCCGAGGGGCTCGATCTGGCGGCCCTGCTCGACGTCGTCGAGGCCGAGATGAAGGACGCCCCCGAGCGTCTCCAATGGGCGATGAACCACTGCCTGGCCCAGATCGGCATCTCGCACGCGGAACAGCGGGACCGGGCCGTTGCCATCGGGGAGCGTCTCGAAGTGCTCAAGGACTATCCGACGCCGCCGAACTGCACCTCTCCGTACGCGCCGATCTGGATCGCGGAAATGGTTCGCCGGCAGAATTAATCGAACAGGATGGTGCGGATGGTCGCGGTCAGCCGGGCGGTCAGTTCGTCGGGGGACATGGTGGCGACCGGGCCGTCGGCCAGCACGTAGCGGCTGAAAGCCACGCCGATCAGGTGGGCGCCCATCATGTTGACGCGGGTCGCCAGATCGGGAAGGTCCAGCACTTGGGCGTAACCGTCGACGGCCGTCTGCTGGAGGGTCCGCAGCAGGGCCTTGGCCGCCTCCTGGTCGCCGGCCGCGCTGCGGATCAGGGCGATGACCGGGTCGGCGCCCTCGGAGGACTCCATGCGGTGCACGAAGGACGCGGCGATCCGCTCCGGCAGCTTGGCCACGTCGTCGTCGAGCACCCCCTTGAACAGGGCCTTGGGGTCGGGCGTGGTGGCCGCCACGAACAGCTGCTCCTTCGAGGAGAAGTGCAGCACGACCAGTCCGTGGGTGACGCCGGCGCGGCGGGCGATCTCGCGGATGGTCGCGTTCTCGTAGCCGCGCTCGGCGAAGACGGCGCGGGCCGCGGTCAGGATGGCGGCCTGTTTGCGGACGGGGTCGCGGGTCCGGCGCGGTGCGGGGTGTGACATAGCTCCTACTGTACACGCGGATAGTAGCGGCTAACGTAGTGACCGCGCGGTCAGCTGGCCGCGCCATTCGCCATTCCTGAAAAGCGGCCCACCAAAATGGTGTGGCCGCCATTTTTTTTGTGCGCTATCCAGCGCGGTAGTTTTGCACGCAAACAATTCCCTTCCGGAACTGAGTAATGTCGCCGCGTTCGACGGGACCGGAAATGGAAGGGGAAATATCGTGAACGACAACGGGGCGGCATCTCTGCGGGCCGCCGCCAGGGCGGTCCACCTGCCGGGAGACGACGGATACGACCAGGCGCGCAGCACCTGGTCCCTTGCGGCCGACCTGCGACCGGCGGCGGTGGTCTACCCGGAGAGTGCCGACGAGATCAGCGCGGTCCTGCGGGCCGCCGGCCGGGCCGGGCTCCGGGTCACGCCGGTGGGCACCGGGCACAACGCGCATCCGCTGCGCGATCTCAGCCGTACGGTCATGCTGCGCACCTCGCGGCTCACCGGCGTCACCATCGACGCCCCCACGCGCCGGGCCCGCGTGGAGGCCGGCACCACCTGGTCGCCGGTCGTCGAGCAGGCGGCCGGGCACGGATATTCCGCGCTGCACGGGTCGGCGCCCGACGTCAGCGTCGTCGGCTACACTGCCGGCGGCGGGCTGAGCTGGTACGGCCGCAAGTACGGGCTGGCCGCCAACCACGTGACCGCGGCCGAGCTCGTGCTGGCCGACGGCACCCAGGTGCGGGTGGACGCCGACCACGAGCCCGACCTGTTCTGGGCGGTCCGGGGCGGCGGCGGCAACTTCGGCGTGGTGACGGCGCTCGAGTTCAGCCTGCTCGACTTCGCCACGGCGTACGCCGGCTTCATGGCCTGGGACCTGGACAAGGCGCCGCAGGTGCTCAAGCGCTGGCTGGAGTGGACCGCCGAGGCGCCGGACGAGGTCACCACCGCCTATCGGCACATGCGCTTCCCGCCCATCCCCGAGCTGCCCGAGCCGTTCCGCGGCCGCAACTGGGTGATGATCGACGGCGCCGTGCAGGCCGGTGACGAGCGGGCCGAGCAGCTCCTGGCCCCGCTGCGCGAGCTCAAGCCGGAGATCGACACGTTCGCCCGGGTGCCCTCGCCGGTGGTCTCCCGCATCCACATGGACCCGGAGGAGCCCACCCCGGGCGACGGCACGACCGGCCTGCTCGACGCGCTCCCGCCGGAGGCGGCCGACAAACTCCTCGAGGCCGACGCCACCAACCAGCTCTTCTCGACCGAGCTGCGCCACCTCGGCGGCGCGCTGGCCCGCCCGGCGGCCGGCGGCGGTGCGCTGTCCGCGCTGGACGGTCAATATCTGTTCGCCGTCGTGGGCGTCGTCTTCAGCCCCGAGGTGCAGGCGGCCGTCGTGGCCGAGGCGGACCGGATGGTCGGCTCGCTCAGCGAGTACTCCCGCGACCGCATCTACACGAACTTCCAGCAGACCCAGGGCGACACCTCGCGGGCCTTCGCCCCGGCCGTCTGGCGGCGCCTGGTGGAGCTGCGCCACCGCGTCGACCCGAACAAGACCCTGCAAGCCAACCACGAGATCTGAGAGGTACGGCCCGTCATGAGCCTTCTCGACCGCAGGACCCCCGAGAACACCGCCATCGTGCTCATCGACTACGTCGAGAGCTTCAAGAACACCGTCAGGAGCCAGACCCCCGAGGCGAACGTGACCGGCGCCGTGGCGCTGGCCAAGATGGCCCTCGGCTTCGAGGTGCCGCTGGTCGTCACGGCCGGCCCCGAGGGCGACCCGCGCGGCCCCATGTACTCCGAGTTGCTCAAGGAGTTGAACGGCCACCCGGTCGTCGCCCGTTGGGACGCCTTCAACGCCTTCGACGCGCCCGGCTTCCCCGAGGCGATCGAGGCCACCGGCCGCAAGCACCTCGTCGTGGCCGGCCTGACCACCGACGTGTGCGTCCTGCACACGGCCATGGGCGCCCTGCGCCGCGGCTACGAGGTCTCGATCGTCGTCGACGCCACCGGCGGCACCGAGATCTCCTCCCACCAGGCGGCGATCGGCCGCCTGGTGCAGGCCGGCGCCACCACCACGAGCTGGATGTCGCTGGCGACCGAGCTGGTCGGCCTCTACGCCAACGACAGCAAGGGCGTCCTGCCGCAGCTGCTGGCCCTCGACGCCAACCTGACCGCGGCCGGTCTCAACGAGGTCCTCTCCGACCTCTCACCCGCGCAGTAGCCGCACCACGGGCCGCGCCCGGCGGGCGCGGCCCTCTGCACGGACGCCGCATCAGAGACGCAGCTCCGGCCAGTCGAGCAGGCCCGCGCCGAGGTCGCGGACCGTGGCCAGCAGGCCCAGGCGGGCGGCGCGCAGAGCCGGGTCGTCGGCCATGACGAAGACCTCGTCGAAGAAGCGGGCCAGCGGCTCGACGAGCGGGCCCACGGCCGTGGTGAAGGCGACCAGGTCGGTGCCGAAGTCGGCCTTCACCGAGGACACCGCCTCGTGCAGGGCCAGCTCGGCCGGCTCGACCAGGACCGCCGGGTCGTAGCCGGCCACCGTGCCGTCCGGCAGGATGCGGCGGGCGCGCTGGATGGCCGCGGCCACCGCCACGAAGTCGGGGTTGCCGACCAGAGTGGACAGCTGGGTGAGCAGGCCGTCGACGACTGACGGGCGGTCGTAGTGGACCAGGGCGGCGCGGACCCGGTCGACCGGGACGCCCTCCTCGGTCAGGGCCTGCTCCAGTCGGCGGGCCAGGAACTCGCCGGCCGCGGTCAGCACCTCGGCCGAGACCGGCACCGGCTGCTGGGCGGCCGCCGCCGACAGGCCCGCGGTCAGCGAGAAGTCGGACAGGGCCGGGTGGGCCCGGTGCACCGCGAGCAGGCCCAGGACCGCCCGGCGGACGGCGAAGGGGTCGCTGCTGCCGGTCGGCAGGCCCACCGTGGCGGCCAGGCCGGCCACCAGGTCGAGGCGGTCGGCCAGCGACAGCAGGGCGCCCGGGATCGAGGCCGGCAGGGCGTCGCCGGTGTTGCGGGGCAGCTCGGCCTCGTAGACGGCCGCCGCCACGTCCCGCGGCTCGCCCGCGTGCAGCGCGTAGTCCCGGGCCATCACGCCGGCCAGCGACGTCATCTCGGTGACCAGCTGCGAGCCGAGGTCGAACTTCACCAGCCGGGCCGCGCGGCCCAGCGTGGCCGAGCCCAGGCCGAGCCCGTCGGCGACGGAGAGCGCCAGCGCGGCGATCCGCTCCGCCCGGTCGGCCATCGAGCCCAGCTTGTCGGTGAAGGTGAGCCGCGTCAGGCGCTCGCGCATGGCGGCCGGATCCACCGAACGGTCGGCGCGGTAGAAGAACGCCGCGTCCTCGTACCGGGCCCGCAGCACGGCCTCGTTGCCGGCCCGCACCAGCTCCACGTCGACCGGGCCGTTGGCGACCGTCACGAACATCGGCAGCAGCTGCCCGTCGGCGTCGCGCACGGGCAGGTAGCGCTGGTGCTTGCGCATCACGGTGGTCAGCACGGCGTCCGGCAGCGACAGGTAGCTCTCGTCGAACGTGCCCAGCAGCGGCGTCGGCGCCTCGACCAGGTAGCTGATCTGCTCGATCAGCGAAGCCTCGCCGGCGACGTCGATGCGACCCTCCGGATAGACGTGGTCCTGGGCGCCGGTCACGATCAGGTCGTGCCGGTCCTCGGGGTCGGCCACGATGCCGGCCAGGGCCAGGGTCTCCATGAAGGTCTCGGCCGAGGCGATCTCGACGACCGGCGTCTCCGACGTACGGAGCAGGCGGGTCTGCCGGCCGGCCGACAGCGTGCCCAGCGCGACCGGCACCACGTCGTCGCCCCACAGCGCGGTCAGCCAGCGGATCGGGCGGCTGAACGAGAGCTGCGGGTCGTTCCACCGCATGTTCTTGGCCCCGCGCAGACCGGCGACGACCTTCGCGAGCACGCCGGCCAGCACGGTCGCCGCGGCGCCGCCGGCTTCGTGCTTCTCCACGACATGGTGCTGTACGCCGTTGATGTCACCGGTCGCCAGAGCGTCCACGGCGATGCCCTGGCTGCGGGCGAACCCCTCGACGGCCTTGTCCGGCGCGCCGACCTTGGGGCCCTTCACCGTCCGTACATGATCGGTCTCCCGGGCCGCGACCGAACCGACCACCGCGACCAGCCGCCGGGGTGTCGCGAAGGTCCGGACCTCGTCGTGCTCGAGACGGGTGCCGGCCAGCCCGTCGGTGACCGCGCGCTGGAGATAGGCCAGGGCGGCGCGGGCCTCGGACGGCGGCAGCTCCTCGGTGCCGATCTCGAAGACCAGCGTGCGCGGCTCGGAGCGCTCGGCCGGTGTGGAGTACGGCGTGGCCGGTGGCAGGGCCTCGACCAGGCCGAGCGGATGGCCCAGCTCGTCGCGGCGGGCCACCCACAGCTTGGCCACCTCACCGGCGAGCCGGCGCATCCGCGCGAACTCGGCGGCCCGGTCGGCCGTGGACACCGCCCCGCGCGAGTCGAGGACGTTGAAGGCCTGAGAGCACTTCAGCACGTACGTGTGAGCGGGCACCGGCAGGCCGGCGTCGATCAGCCGCTGCGCCTCGCCCGCGTAGATCTCCAGCAGCTGCCGGTTGGCGGCCACGTCGGCGTCGTCCAGGTAGTACCGGGACATCTCGTACTCGCCCTGGCCGAAGACCTCGCCGTAGGAGATGCCGTCGCCGTACTCGATGTCCTTGAAGTGGGTCTTGTCCTGAAGCGCCATGATGATGCGCTCGATGCCGTAGGTGATCTCGACCGACACCGGGTCGAGGTTGAGGTTGCCGGCCTGCTGGAAGTACGTGAACTGGGTGATCTCGAGGCCGTCGAGCCAGACCTCCCAGCCCAGGCCCCAGGCGCCGAGCGCGGGGGAGGCCCAGTTGTCCTCGACGAAGCGGACGTCGTGCGCGTTCACGTCGATGCCGATGGCGGCCAGGCTGCCCAGGTAGAGCTCCTGCGGATTGCCCGGGTCGGGCTTGAGGATCACCTGGAGCTGGGTGTGTGTCTGAAGACGGTTCGGGTTTTCGCCGTAGCGCGAGTCGTCGGGCCGCACGGAGGGCTCCACGTAGACCACCCGCCAGGGCTCGGGACCGAGCACGCGCAGGAAGGTCGCCGGGTTCAGCGTCCCCGCACCGACCTCCGTGTTCATCGGCTGGACGGTCAGGCATCCCTGAGCCGTCCAGTACGCGGTCAACCGGGCCAGTGCGTCCTGCATGGTGAGCATGGCAGGAAAGTCTAGGACCCGCCGGGAAAGGGTAGGGAGGCAATTATGCTCGACGGTGATCTTTACGCCTTTCAGGACCTGCTTCCGGAGGACGAGGCCGCCGTCGTGCGGCGCGTCCGCGACTTCCTCGACACCGAGGTCGTGCCGATCGCGAACGACCACTGGGCCCGCGCGGAGTTCCCGCACCACCTGATCAAGAGGTACGCCGACCTCGACATCGCCGACCGGCCGGGCTCGAATCTGCTCAACGGCTGGCTCGCCCTGGAGATGGCCCGGGCCGACGCGTCGATGGCGACCTTCTACGGCGTGCACGCGGGACTGGCCATGGGCAGCATCCGCACGTGCGGCTCTCCGGAGCAGCAGGAGCGCTGGCTGCCGCGGATGGCGTCGTTCGACAAGATCGGGGCGTTCGCGCTGACCGAGCCGACCGGCGGTTCCGACGTGGCGGCGGGCCTGCGCACGACGGCTCGGCGCGAGGGGGACTCCTGGATCCTGGACGGCCGGAAGCGCTGGATCGGCAACGCCACCTTCGCCGACCTGATCGTGGTGTGGGCCCGTTCCTCCGAAGATGATCAAGTCAAAGGCTTCGTGGTGCCGCGGGAGACGCCCGGTCTCACGGCGACGAAGATCGAAAATAAGATCGCTCTGCGTACGGTCCAGAATGCCGACATCGTGCTCGAAGGCGTCCGCGTTCCCTCGTTTGCCAAGCTCGAGCACGCGAACTCCTTCAAGGACACGGCGAAGGTGCTGCGCCAGACCCGCAGCGGGGTGGCCTGGGAAGCGGTCGGTGTCATGCTGGCGGCGTACGAGATCGCTCTGCGATATGCGAAGGAGCGGCAGCAGTTCGGCAAGCCGATCGCGTCGTTCCAGTTGGTTCAGGACCTTCTCGTACGGATGGTCGGCAACCTGACCGGGTCGCTCGGGATGTGCGTACGGCTGGCCCAGTTGCAGGACGCGGGGCAGTACCGCGACGAGCACTCGGCGCTGGCCAAGGCGTACTGCACGACCCGCATGCGCGAGGTGGTCGGCTGGGCCCGGGAACTGCTGGCCGGCAACGGCATCGTGCTCGACTACGACATCGGGCGCTTCGTGGCCGACTCGGAGGCCCTGTATTCGTACGAGGGCACCCGGGAAATCAACACGCTCATTGTGGGCCGGGCCATCACCGGAGAGAGCGCCTTCGTCTGATAATCCCTGGATGGACTGGTTGCGGCGGCGGGACCCCGAGCTTCTCACCACCCGGCGCGCGGTGCGGGTCACGCTGGTTGCCTGCCTGGGCTTCTACCTCTGCCGCTACGTCCTCGACCTGCCCGCCATGGCGCCGTACGCCCTGTTCGGCGCCGTGGCTCTGGGCGCGCTCTCGCAGATCCCGGGCAGCCCCCGCCAGCGCGCGACGACGCTGATCGCCGTGCTGCCGGTGGCCTGGGTGCTGGTCAGCGTGGGCACGCTGCTCTCGGTGAGCAACTGGGCGGCCGCCGCCGGCATGTTCGTGCTCGGTTTCACGGTGAGCTTCGTCGGTGTCGGCGGGCCTCGCCTGGTCGGGCTCACGGCCGGGATGCAACTGCTTTACATATTGCCGTGCTTTCCGCCGTACGACCCCGGGTCGCTCCCGCAGCGGCTGGCCGGCGTGACGATGGCTGTGGTGCTGCTGGCCGTGGCCGAGCTGCTGTTGTGGCCCGACCCGACGCCGGCGCCCTATCGGGAACGGCTCGCCCATGCGGTCGCGCTGCTGTCGTCGTGCTTCGACGCGCTGGCCGACGACTGGTCCTCGTCGACGCCGACCGGCCGGTCCCGGCTGGCCGCCCTGCTGCCCGAGGTCACCGAGGCGGCCGAGGCGCTGCGCCCGTCACGGCTGCCACCCGGTCTGCGGCCGGCGTCGGCGTCGCGGCGGGACCGGGCGCTCAGCGCGGCCGCCGGCACGGCCCGCCTGCTGGTGGGACGGGCTGCCGACCTGTACTTCCTGGAGGACCGGCAGGCGGTCACCCTGCCGGCGTCGGCCCGGCTGCTGCGGGCGGCGGCCGGCTGCACCGACACGGTCGCCGAGTGGCTGTACGGCCGGGGTCCGCTGCCCGACACCGGCAAGCTGACGGCGGCGCTGGCCGACTTCCGCCGCGCGCGCACCGAGACCGACCCGAGCGGCCTGCCGCCGGAGCGGCTCGAACTGGGCGCGCTGGCGCTGACGCTCGGCGAATGGACGAAGTCGCTGGTCTTCGCGGTGCGGATCGCGTCCGGGGAGAGGCCGGCGACGCTGGTTCCGGGCTCGTTCTGGTACGCCGGGCGCAGCACCCCGTACCTGTGGTGGCACCGCCTGAAGGAGAACCTGACGCCCCGGTCGGTGGCCTTCCAGGGCGCGCTGCGGCTGGCGGCGGCGCTGGCGGTGGCCCGGCTGGTGGCGGGCGGGCTCGACCTGTCGCACGGTTTCTGGGTCCTGCTGACCATTTTGACGGTGCTGCGGGCGTCGGCCGCGGAGACCCGCTCGACGTTGAAGCCGGCCCTGATCGGCACGATCGGCGGGTCGGTGGTGGCGGCCGGCCTGCTGCTGCTGAACGTCGACCCGACGGTGTACGTGGTGGTGCTCCCGCTGGTGATGATCGCCGGCTTCGCCTCCGGCCCGCTGCTCGGCCTGGGCTGGTCGCAGGCGCTGTTCACGCTGGTCATCACGCTGGTCTTCGCCCAGGTGACACCGGTCGACTGGCGGCTGGCCGAGGTGCGGGTGCTGGACGTGGTGATCGGCGCGGTGGTCGGCGTGCTGATCGGCCTGTTCGCCTGGCCCAGGGGAGGGGCGGGCGAGCTGCGCCGCGCGACGGCGAACTTCATGACGGCCTCGGCGTCGGTGGTCCGCGAGACGGTGGCGGTGATGGCGAGGGGCTCCCAACAGGGCCCGGCGCTGCCGGCGGCCCGGGGCGCGAGTCTGCTGGCGGAGGCGTCGTTCGCGCTCTACCAGAGCGAACACCACCCGGACTCCCCGGTCGACTGGCAGGCGACGTTGCTGGCGGGCCATCACGCGGTGCGGGGCGCGGAGGCGCTGGTCCGTTCCTGCCCCGCCGGAGGCCTGCTCCCATGCGACGCCCAGCTGACGGCCGCCGCCGAGGACGTGGCCGGGTGCTTCACCCGGGCCGCTTCCAGCCTGAGCCGGGGCGAGGCGCTCCCGGTGGTGCCCCCGCCGGTGCCCGTCCCGTGGCCCAACGACCTGGGCCAGGACCTGTACGTCATAGCCGACCTGCGAGTCTGGCTCCTGGGCTTGCGCGACGACGTGACCGGCCACCACGAACTGGGCGACACCTTGAGAGGCCGAGCCACCCGAGTAGCCGACGGCGCCGCCTGACCCCGCCCGCGCCCGCCCCGCCCCGTGCCCGCCCCGTGCCCCGCCCCACCCCGCGCCGGCCCTGCCCCGCGCCGGCCCTGCCCCGCGCCCGTCCTGCCCCGCGCCCGCGCTCACTCCGGGCGCATTTCACGAAATTTCGGGCGAAAGGCTGGCATCGTCGGCGGGGTGAAGGGACTCAGCCGAGCGGCGGCCACCCGCGGCGTCGAACAGCGCCTCGAAGCCACCCTGCACGCCCACGCCGGCCTGCGCCTGGTCCCGCTCCCGGCCGCCTTCCTGCGCCCACCGCCCGGCCCCGGCGCCCGCATCCTCCGGGGCGGCCATCTGCCCGACCTCGGCGACACCGCCGACACGGTCTACGACGAGATCCGCCACTTCTGGGAGGAGTCCGGCTGCCGCGTCGAGGACGGCCCCGGCCCCGACGGCCGCGTCCTCGTCGTCCACGACCCCGCCGGCTACGTCATCACCCTGACCCACCTGCCCGGCGACGCCGACCCCACCCTCACCGTCGCCTCACCGCGCGTCCCGGCCGAGGTCATCGACCGGGGCCTGCTCGCCGGCCTTCTCGCCGGCATCGCCCTCGGCTGCGGCGGCCCGTGCCTGTGCTCGCTCGGCCCGATGACCGCCTTCCCGTCCCTGGCCGGCCTCTCCGCCCCGTACTGGGGCTGGGTCCCTCTCTACCTGCTCATCGGCGCTTCCGCCTGGCTCCCCGAGACGCGCCGGTTCGGCGCCGGCTTCCTGGCCGCCGGCGCCATCGTCGGCGTCTCGGTCGCCGGCATCTTCAGTTGACCTGCGGGCGGGCGCGGCGCTTGCCACCCCCGTACTTCTTGGTGTCCCGCTTGGCCTCGTACATCGCCGCGTCCGCACCCTTCATGAGCGCCTCGTAATCCGTGGCGTCCTCCGGATACAGCGCGTACCCCACGCTGCCGCCCACCGTCACCTGCTTGCCGTCGATCGTGAAGGGCTCGCGGAGGCGATCACAGATGCGGTCGGCCACGGCCGCCGCCACCGCGTCGTCCGGGTCGCGGGTCAGCAGGATCGCGAACTCGTCGCCGCCCAGCCGGGAGACCACGTCGTCGTCGCGGACCGCGCCCAGCAGGCGCTTGGCCACCTGCTGGAGCAGCGCGTCGCCGGCCTGGTGGCCTTCGGTGTCGTTCACCTGCTTGAAGCCGTTGAGGTCGAGCACCATCAGCGCCACCTGGCCGCCGTGCCCGGCGGCGTCGGTGACCGCCCGCTCGGCACGGTCGATCAGGTAGCTGCGGTTGGGCAGCCCGGTCAGCGAGTCGTGGAACGCCTGGTGGCTGAGTTGCGCGACGTGGGCCTGAGCCGCCTGGCGCATGCCGGCGCTGTCCACGATGAGGGTGCCCTCGACCGAGAGCTGCTCGGCGAAGATCCGGTCGCGGCTGGTCCACTCGCGGGTGCCCGACGAGTCGCCGCACAGGATCAGGCCGACCGGGCCGGTGGCCGACATCAGGGGCATCGCGATGTACGACCGCAGTCCCAGCGCCGGCACCAGGCCCATCGGCTCGTGGCGGTCGGTGGTGGCGTCGTTGACCATCGCGACCTTGCCGTCCTGGACCGCGCGCCAGGACTGGAACGGCGCCACGGCCTGTCCGATCATCCAGGCGAGAGCCGCGTCCCCGTCCTCCATGTTGACCGCGTGCACATAGCTGACCAGGCCGTTCTCGTCGACGAGGCCGACCGCGCCGTGCTCGGTGCGGAAGCCGTCGGCGGCCGCCGAGGCCAGCACCCGGCCCGCGGCCTGGACGCTGGTGGCGGCCATGCCCTGCTCGAACAGGCGGCGGATCATCGCCGAGACGTGCGAGACCCACTGCCGCTGCTTCTCGGCGGCCAGGCCCTGGAGGGTGGTGGCGAAGTGCAGGGCGAGCACGGCGAGCACGTCGGGGCGCAGCTCGGCCAGCTTGTCGCCGGTCAGCAGGAGCACGCCGACGGTCTGCCCGCCGATGCGCAGCCGGATCGGCATCTGCTCGCCGGTGACCTTGGGGGCGGCGCCGGCCGCGAGGCGGAAGACCTTGCCCGCGGTGAGGGCGTCGCGCTTGCCGGGCTCGCCGAGCTGCGCGGTCGGGAAGAGCAGGCCGGTCTCGGAGTCCAGCTCGAAGACGGTGGCCGCGGTGAGCCCGGCCGCCCGCTCGAGGTGTGGCCTGGTCAGGTCGAGGACGTGCTGCACGGACGGGGTGTCCTTGGTCATGAACGCGACCAGGGCGGCGAGCAGCGCCTCCTGCGGCTCGTCGACGGACTCCGGCCTCAGGGGCCGGATTTCGCTGCTCACGCTCATGCCCTTATGAGTCGGCACCGGGCGCCGGTGCTTGACAGCCGGGGGAGTGCGAGCCGGGTGCACCTCGGTTCCTGCCTCTTCGGGCAGACATCGACGTTCATGAGTCCTTGACGCTACCTGTGAAACATTGTTGAAATGTGTTGGCTCATGGCGTAACACGAGCGACCGAAGGGACTTCGCGCGTGAGAAGACATGCCCTGCTAGCCGCCCTCCTCATCACCGCCTCACTCGGCCTGGCCGCCCCCGCCAGCGCCGCGCCCGCCAGCGCCGCCCCGACCTGGCATCCCGGCATTCCGCCTCTGGCCACACCGTGGACGAGCAAGGTCGGCCCCACCAACGCCCTGCCCGAATATCCGAGGCCGCAGCTCACCCGCGACAAGTGGCAGAACCTCAACGGCGTGTGGGAGTTCGCCAAGGCTGAGGTCAACCAGGCCGTGCCCACTGGTCAGAGCCTCGGCGAGCGCGTCCTGGTGCCGTACCCCATCGAATCTGCTCTTAGTGGCATTCAGCGGCACGAAGACCGCATGTGGTACCGCCGGACCTTCACCGTGCCCGCGAACTGGAAGGTCGGGCAGGGCAATCGCCTGCGCCTCAACTTCGGGGCGGTCGATTACGACGCCAAGGTGTACGTCAACGGGACGCAGGTCGCCACACATCGGGGCGGCTACGACGGCTTCGACGTGGACGTCACCGGCGCGCTGACCGGCTCCGGGCCGCAGGAGCTGATCGTCTGGGCCGAGGATCTCACCGACGCCACCGGCCAGCCGATCGGCAAGCAGCGCCGCACCGGCGACCGGGGCATCTTCTACCAGGGCAGCAGCGGCATCTGGCGTACGGTCTGGATGGAACCGGTCCCCGCCGCCTCGATCACCGACGTGGTTTCGACGCCCTCTTTGTCGGACCTTCGCCTCAAGGTCAACACTTCCGGCGGAAGCGGTCTGACGGTCAAGGCGGTGGCGCGCGACGGCTCGCGCGTCGTCGGCTCGGTGTCGGGCGCCGCCGGCGCGGAGTTGCGCCTGCCGATCACCAAACCCAAACTCTGGACCCCCGACGATCCTTTCCTGTACGACCTGACGGTCACCCTGCTCGACAACAACCGCACGGTCGACACGGTCGGCTCGTACTTCGGCCTGCGCACGGTCGGCACCGCCAAGGGCGCCGACGGCAAGCTCCGCATCACCGTCAACGGCAAGATCGTCTTCAACATGGCCAACCTCGACCAGGGTTTCTGGCCGGACGGCCTGCACACGGCGCCGACCGACGCCGCGCTGAAGTGGGATCTCCAGCAGGATAAGGCGATGGGCTTCAACGCGGTCCGCAAGCACATCAAGGTCGAGCCGGACCGCTGGTACTACTGGGCCGACAAGCTGGGCCTGCTGGTGTGGCAGGACATGCCGTCGGCGAACACCGGCCCGATCCCGCCCGAGTGGCGTGACCAGTTCGAGGCGGAGTTGCACGAGATGGTCCGCGAGCACGCGTCGTGGACGTCGATCGTCGCCTGGGTGCCGTTCAACGAGGGCTGGGGCGAGTGGGACCGGGCGGCCACCGGCCGCATCGCCACGTCGGTGAAGGAGCAGGACCCGTCCCGGCTGGTCAACGCGCACAGCGGCGTGAACTGCTGCAACTCGAAGGGCGACTCCGGCGCCGGCGACGTGATCGACTTCCACCAGTACCTCGGCCCGGCCTCACCGGCGCCGTCGGAGACCCGGGTGTCGATCGACGGCGAGCACGGCGGCTACGGCCTCAAGACCTCGAATCACATGTGGTTCGGCGACGGCCAGGCGTACGAGATGACACCCGATTCGGCGACCTTGACCGCCAGGTACGTGGCCAACCAGGAGGACGTGCTGACCTCGGCGCAGTACTGCGGCATCAGCGCGGCCATCTACACGCAGCTCTCGGACGTGGAGGGCGAGCTCAACGGCTTCTTCACGTACGACCGTCAGGTCACCAAAATGGACCTGCGCAAGGTCAAGGCCATCAACCAGAAGATCATCCGCCAGGCGAACGGCTCGGGCGCCTCGGTGCCGCAGCCGCCCCCGGGTACGCCGGGCCTGACCGGTATCGCCTTCTGGCCGCTCGACGGCTCGTACGGCTCGTTGACACCGGCCGGTTCCTTCGTCGACGGGCGCAACGGCCAGGGTGTCGCACTCAACGGCTCGTCGGAGTTCCTCGACGCCGGCGCGCCGATCCTGAACACGGCGTCGGACTATTCGGCCGCGGCCTGGGTGAAACTCGACAAGGCCGACGGTGCCTTCCAGACGGTGATCAGCCAGGACGGCCCGTCGAACAGCGACTTCTTCCTCCAGTACTCGGGCGCCGACCAGCGCTTCGCGATGAGCTTCGCCGGCGTCCGCGCCCTGGCGTCGTTCAAGCCGAACCCCGGCCAGTGGTACCACCTGGTCGGTGTCCGCGACACGGTCAAGGGCGAGCTGCGCTTGTACGTCGACGGCACGCTCGCCGGCTCGGTCAGCGCGTGCCTGCCCCAGGCCGCCCCGACCGGCAACACGGTGATCGGCCGCGGCAAGTACGGCGGCAACCCGGTCGACTACTTGGACGGCACGGTCGACCAGGTCCACCTGTACGACAGGGCCCTGTCGGCCACCGAGATCACCTCCCTGTACGAATCCGGCAACTGACCCCGCGCGTGGGGGCGGATCCATCGATCCGCCTCCATGCTGCTGGATCTAGGACATTCGACTCCTGTTTCCGCAGCTCAACCCCTAGATTCGCTCCATGCGCATCGCGACGTTCAACCTGGAGAACTTCGACGAGACCCCGGCCGGCGCCCGCCCGTCGCTCGCCGACCGCATCGCCCTCATGCGCCCGCAGATCAAGCGGCTGCGCGCCGACATCGCCTGCTTCCAAGAGGTGCACGGCCAGGAACGCCCTGGCCGCCCCCGCGACCTGCACGCCCTGCGCGAGCTCCTGACGGGCACAAACCTCGAGGGCGCCGAACTGGTCAGCACAAAACCGAAGGACGACGGCGTCTACAACGAGCGCAACCTCGTCGTGGCCACCCACCTGCCGGTCCTGGCCCGCCACCAGCTCCGCAACGAGCTGGTCAAGGCACCCACCTACCGCCGCCTGACGGCGAACCCGCCCGACCAGTTCCCCATCGAGATCAACGTGGAGCGCCCCATCCTGCACGTGGAACTGAACGTCGCCGGTACCCCCCTCCACATCATCAACGTCCACCTGAAAAGCAAGATCCCGTCCGACATCCCGGGCCAGACCATCGACGCCTACACCTGGCGCAGCGCCGACTCGTGGGCCGAGGGCAGCTTCATCTCGTCGATGAAGCGCATGGCCCAGGCCCTGGAGATCCGCCGCTTGGTCGACCAGCTCCTGGACGCCAACCCGGACGCCCGCATCGTCGTGGCCGGCGACTTCAACGCCACCCCCGACGAGGTCCCGGTCCTGGCCATCAGGGGCCAGGTGGAGGACACCGGAAACGGCGCCCTGGCCGGCCGGGTCCTGGTGCCCATCGAGACCACCATCCCCGAGTCCTCCCGCTACACCCTGTTCCACCAGGGCAAGGGCGACATGCTCGACCACATGCTGGTGACCCGCAACATGCTGGCCCACTACCGAGGTTCAGAAATCCACAACGAACTCCTCCACGACGAGTCCCAGTCCTTCGCCACCGACATCAAGTTCCCCGAGTCCGACCACGCCCCCGTGGTGGCCACCTTCGACTTCAGCTGACCTCCCTCACCTCCTTTACCTCGCCGCCCCGATCCGACGAAACCGCCCGCTGCCAGCGCGCGGTCAGGGTGGGAAACGCCTCCCATCCGCGATGGGAGTTCCGGCGGCGCACAGGGACTCCGAGCTCGGCCAGAAGGACCCAGGCGTGCGCGACCGGCTCGGAATTGCCTTCCTCGGGTGGAGGAAGGACGGAATACAGCACCGTGCCGAGCAGATCTGAGCCGCCCGCGTCGCCAGCTTCCGTCCGTTGCAGGAAGACGGCGCCGCAGGCGGCTACCGCGGCATCGACGTGGTCATGAACAAACGGCCCCATCGGGCCGTACTGCCGCAGGACCTCCAGAGCTGTCGCGACGGTCGCCGCCGTGTCGGTCGCGAGGCGGTCGAAGAACAGCTTGAGGTAGTCCGCCCGGACGTCGGCGGTCAGGTGGGCGGACGCCTGAAGGCAGGTCAGGTAGGCCGACGTCCGTTCGTCGTCGGTCATGTCGTGCAGTGGAAGGAACCAGGTCCGCATCAAGAGGGCGGCGGCGGAGACATAGCCCGTGCCCGGCACACCCACGAAGAGGTTCACGGTCTCGCCGAGGCGGTCGAACAGCGGCTCCACGGTGTGCATCAGCACGTCGTCCAGGTTTCCGCACTGGAGGTACTCCTTGCGGACGAGCTGAGGTGCGCCGTGTTGCGCGTAGATGTCCCGCCGCCCGTCGGTGTAGGGCAACCCGTAGGTCCAGGCCGGGTCGACCGGCGGCGGTGCGATCTCGTCCTGCGTCAACGAGAGCCGGAAGCTGCGCTCCTCGCCCTCCCACGTCCGCTCCAGATCGAGGACTTTGCTGATGCCCGACCACTCGTCGCTGGTGAGCTGAGAGCGCCACAACAGCACTTCCTGGTGCCAGGCGCCGACCGGGTCGGTGACCGGGCCGAGCAGCTCCCGCGCGGTGAGAACGCCGGACAGGCAGGTGGCCAGGAAAACCAGGTTGGCGCTGTAGGCGGCATGTCGCGCCGGCACGGACTGGTGGCGTGGCTGGTAAGCCTCGTAGGTGCGGGCGGCGCGAGGGAGATGCGCGGCCCGGAAGAGGCGGATCACCAGCTCGGCCAGGGGACCGCGCTCGTCCGGAGTCAACGACGCGGTCTTCTCCGCCAGGAACGCGAGGATCGGCAAGCGGTTGGAGAGCGGGGCGAACGACAGCAGTGCGTGCAGGCGGTCGTCGTCGGCCGGGGCGGCGCTCAGGGAGAACTCCGAGACGGCCTCGCGGGCGGCGATCTCGCGGAGGGCACGCCAGACGATCCAGGCGACGAGGTATTCGCCGAACGTCGCGTGGAGGAACTCGTACGTTCGCAGGTCGGCGCCGTCTCGTGAGGCCTTCGAGCGGTGAATGAAGAAGAAGCGGCCCAGCGCCTTCTCGGCCGCGGTCAACGGGGCGCGCAGGTCGGAGCGGCCCAGGGGAGAGGCCGGGACCAGGAGGGCGGCCAGGTCGGCTTCCAGCTCGAGCTCGGTGATCCACTGGATGCCCCGGTTGAACATGGACAGCCCGACCACCGCCAGACGGTGCAACTCCTCGTCGATGGCCCGGGTGAGGCCGCGGTCGTCCAGGCCGGGCCGGTGCTTGGTGACTTCGCGGGTGGCGAAGTTGCGGAGCAGGCGGTCGTACAGCTCTCCCTGGCCCAGGTCGCCGGTCAGACCCTGGAGAGCGTTGCCGTCGGCGTCGTAGAGGGCCAGCATCAACAACAGCAAGGGCTGGCCGGCCAGGTCACGGTGCCGCAGGACGGTGGGCGCGGGCAGGGGCGACAGACCCCGGGCGGTCAGCCAGCCGCCATTGGCGGCATTCCAGACCCGCAGCCACGCTTCGACGCGAGCGTCGTCGAAGGGCTCCAGGCGCAGCGCGACCGTGTCCTCCGGGGCCCGGGCCCGGTCGGCGACGCTGGTGCGGCTCGTGACCAGCACCGCGAGGGGGCGGCCCTGATCGGCCTCGCGCTGCTGGAAACGGGCGATGCGGATCAGGTAGTCGGTCTGGCTGACCCCGGTGGCCTGGAGCAGCTCGTCGAAGCCGTCGAGGATCACGACGGGCAGGGTGTCGGGGCCCGAGCGGACCAGGGCCGGCCACTCCACGCGCTCGCCCGTGGCGGACCTGACCGCGTACTCGATCTGGTCCTGCAGCTCGTCGTCGGCCTGAACCTCGCGCAGAACGACCCGGATCGGCAGGAAGTCGGCCGAGGGCAGGCGGGCGGCCATGACCTTGGTCAGCACGGACTTGCCGGAGCCGGGCTGGCCGAGGACCAGCAGCGGCGCGACGACGGCCCCGGGTGAGGTCAGATATCCGGTGAGGAACTCGTCCATGTCGGCGCGTACGGCCCGGGCCGACCACCACTGCTCGTCGCTGGGCGGGACGCCGGGCCGCACCCGCGCGACCCGGAACAGCGGCTGCACGTACGCCTCGTCGAGCGTCGGGATACGCAGCCCGGCCGGGGCGTCGGAGGACTCCACGATCGGGCGATCGAGCGCCGCGCGGTAGGCGTTGGACAGGGAGGCGCGGCGCTCGTCGGGCAGACGGCCGGTGGAGATGTCGGTCAGCAGGCGCTGCATGCTGGACATGCCGGTGGCGAGCTCACCGACCCGGGCCTGGGTGGCGGCGTCCCGCCGGCCCGCCGACCAGAGCGCGACCTCGGGAAAGTCGACGGCGAGCCGGCGGACCAGGTCGTCGTAGCGCTCGACCGCTCTCTCCGGGACCGCGTCGAGAACCTCGACCGTGCCGCGATGGGCGTCGGAGGGCAGCTCGGCGACGGTGGCCAGGCCGTTGACGAAATCGAGGGTGGCGACGGAAAGGGTCACGTAGAACCGGCTGAGCCGGCGCCGGAAGTCTTCCTCGGCCTCGCGCGGCGAGGGCAGCGGCACGGATGAGGTCAGACTGCTGTTGGCGAGCCCTGTCGCGGCCGCTTCGGCGCGGGCGCCGGCCAGCGACTCCTGCTCGGCGCGGGTCAGCTCGAGATCGGCGAACCTGAAGGGCAGCCCGGCGTCGGCCAGCTCCTCAAAGAACGCGGTCACCACCAGTACCGCGTGGGCGGCCTCGATCCGCTGGGTGCGGCCGTGGCGGGACAGGCCGCTGCGTTTCTCGGTGGCGCCGCGGACCAGGTCGCGGCCGAGCCGCGCGAACTCGGCCTTGGCGTCGAACAGGCCGAGCACCGCGGGGAACGCGGGCACCGCGGCCAGCAGCAGGCCGCCGGCCACCGTGTCGAGGGCCGTGACCAGCTTGCTGTCAGCGCCGCCGAGCAAGCGCGCGGCGTCGGCATAGCTGAGTGTCCTGGCCATCGATGAACTCCCTCGCTGAGGCGGCCGAGGGCTCCATCATGGTGCAAGCGGTGCGGGCCGGCGTCCACCCACGGTCTGACAACCCAGAGGCTGACGACATCCCTCGCGAACGACGGGAGGCTTGGCGGGCCGAAGACGCCAGGAGGAGGGCGAAGATGAGAACTCTAGACCGTTCGTTCCACGCGGATCACGACAGCCGTCGCGTTGTCGCTGCCACCCGCGGAGAGGGTGTCGTCGAGCAGGGTGGCCACGGCGGCGGCCGGGTCGTCGGTGGCCAGGATGCGGGTCAGCCGCTCGTAGGTCAGCTGGTCGGAGACGCCGTCGGTGCAGAGCAGATAGACGTCGCCGGGGCGGAGGGAGACGTTGAGCAGGTCGGGCTCGGGCGCGTCGGGGTGGCCGGCGTATCGGGTCAGGCGGTAACGGGCGGCCGCGGCCTCGTCCGAGTCGGCGGCGAACCAGCCGTTCAGCACGCCGACCCAGGCGATGGTGTGGTCGATGGTGAGCAGGTCGAGAAGGCCGTCGCGCAGGCGATAGGCGCGCGAGTCGCCCAGCTGCACGATCCAGGCGTCCGCGTCGGGGCTGTCGGCGGCCGCGAAGGCCGTGAGCGTGCTGCCGGTCAGCTCGGGCAGGTTGCTTCCCGCGCTGCGGACGGCGTCCTGGGCCTGTGCCGCCGCGGCCCGCAGGGCGGCCGGCTCGGGGGAGAGGGCCGGTTCCCGCAGGGAGCGGACGAAGGCTTCGACCGCTGTGTTGCCGGCGACGGTGCTTCCGGGACCGTCGCCCATGCCGTCCGCCACCACGGCCAGCGGGTCGCCGGGGTCCAGGTGCAGGACGTCGTAGTTGTCGGTGTAGCGGTTGCCGGTCACGGAGCCGGCCGCCGCGGTGAGGCGGCGGCCGGTGACGGTCCAGGCGACCTTGGTGATTTCCACCGTTCTTTCTTATCGGACTTCGGCGCCCAAGCGTGTGGAAAACACCGGGCCCCGCTCCTCGTGGGTTAGAGCGGGGCCCGGCGGTCATGGTTACCGCTTTACGAGAGCGGCGGGTACGCGTTCGCCATCAGCTGGCGGAACTGCGCGGAGAACCACGCCCCGGAGATGGGGGCGTTGGGCAGGGCGCCGCTGAGGCTGTTGCCGTTGCGGGCGTTGCCCGTGTAGGTCGGGTCGCACATCCGGTCGAAGCCCTTGCCCTCGTCGTTCGGGATGAGGGAGCTCGAGCCGTCCGACTCGCCCGGGGGCTTGACCCAGACGTAGGCGTCGATGCCGCTGGCCGGGGCCGCGGTCGGGCGCTCGCCGAGGCCGGCGCCGGACTGGTTGCACCAGTTGCCGGCGTGGATCCGGCGGTCGATGCGGGACTGGTCGACGAAGGTGTTCACGTCGGTCGAGGTGCTGGCCGCCGTGGGCCGCTGCGAACCGCCCCAGCCGTTACGGGAGGTGTCGATCAGCATGCCGATGTTGGAGTTGAAGCCGACCGAGACCAGCTTCGTGCGGAAGGCCTGTGCGAAGGTCAGCTCGTCGGTGTACTGGTTCCAGTCGACCCACTTGGACTGGCGGACGCTCTGGCCGTTGACCGTGGTGCTGGGCTGCACGAACGGCTCACGCAGGGCCGAGTAGTTGGCCGTGTTGGTGATGAAGCCCTGCACGTTGTTGACGCTGCCCGAGGCCTGGGCGGCCTGGAGCATGATGTCGGCGGTGGGGCCGAAGTTCGAGTCCCAGCCGATCCAGCCGTGGTGGGCGGCGTCGACGTAGTTGTAGGTGTTGCTCAGCGCGCCGAGCTTGTTCAGGGCGTAACCGATGCCCTGCACGTAACCGCCGTTGGCCTTCATCGTGTCGCAGGCCGCGGTGCCGCCGGCCTGACCCGAGGTGTTCGTCACCAGGTTCGGCAGCGAGTCGATCTCGACGATGTTGATGATGCGCAGGCTCGCGTACTTGGAGTCGGCCTGGATCGCGGCGATCGGGTCGATGTACTCGGCCTTGTAACGGGGCAGGTCGTTCGGGCCGAGCTCGCCGTTGGAGGCGAGGGCGGCGCAGTCACGGCCGGGGAGGTTGTAGATCACGAACTGGATGTATCCGGCGCCCTGCGCCAGAGCGGCGTCGAGGTGGTCACGAACGCCCATCGAGCCGTTGGAGCTGCTGTTGTCGGTGCCCTCGATCGCGGCGATCCGGTCGAGCCAGACCGCTGTCGGGTTGCTCGAGACCCGGTTGCCGCCGGGCTCGGCCTCGGCCTTCGCCTTCCACTCCGGGTTCACGTAACCCCGGGCCCCGGAGTACGGGTTGTCGACCTTGCTCCCGTTGTTCGGCGGGGGTGTGGTCGGCGGTGGCGTGGTCGGTGGCGGTGTGGTGGGTGGCGGGGTCGTGGGCGGGGGTGTGGTCGGGGTGGTCGCGCCCGTGCACACCGTGCCGTTGAGCGAGAAGCTCGCCGGGTTGGCGTTGGTGCCCGAGTAGTTGGCGTTGAAGCCGAAGTTGACGCTCGCGTTGGTGCCGATCGTGGTCGACCAGGAGGGGTTGGTCGCCGTGACGTTCTGGCCGGACTGCGAGACGGTCGCGCTCCAGCCCTGGGTGATCTGCTGGTTGCCCGGGAAGGCCCAGGTCACGCGCCAGCCGCCGGAGATCGGGTCGCCGAGGTTGGTCACGGTCACCGCGCCGGTGAACCCCGTGCTCCAACTGTTGGCGGTGTAGTCGACCCGGCAGCCGGCGGCGGCGCTCGCGCTGGTCGCGACGGCGACGCCGAGACCGGAGACGAGCGTTGCCGCGGCGGCCGCGGTCAGACCGCGGGTGAGGACAGGTCTCATGTGGTGGCTCCTCGAGACATGCGGTGGCGGGGGATGGCCGGGAGAGGCATCGAGGGGCATCGCTCCCCGGCTGTCCCGACAGCATGGCATGGGAGCGCTCCCACCGCAATGTCCAAGTTATAGATCAGAAATGATGTGTTAACACCGGGCGGTTGGCCTGGTCATGGCGGCCATGGCGTATAACGGGAGCGTGCAGGTTTTCGAGATCGTCGAGGCGCTGGGCGAGGTCCCGAACGCCGAAGTCGCTATCCATCGCGGTCTTCTCACCGTGCACATTCCGGCCATCGGGGACACCGCGCGGCTCGATCCGGACGACGTGCTCGACGCGCAGTCGGTCTTCGTGCCCACCCGGGCGCCGGCGGTGCAGCTCGACGTGCGCCGGGGGCGCAAGTCGCTGCCGCTGATCGTGACGGTGGACGACGTGGTCTTCAACCCGGCCTACGCCGACGATCTGGTCGAGCCGGGGGCGCACCGGCGCCTGCCCGCGATGCCGGGGCTGATCGCCTACTCCGAGATGCATCGTGACGTGCGCGCGCTCGGTAAGGCGGTCGACGACCAGACGCTTGATCTCGACCCGGAGACCCTGGCCGCGACCCTGCTCGCCCACCGGTGCTTCATCGCCGGGGCGGTCGAGGTCGGTCTTTGGCCGGTGCGGGTCGCCGCGTGGTGGGAATATTCGCACGCGCGCGTGGGCGGGCCGGCCGGCGTGGCTCCGCTGCGGGCCGACCAGGTCTGGGACGAGCTCATGGCCGATGTCCACGAAGCCCGCCGCCAGACCGTCGTCCAGCAGTTCTGAGAGCGCCGCCAGACGGTCGTTCAGAGGCTAGGAGCGCCAGCCTATGTTCACGCGCTGTGGTGGGCGGGGCGGCGGAGTGCCGGCCAGCAAGGTGTCGAGTCGCTCGTTGATGCTGGTCAAGGCTGTGGTCAGGCGGGGGTCGGCGCCGTAGCGGGTGCGCTGGTCGTGCAGGGTGTCGGTCAAGTCGCGCAAGAGCTGGGCGGCTGCCGGGTCGGTTTTCTCGAAGGCGGTCAAGGCCTCGTCGATCTCGTCGTGGGCGGATCTGAAGGCTGTGGTCAGCAGGGCGTCCAGCCGTTGCTCGGTCAAGGCCCGCAGCGAGGACAAGGGGCCCGGTGGCTTCGGCTTCCAGGTCTGGAGCAGTTCGACGGGGTGGGCCCTCTCGTCGCGGTCGATCGTCTTGCGGTGCGGGACGCACAGCAGGAGCAGGTTGTCGAAGGCATCGTGCTCGTCTGCGGTCAGATCGGGTGTGTAGCGGGGGCCGTCCGGGTCGGCGCCGCGGATCGGTACCGGCTCGACGTTGACCTCGGGCTCGGTGCCGAGGAAGACCATCACGGGCGTACGGCAGCCGGGGAAGTCACAGCTGCTCTGGGAGAGCGCGACCAGGGCGGCGCGCGCCGCCGGGGTCATGCGCGAGGTTTCATCCACGGTGTGCTCCGAGGGAGAGACAGTGTGCTCCGAGGAGGAGATGGCGATGGAAGAGGAGGAGATGGCGATGGAAAGGGGACGATGGATTGAAGCCGATCCGCCGGGGGTATCCCAGCAGCCCGGCCAGAGATGAGGTCGACATGGCATTTCACGAGATGATCTGCGAGGCGGAGAACGCCAACGAAGTGCTCTTCGTCTGCACCGACGACTCGTGCGGGCGGCGCGTGGTGGTCGGCAAGTCGCGGCCCCGCCTGACGGTCATCGATCGCGGCGACTTCTCCGCTCGGCACGTCGGCTCTCTCGGTGGCATCAGCATCGAAGGCGTCGACGTCTCCTGAGCGAGCCGGCGCGGAAGGCCGGCCGCCCGGACGCCGTTGTCCAAGCGGCCGGCCCGGCTCCTACTCGGGGTCCTCGACCTTGATGATGGGGCCCTCGGCGTAGCCCATCATGTCGTAGCCGACCGGTCCGAGGTCTGAGTCGAGGAACGTCGTGACGACGATCTTGTAGACGCCGGCCTGGATCGTGTTGCCCGGGTCGCCCTCGGGCAGTGTGAACGCGGGAACTGTCAGCTTGGCCGCGTACCTCTCGTCCTGGGTGAAGAACGGGCCGCGTACCGGCACCCGTACCTCGCCCAGCGACACCTCGTCGCCGGGGCCCTGCGACTCCGCGAAGGCCGTGACGACCCAGTCCTGCGTGCGCACCGACAGCGCCGTCAGCCAGAGCGGCACGAGGTTGCCGAAGACCCGCCAGCGGACCTCGATGTCGAACGGCTTCGCGCGGTTCACCACGAGGTTCGACTTGCCGAGCGTGGGCCTCTCGGTGATGCCGACGATGCCGAGGAACTCGCCCTCGATGGCGGGGTCGGTCGGCCCGGTGGGTGGGATGTTGGGATCGAAGCGATCGGTCATGGCGATGCTCCTTTGCATCTCCGAAGATCCGGTGACCGCCTAGCGCCAGGGGCGTACCGGGAATCGATGCGAACGTAAGCCTGCCGATCCCCTACGGTCAGCCGGATCAGCGACACGATCCGTAGCTATCGCCGGCGTGGCGCTGTGTAGAAGCCCGTCGGCAGTTCGGCCGCCACGGCCGCGTTGCGGCGGTTGCGGGCGCGCAGCCGCAGCAGCATGCCGACGCCCAGGAAGACCATCAGCGCGCCGACGATGAGCCCGATGCCGAGCACGCTCGTGCTGCTCGACGCCGGCACCAGCGCGGCGGGAGACGGCTCCGGGTCTTCCTCGACTGCCTCGTCGGCGATCGGAGCGTCCTCCGAGGGGGAGGAGGGGGAAGGCGACGGCGAAGGCGAAGCGGACGGTGACGCGGAGGCGGCCACCGGGCTGACCACGCGGGCCTCGCCGCCGGTCGTGCTCAGCACCCGCCCGGTCGCGTCG